>DATEKH010000106.1:0-72142 GCA_035277525.1 Allostellaceae bacterium
AACGATGTCTTTGACGAGGCTTCTGCGATCGGCGTCCGTCTGGGCGTGCACGTTGAAGGCGGCCGGTTTTTCACCTCCGTGAAGCAAGACGTGGATTTGGAGACCGCTTGCCGCGATCCTCTGGATATCGCGTATTTGAACATGGAAAAGCAAGGAAAGACCGCCCCTTGCTGCCAATGGGCCGAAGCGCCGATCGCTATGGATGTATACAAAGATGTTGGCGCGTTCGAGCGGTTTTGGAATAGCGAAGTTTATCAAAGTCTACGCCGGAAGCGCGATTTCGACAGTTGCAAGGCGTGTGGAATAAACCGCGTGTTCGACGAGGTCATGTTCCACTTCACGCCGTTCCTGAAGCTTCAGTTGATCAAGTCCGGGAGGATCGCAAGCGCTGAAACTGCGAGTGTATATCCGGAGCACGAGCTTGCCAGCGTTTGCAATCAGCACCGACTCAATCTGCCGAGCCTTCGGCGCACTCTTCTTCGTGTGGGTCTCCCTACAGAGCGGCTCAATGAAATCCAATCGATAGGAACCGCGGCTCTACCGAAGATCGACGAGGCCTGTTGGGATGCATTTTGTGCAACTGATGTCGATGCGGGTCCGGTTGACCTAGATCTCGCAGGGGTGTTTGCCGGAATTGGCTGGGGAAATGCCGAATACGACGTTAACGCGATGAGGGGTTCGCGGTGGCTTGGCGGCACGAATACCGGTTCGATCTATATTCGAGTCGCGCCAGGACAACCCTATCACCTGAGGCTGACATTGGGCAGAGTATCTTCCCCAGCGCTTGTGAATAGGTTGAGCTTGACCGCGTGTGGACAGGCTTTGCGATTGGATTCATCTATATCTGACGACGGCAAGATTGTTCTTACCGCCTATGTTCCAGCTAAGACTACGGCCCTTCACGAGGGTCGCCTCTGGATCGTTCTCAGGTTTATGTCTTCGTCTGACGATCAGCGCATATCGTTTTCGCGTATCAATTTCGCAGAATGCGAGCCGGAAGCAGCTTCCGCACGGTTTCGGCGCGAGATCGATACGGCCCTAAATCGTGTCCGTGTGCAAAAAGAGTTGTATGCGGAGTGGATTAGTGCTTGCGCAAGAATTATAGCGTCCGACCCCATCGGGTCCATTCCGCGGATCCTGCGCCGACTTCGACGCGTGTTGAGAGCCGCGCATCGATAGTTTTGGCCGCTTAGGGTCCGATTAGAGCTTTCCGAAATACCGCTCTACCTTCGTGATCGCGTTGACCGTATCTTCCGCCTCGCGTTCGCCATACCTCTCGTTGAGGTAGAGATTGAACGAGCGGTCGCGGATGCTGCGCGCGTTTTCGGAACGGAACCGATCGGCGAGATACGGCTCGAGCCACGGCCACTCTTCGATGACATATTGATAGTGCGGATTGAGATCGATCCCTTCCGCGCGGACTGCCTCCGCGAATTCGATTTTGCTGCAGGCGATGCGCTCGACATCCACGATCACGGGATAGAAAAACGGCGAATCCGTCGGCCGATGTTCGTAGGGCCGGCAGATCTCGGAATCCTCGACGAGACGCTCGACGACGTTCGAGACGAAGGACAAGCGGCGCATGATGGTGTCTTCGAGACGCGCCAGCGAGGCGATGCCGATCGCGCAGGAAATCTCGTCGGTGTTGAAGTTGAGGGCTGGAAAGAGATAGCCGTTCGGATCGCGGTCGCTGAAATCCTCGCGCCAGATCGGCTTGCCGCGATCGGCATGGGCGAGGGCGTTGCGGAAGAGATCGAGGTTGCGGCTATAGACCACCCCACCCGAGGGGCCGGTCATGTGCGCCTTGCGATACATGGTCGAGAACGCGGCAATGTCGCCGAATGTACCGATCGGACGGCCAAAAACCTTCGCGCCATGCGACTGGCTGCAATCCTCGAGAACCTTGATGCCGCGAGGCCGCGCCTCCGCGACGATCTTGTCGACCTCGGCCGCCTGCCCCGCCGCGTGCACGACAAGGATGCACGAGACATTGGGCCCCAATCGCTCGCGAACCTGAGCGATCCCGATATTGTAGCTGTCGGGTTTGCTGTCGCACAGGCGGGGCTTCAGCCCGTTCAGGATGATGGCGCTCAGCGTGCCAGGATCGGTGATCGGCGAGACGAGCACCTCGCTGCCCTTGGGCAGATTGAGCGCTGCAATCGCGACATAGAGCGCCGCCGTGCCCGTCGCCACGGCGTCGGCATGGCCGCCGCCCATCATCGCGACGAAGGCGTCGGTGTAGAGCTTTTCGAAAGTGCCCTGGTAGCCGGGATCGACCTGCCGCTCCCGGTAATAGGCGAGGCACTCCTGGATCATGCGCAACTCGTCCTCGCCTAAAGCGAGTCGTGCCGGCATCCGCTCGCGCCGCACCGGCTCGCCGCCATGAATGGCAAGCCGGTCGTTGACCAATTTGTCGTTCATCCGAGACCCGTGGCGGCAAGGATCTTCGGCAGGCTCAGCCCGTGCGCCGCCAGGAGATCCTCATAGCTGCCGTAATTGTGGATGAACTTGTCCTGCAGCGTGAAGGTGTCGAGGCGACAGGAAGCCCGGCTATCCCAGGCCAGCTGCTTGACCTGGGGCGCGAGCCCGCCTTGCGGCACGTTCTCCTCGATCACGATGACATGGCCGTGGGACTTGAGCACGGCGGCGACGCCCTCGCGGTCGAGCGGCTTGACGGTATGCGTGACGGCGACCGACACCGATTTGCCCTGGCCCGCCAGGTGATCGGCGAGCTCGACGGCCATCTTCGTGATGACGCCGTAAGACAAGATGCAGACATCGCGGCCGCGGCGCAGATAGCGCAGCTTGCCAAAGATCCACGGCTCCGCGTCTTTGGTGAGGTCCGGTTCGCCGGCCTTGCCGATGCGGAGATAGACCGGGCCATTCTTCTGCCGCGCGCACCAGCGTGTCGCTTCCGTGCACTCGGCGGGATCGCACGGCGCAACGATCTGCATATTGGGAATGGCCCCGGCGATAGCGATGTCTTCCATCGTGTGGTGCGTGCCGCCCAAGGTCGAATAGATGACGCCGGCGCCCATCCCGACCACCGTCACCGGCAGGTTCTGATAGCAGAGATCGTCCCGAACCATCTCGAACGGGCGATAGAGCGAGAACGTCGCGATGGTATAGGCGAAGGGCTGACAGCCCTTGAGCGCGAGTCCGGCGCAAATGCCGATCATGCTTTGCTCGGCGACCCCGACATTGATGAAGCGCTCGGGATACTGCGCGCTGAATTTCGACATGCTGCCGGCGGGCGAGATATCGGCAACGACGATGTAGACGTCAGGGTTTTGTGTCGCCTCCTGATAGAGCGCCTCGGAAAATGTGTTTCTCATCGGGCGCGCTCCAACTCTTCGACGGCGCGGCGGTATTCGTCTTTGTTTGGCGAGCGATAATGCCAGATCGGCACGTTTTCCATATAGCTCACACCCTTGCCCTTGGTGGTCTTGGCGACCAGCATGAAGGGCTTGCCCCCTTGGCGCCCGCTCACCGCCTCGAAGATCGCGGCAGAATCGTGGCCTTCGACCTCGGCCGCCTCCCAGCCGAAGGCGCGGAACTTGTCGAGCAAGGGATAGAAGCTCGGATGCGTTTCCGAAGTTCGGCCGAGGCTCTGGAAGTCGTTGTTATCGACGGCCGCAACGATATTGTCGAGCTTCAGCGACGAGGCCATCATAATGGCCTCCCAGGTCGAACCCTCCTGAACCTCGCCGTCGCTCAAGACCGTATAAATGGTGCCGTCACGCTTGCGGCCCTTTTCGGCAAGCGCCATGCCGCAAACCATTGACAGCCCGTGGCCTAGCGACCCCGTCGCGGCGACGATCCCCGGATTCCCAAAATCGGGATGAACGCCGAGCCGGCCATGGGGTGTGCAGTAGGCGTCGAGATCGGCCCGGCTCAGCACGCCTTGCTCCTCGAGAATCACATATTGGATCATGCAGCCATGGCCCTTGGACATGAGAAACGTGTCCGGCGAGCCGCCAGCGACGCTCGGGCGCATGAGGCCGTGATAGATGCAATCAACCAGCTCCGTGCAGGAATAGGCAGAGCCAATATGGAGCGCCGACACCTGCTGCGAAATGTCGAGGATGCGGCGTCGATAGGCGCGGCACCGCGCGGCGGCGCGAGACGAATCGAAACTGTTGCGTTGAGCGTTGGTCACTCGATGATTGTCCAGTAATAGTCACCGGTATAGCCGGCTTCGGCATAGAGCTCGCGCCAGCCAGCCGGATCATAGTGAGTCTTGGCAGTCAAAACCCAGCTTAAAAAAATCTCGCGCTCTTCGGGCGTCCGGTAGGAGTCGTTCTGAACATAGCCGCGGCCCGGGGCGAGACGCTCGATCTCGCGAAGTGCCTTGATGCAATCCTCGCGCTCCAAATTGTGCACGACGTTGATCGCAATGACCGCGCTGAAGCTCCGGTCGGGGAATGGCAGGCGAACGCAGTTCCCAAGATGGAGGCGCCCTACCACTTCGGGCTCGCAGTTCATCAACGCATATTCCGAGATGTCGAGGCCAAAAGCCTCGATGCCCGGGCAAATCTTCATCAGATCCTTGACCAGAAAGCCCTTGCCGCATCCGACGTCGAGAACGCGGTCGCCAGGCTTCAGCTGCCAATGCGCGATCATATCCTCGGCGATCGCCACCCAGCGTCCGTCATAGCGGTAGCCGCCGTAGCCGGTGTCGCGCGAACCGTCGAAATATTCGCGGCCATACTCGCGTGCGATCCGGATGTTCTCGGCACTCTGCGCCGTCGTGCGCTTCTCGATGTTCCGCTTGGCCTTGGGATAGCGGCGTAGGAGATTGATTTCGGGCATATCCAACGCAAATCTGATGTGTTAATCGACCATGGCGAGTGGGCTCGACTGTGTCAATCTTCGCTAGGTCGAGCCAGATTTGGCGACTCGGGCGAGCCCGTCGCGCACAGAGACATAGCGGAAGCGCGGGAAAGCCTTGAGGCACGCGGCGATATCAAAATGCCGGTGGCTGATGGGATTCTGGCGCGGCGTGCCCTGTACTGCGACACGGCTCGGATAGAGCGCCGACACCGCTTCAGCAACCTCCCGGAACGAGACCGAAACGCCCGTAGCGATGTTGAGGACACCTACACTCAGGTGGGCGAGAACCAGAGCCGCGAGCTGCCCGACATCTCCGATGAAGACGTGATCCCGTTTTTCCTCCCCGTCGCCGAAGAGAGTGATCGACTCCCCTTTCTCGGCGAGGCGCCGGAAGCGATTGGGACCGTAACCATTGTGGGGGTCGGCGGCGCCATAGAGAAGGCTCGGCCGCAGGATCGCGAGCGGAGCTTTGACTTGCGTCTTGAGGATCAGCTCGCGCGCGGCGTGCATCATCCCGTGAAGGTTGGAAGGCGCAGCGGGCGACGTCTCCGTGACCGGATTGGCATCGTCGGCATAGACGGCATCCGAGCTGATATAGACGAGATGCGCGACATTTCGCTTGGCAATGGCCTCAGTGACAGCAGCTGCCATTTGCAAATTCTGAATCAACATTGCCGGGGTGCGCGTCGGCGCGAGCGCCGACACGAAGACGACGCTATCATCCGGGAGCAGGATTCCCGCGAGATTCTCGGCGGCGCCAGAAGAGAGAAAATCGAGGTCCAAGCGGGTGAGGCCCAGTACGGGAGCGCCCTCGCGCGCGAGCTCCCTAAGGATAGAGCCGCCAACGAACCCGCCAGCACCGATGATAACGGTGCGCTTTGGAATGATCGGCTGGGGATGTAGGTGCTCCAGCATCACACCTCCCCCCTTCCCAGCACGAAATGGCGGAGCCCCGCGGCACGCATCGCATCCGCATCGAAAACGCGATAGGGATCGATGACGACGCGCCCGCGCATCACCCGGCGAAGCTCGTCAGGCGGAACCTCGCGGAATTGCGGCCAAGGCGTCATCACCAGAAGAGCATCGATGTCGCGCGCGGCATCGATGGCGGAGCGAGCGGCGACCGCATCGGAGCGCGAGGCCGCCTCGACTGGAACGATCGGGTCGTAGAGCCGCAAGCGCCATGAGCCGAGATGGGCAAGGAGCGCCAGGGAGGGGGAATTTTTGGTCGAGTGCGTATTTTCCTTATAGGCGAGGCCGAGCACGCCAATGACTGCATCAGGCGTGTCGCTTAGAACCTCGCGATGAAGGACCCGTAAGGCCCAATCACGACGATGCGCGCTATTGCCCAAATAGGCTCTTACGACCGAAGCGTCGCTCCCCACGCTCTCCGACAGGCGCAGTACGGTGGCGAGGTCGCGCTCGAGATTGCCGCCGGCAATACCGAGCCCAGGGGCCAGGTAACTATGCGGGCCGATCCGCTGGTCGAGTCGCAGCGCCGGCGCGACCTCCGCCCAATCGGCGCCAATCTTCTCGGAAAGTTCGGCGAGCGTGTTCGCGACGGTTATTGAAGCGACGAGACAGCAATTTATCGCGATTTTCGCAAGCTCAGCGCTCTCGTAACGCATTGGCAATATCGGGCATTCGAAGCTTTCAAGCAACATCCGGTATGCCGGCGGAAGCGGCGCCTGAGGGTCATCGCAGCCGACGATGAAGCGCTCTGGCTTGGTCGCGCGCTCAACCGCCCGGCCGAAAATCAATGTTTCGACCTGGTAGTAGCGCCGCGGCCCTGGCACCGGTAGGCGCCTGGTAAAGCCTGGCGGCACTTGGCAGAGAATAATCAATAACCCATCTGCCCGCAGCACCTCGATGACTTTGTCGATCAATCCCGCGATTGACGTTAGATCGCCCGACCCGCGCTCGTCAGTCGGGACGTCGGTGGAGATATAGACGATGTCGCAGGCAGTCAGTGCCGAGAAATCAGTCGAAAATTTTAGGTGCGAGCGATGGCGCCTAACCAGGTTGTCGAGGCCAGGCTCGACTACAGGCAGACTTCCCCGCTCTATCGCCGCAACGCGATCTGCGTCGTGATCGGCAGCCACGACATCGAACCCCTGGGCCGCCGCTGCCGCCGCCGAAACGAGTCCCAGATGCGTCAGCCCCGCAAATCCGATCCGCAGACGGCTCATCCCAATCCTCGCGCGAGAGCTTTCGTCGCAAGATCGCGAAGCAGATCGTTAATCACGACATCGGTCGCGACGTTACCCTGTTCCTGCCGCTCGCAAAGCCGCTTAAAATAGGCATATTCGAGTGCCCAAGTTGGATCGGGCTGGACTAAAGTGATCGCTTCCTCCGGAGGGCGTCCGCTGGGCAAGACTCGGTTGCGATGGGTGAAAATCGATGGTCCCCATTTACAGAGGCTCTCGATGTGTGCGCTGCCCGTCTCGCCGTAAACATCACAGGTAAAGTGGTTGCGCCACGAGACAAGCGACATTTCAAGTTCGATGACCGGATTTCCCCGTGAGCCAAGAGCAATGTGGTCAAACGCACGGTTCTCGAAGCGGTCGGCCGACCAGATCTCGAAGGGCGCGTCGAGCCTGCCGAACCAGAACAGCAGCGTGTCAATGAGATGCGAACCGAGATCGGGCAGGACTCCGGCCCCTTTGTCCCGCCACGGTGAATTGCGTACGTCCCGCGCTGTGCCGTTGCCATAGAACATACGGCACAGGTAAATTTTGCCGAGCAGCCCCGACTGGATCGCCTCTTTCATCCGGATGAAATGCGGCTCAAACCGATGGTTGTAGGCAGTATAGCAGACGGCACCACGGGAGGATGCGAGTGCGTCGAGCCGCTGAAGAGCTTCGCGCTTACGAGCAAGAAGCGGCTTTTCGACGAGGGCATGCTTCCCGTTTTCAAGAAGATAGGTCAGCAATTCCATCTTCGCATCGTCAGGCGTACAAATAAGTGCCGCATCATAAGCTTCACGCGGCACCTCCTCGATGGTTCGAAATTGCGCGTCCTTGACTAAAGGATCGATGGTCGCCACCGCATCCGCGCCGGCGATGCTAAGCCGCTTACGGCCCTGAATCCCGAGTCCGACGATGACCACCCGCATCGATGGCCTAACGACGGTAATCGGCGCGACGCTCAATCATCTCGATCCGCTGGTGCACATCATCGCGCGAGACGGGCAAATTGCCATCGGTTTCGCACTCGAGCGCGGCGGCAAAGGAACCAAGCACCGTGGCGAGGACTTCGTTCCCGTCCGCAACCATCGCAAGTGTCGCGTAGGCCAAGAGCGCGTCGCCCGCCCCCACCGCATCGACCACCCGCTCGACGAAGCTGTCGACGACAAAGAAGGAGCGCAGATCATTGCCTTGTCCGGGACGCACGGTGAGTACACCGCGGTCGCCGAGCTTCAGAATAACCATTCGGCACGCCGCCTCTTCATGGAGCTGCGCCGCAAGCGGACGCACGCCTGTATCTTGATCGGCGAGCGCAAAGCGCGCCTCGCGCTCATTCGGCGTCAGGAGATCGAAACCCTTGAATTCGAGAATATTGCCCCAACGTGACGCCACCTGGCTGTCCGCGACGCGGAACGCGCTCCGCGGGATCGCCTCGATCAGGGCGGGGATGGTTCGCCGATTAAACACGCCATGGCGAAAATCGCTGAATACCACAGCTTGCGCTGGGACCTCGACAAGTTGTTGCGCAATCGTGCCGAGCACGTGATCGGAAATCGAGCGGTTGTCGAGCGTGTCGACCTTCAGGAGGCGATAATCGCTGCAGACAAAGGCATTCTTGTTCGTTGTAGGCCGCGTCTTGTCGATAACAGGCTTTACCGTGACCCCCAGTTTCTCGAGGCCGCTTACGACGAAATCCTTGAGCGGATCGTCGCCCAATACGGTCGAAAATGTCACACTCGCGCCAGCAGCCGAGAGATGCGCCGCGACAATAGCCGCACCGCCTATATAGTCCTGGCGTCCATCATAGCGCACACTCGGCGTCGGAGTCTTGGTCATCCCGCCGATCATGGTCGTATGCGTCAAGCTGTCCACGATCGTATCGCCTACGACGTGAACCTTGATCCCGGTGAATTTGTCGAGCGCGTGGCGCAACCGATCAAAGTTCAACCCCTCGGCCTGCAATAGCATCAAGAGTTTGTCCACAGAGATATCAGGCGGCCCAGATTCAATGATCGCCGAGGAAGAGAAGACGATATCTCCGGGCGTAAAAAGGATCTCGCCGCCGTATGATTCTATCGTCTCGAGCTCCTCGCGAGTTTTCGGATGAAGCCCCCCATCTTGATACTCATAACCCTTGGCGAAGAAGTCCGGTTGAATCCGCGTGATGTTTTCGATCGGCGTAGCGCTCTCGTCTATTACAACGTAATCGACCATCTCGAGTGCCGCCAAGTTCAGGGCACGAAGCTCCTGCGGTACAAAGGGACGGTAATGCGCCTTCGTGATGTGGATGTCGCCCGTGAGACTCGCGACCAGGATGTCGGCTTTGCTCTTCGCATAGAGCAAATGCCGAATATGCCCAGGATGGACGAGGTCGAAGACGCCGTGGCACATGACGATGCTGCTCTTGCGCGGCCGCGGGCCAAGTATACGGCAGAGCTCGTCCGTGGTCTTGATCTTGTGTCGATATTGATCCGAATAAGTCGTCATGCAATGCGCTTCGACCCAAGATAATCGAACCACGTCCGTGTCGCCTGCGCAATTGATTCCGCGTCCCAGAGCGGTGCGTCGCGCCATTTCTCGATCTCGGCCATCATCCTCGCCACTCCCTCCTCGAAGCTCACACGCGGGGTCCAGCCCAAATCTGCCGTGATACGCCTGATATCCGCCCAGGTGACATCAGGCTCGCCGGGGCGTTTCGGAATATAGGTGACGTCGCCGCCGATTAGCTCGACAAGGCGATTGATCGATTGCGGATTGCCGGCTCCCAAATTCCAGATCCGCCCATCGAGCGCCGTCTCGGCCGCACGCAGAAAGGCATCGGCAACATCGCTCACATAGACGAAATCCCGTCTTTGCGTCCCGTCGCCGACCACCGTAAAGGGCTTATCTGCGAGCTTTTGCTTGAAAAAGACGCCGAACACGGCGCCATAGGCCCCGGTCGTGCGCACGCGAACGCCGTAGGCGTTGAAGATCCGGATCGAGTTGACCGGTAGGCGATAGACTTGGTGCCAATGGAGCACTGCCTGCTCGCCTTGATACTTCGATAGCGCATAAGGATACTGCGGCGCGATCGGGTGATCCTCGCGCGTCGGCGCTGCGGCAAGACCGTAGCACGAGGAGGAGGCCGCGTAGAGGAACTTTTTTACGCACGCGGATCGAGCTGCCTCGAGCACTCGCACCGTACCCTGCACATTGGTGTCCATGTACTCGATGGGGCGCTCGATCGAAGGGACGATGTCACCGATTCCGGCGAAATGGAAGACGTAATCAACATCGCCGAAGAGAGAGGAACCAGGCTCCAGCGAGCGTATGTCGCAACGCTCGAGCACCAAATTCGTGTCATGCGCATGGTGGGCGAGGTTGCTTTCGCGTCCACCTACCAGATTATCAATCACGCGCACACGAAAGTTGTGCGCTAAGAGGCAATCGACCATATGGCTGCCGATGAAACCGGCACCGCCGGTCACGACGGCCGTCCACCCGGTCATTTCACCCCGAGACGCTTCATCGTGCGCACATTGTAGTACCAGTCGTCATCGAAACTGTCGTCGAGCAGATGGTTGCTAAAAGCACGCACAAGATCGCGGATCGCGTCCTCGATCGTGCGTTTAGGCCTATAATCGAGGACACGATAGATTTTGTCCGAATTCACATGATAAGACCGATTATCGTTCGAAGGCGTCGTGACAATATCGATTTTGCCTTTTTCAGGCATTTCCTCGCTCACAACCTTCTGCGCCATTACCGCAATGTCGGCAATCGAGTGATTTTCGTAGCCGATATTGAAGGTCTCGCCCTGGATTTTCGCGTGCGGTGCCGTCAGCATCAGCAAATAGGCATCGACCATATCCTCGATATGGAGATTAGGACGCATTTGCGTTCCGCCAAAGACAGTGATTACGCCCTTGTTGACCGCGTGGTTGGTGAGGATATTGACCGAGAGATCGAGCCGCGTGCGCGGGCTATAACCGCAGAGCGTCGCCGGCCGCATGACCACACAAGTGAAATTATCCGTCTTGTGTTTCCACAAAATCGGCTCGCACATCCCCTTGAACTTGTTGTAGAGCGTGAGCGGCAGAAGCGGATGGTCTTCGGTTACATCGGGCGAATTGCTGACACCATAGACAGAGCTTGACGAGCAATAGACGAAGCGCCTCACGCCGGCATTCTTCGCCGCCACGACCATCGGCTCGAAGCAGTCGTAATTAATTGTCTTCGACAGATTCTCGTCGAGCTCGAAGCTGGCATCGTTGGAAATACATGCAAGATGCAGGACCGCGTCCTGACCCGCGAAGGCCGCCGCCAATTTTTCGGTTTCGCGTATATCGCCCTTGATCACGCACAGCTTCGGATCATTGGGCAATCGGCAGCCAAAGAACAAGCTGTCGTAGACCGTGACCGCATATCCTTCGCTGAGAAGTCGTGGCGTAAGTACATGGCCGACATAACCGGCGCCACCTGTGACAAGAACTTTTTTCATACCGGGTATCGACCTCGACTAATGCGGGCAATTCCCGCCCGAGACATCTTCAGCTCCGAGCTCCGCCGATCGCATAGCCGGCGGCGGTCGCATCTTTGTGGAACATTTCGACTGTCTCGAGAGAGTAGGCCATGAGGTCCTTGCCGACCAGCGAGAGTTTCGACAAAAGATCATTCGTCACTGTGATGATGTGACAACCGATCGCGTTGGCCTGGAAAATGTTCAAGAGCTCGCGCGGTGAGGCCCAAATCAACTCTGCATTTGGTCGATCTGCCATGATGCGAAGCGCCTCGCCCATATGGGGCACGGGATCGCGCCCGGTATCGGCAATCCGCCCGGCAAAGATCGAGATCAGTGCCGCCGCATGGGGCGCCAAAGCATTGGTAATCCGCCGCACCTGATCGAGCGTCATGACCGCAGTCACGTTGACGCTTACGCCAGCCTGCGACAGTTCCGCGATCACAGGTCCGCAAAACTCCCCTTTCGTGTTTGTGACCGGAATCTTGACGTTGACGTTAGATCCCCAAGAAGCAATCAGTTTACCCTGTTCGACCATGCCCGCGAGATCATCGGCGAAGACCTCGAACGAGATCGGACGGTCGGGAATCGCCCTCAGCACGCGTCGCGCGAAGACTTCGTAATCCGCCACCCCTGCCTTGCGCATCAATGTCGGATTGGTAGTGAAACCCTTGATCCGGGGGTTTTCGTACATGCGCATCATGCCGTCGAAATCGGCACCGTCGGCGAATATTTTGACTCGCAGCTCAGCCATGTTTGCCTTTCATCGCGCTTGGCCTCGTGACCCCAAAACGCCTGCGAAAAATCGAGCCCTAATATTCAATTTCCTGAAAAATTGTATAGCAAGCGCCCTGCTTCGTCGCAAGAATTCTTGCAACTCCGAGTCGCACAGGAGGTCGCCTCCTCACCGACCAGGGTCGAGCCCCCTAGGAGCCCGTCCAGATAGGTTTTGTACGGGGAGAGTTTGGTGACGATCTCCGATTCAAGCAGCGTTAGCGAGCTTGGTGAGATTGTGGGCGATGCAGATCAAGGCCCATTCGGCGCTCACTTTCTCGATGCCGCGCAACAGGAACTGCCGGAAGCCTCTTGCCTGCTTGATTTGCCCGAACACCGGCTCGACGATTTGCTTCCTGAGCCTGTAGCGGCTTCGCCCGCCCGCCCGCTTGAGCTTTTGCCGCATGGCGCGCGTGAGCGGGAGAGCGATCTTCCGTTTGACGTGAGCCGGGTGCTTGGCTCGCCCCGTTGCGAGGTAAGCGCCGATCCCGCGCGCGGCCAAGGCCGCGAGGTTCGCCTCGCTGCAATAGCCGGCATCGGCGGAGGCTTCCTTGGGCTTGCGGCCGAGATTGTCCTCGATCGCATCGATGAGCGGTACGAGTTGATCCTGGTCGCTCGTGCTCGGTGTCAGGCCATGCGCCACGATGATCTGCGCCGTGCCATCCACGGCCGCCTGCGCATTCCAGCCTTGGATGTAGCCGTCCTTGGTCTTCAAGATGCGGCTTTCGGGGTCGGTGAAGTTGCGTTGCGCCTTGCCGTCGGGCTCGGTCTTCGGCGGGGGCGGCGATTTGCCCGTCTTTTTGCGGCTTTGCGTCTTGCGTTTCTCTTCCGCCTCGGTGCGGCGCCGCATCTCCTCTGCGGCGGCGGCTTTGGCGTCGGCCTCGAGCGCGGCCTTGGCCGCGCGAAGCTTCTCCAGTCGCTTTTGCTTGTCCGCCATCCAATCGGGCAGCTCATCGCCGCGCTTGTCGCCGTAGAGCTTGTCTTCCTCCGCATCGGCGGCCTCTGCCGCCTTAAGCCAGCGATCGACTTCGGCCCGCAGTTCCGCTTCCCGCTTCTTCATGCGCGCGTAGCTCATCGCTTTGTGTTTCGACGCATTCGCCTTGATCTTGGTGCCATCCAGCGCAACATGCCCGAGCGTCACCAGGCCCGCCTTCTCGGCCAGTTGCAAGACCTGCACGAACAGCCCGGCCAGGGCCTTCAAGTGCCGTTTGCGGAACTCCGAGATCGTGCGGAAGTCCGGCGGGTCGCCGGCGGCGATCATCATGAAGTCCGCCCGCCGTCATCAGCCGGGGGTCGAACGGCGACTGGCCAAGCCCGCTCGTGTAGCTGCCAACAATCGCGGAAAGATCAAGCTCCTCCCGCACCAGCGCCACAATCAGCCGCGATAGATGGTCCTTAGCTACGTGGTCGTGCACGCTCGGCGGCAGAAGCTGGACCTCATCGATCTTCCACACGCGAAATCCCTTGCTCATAACCCAGCAAAGAATCAGACTCGCATCGCCTTGACAAGGGACTAATCAGACAGGCTCCTAGCCGGCCAGACTCGCTTCTTGAGCTTGTGCGGAATATTGATCAATGACTTCGTCAATAGGACCAAAGGCGACGATCTGACCGCGCTCCATGAGCATCGCCTTATTGCAGATATCCCTGATCATCTGCATCGAATGGCTCGCGATCACTAGAATGCTAGACCGATCGATTAGTTCCTGCATGCGGCGCTCGGCGCGCTCCGCGAAGCGCGCATCTCCGGTTGCGAGTCCTTCATCAAGCAACAAGATGTCAGGATCGATCGACGTCGCAATGGCGAATCCGAGTCGCGTTAACATGCCTTGGGAATATGTTCTTACCGGCAGTGCCAAGTAATTGCCGAGTTCGCAGAATTCGACGATCTGCGGAAGTTTGCGCGCCACCTCCACCGCACTCATGCCGAGATACATGCCGCACGTCTTGATATTCTCGTAGCCCGTATCGTCGCCATCGAGTCCAGGAGAGGCATTGAAAAGCGGTGAAATTCGCCCTTCGACTTCAATGCGCCCCGACACCGGCTCATACACGCCAGCGAGCACGCGCAGCAGCGTCGATTTCCCTGCGCCATTATGTCCAAGCAGGCCAAGGCGGTCGCCATGTTCCAATTGAAAGGTAATGTTATCGAGCGCGCGCACGACGACGCGCCGCTGGTGCTCGCCCTCGCGGCGAATTAGACCGCCCGTTCGGGCGAAAATCGCCTGGCGAAAGCTCCGCGTCGAAGCCCCGTAGATCGGGTAATCGACTCGAACATTTTCGAGACAGATCGCTGCCAAAGTCTAACCCCGTCAAAGCCAATAGGCTATGCGGCGACGAAACCGCGCATAGAAGAACAGAGTCATGGCAAAGCCAAGGATTGTCACTGCCGCATCTACTTCATAGTTTAGTAGCGTCGGCATCTGTCCCAACAGCGGCGCGCGCACGACATTGATCATGTGGTAGAGGGCATTGTAATTGACCAACGCGGCACGCGCTCCGAGTTGACCCGAGAACCAGAACACAGGCGTTACGAACATCAAAACTTGCACCAGATTCGCGACGAGTTGCGGCACGTCGCGGAAGCGCGCGCTGATCATGCCCAAGAGCATGCTTATCCAAATGCCGTTGAGGGCGACGATAACAACGCCGGGAATGAAGAGGACCGTTGCCCAAGTTGGCGGAATCTGTAAAACGAGAAGGACAACGACCGCAATGACGAGATTATGAAGAAGGACGATAATATTTCGCCATACCATCATCCAATTGAGTACGGATAATGGGAAATTTAGCTGTTTGATCAGGCTTTCCGATTGCGTATAGGTCAGGCAGCCCTCGTTGATAATCGAAGCGACGAATGTCCAGCAAATCATCCCCGTGGTGACGAAGGGAAGATAATCGTGTAAATTCGTATGAAAGAGCGGCGCCCAGACGAGCCCCAACCCAGCCACAAAGATTCCCAGGCTGAATGTGAACCATAAGGGGCCTAGTACGGTGCGGCGGTAGCGGCGCCTTATCTCCTGCCAACCAAGGCGTCCCCAAATCCGCCACTTCACGAGACCGAGGATAACGTCTTTACAGGCTCGTCGGTAATCGGGCTTCACGGTCTCAACGCAGAAGGAGGCGATGCTCGCGTTATTCTATCTCGGAGGACAGAGGGTTCAGCGCGGGTACACCGCCTAGCATTATTGTCCCCGCATTGCAACGCACTTCTTTCATCGCTTTTCAACCTTGTGATCGCGGTTCGTGACTCGTTCCTCAACTTCGGCGCAGAGATAGTGGTAGATGCAGATATGCGCCTGTTGGATTAGGGGCGTGGATCGCGACGGCACGTCAAGCAGGATGTCGGCGCGAGACCCGAGGGCTGCGCCGCCTTGGCCAGTTAAAGCGATGATCCGCATGCCCTTTGCCTTTGCCGCTTCTGCAGCTGCAATCACGTTTTTTGAAGTACCGCTGGTGCTTATCGCGAGAAGGATTCCGCCCCTCTCGCCGAAGGCTTCAACCTGGCGTGAGAAGACGCTGTCGTAGCTCACATCGTTGCTCCAGGCCGTCAGGACGGCGGGATCGGCGGAAAGGGCTATGGCTTTTAAGGCACGCCGCTCGCGCAGGTATCTCCCGACCAATTCTCCCGCGATATGCATCGCATCGGCCGCCGAGCCGCCGTTGCCGCAGACGAGCAACGCCTTTCCGGTGGAGAGAGCGGTAGCGATGGCATCAACCGCCTCCTCGACGCGAGCCACATCGAGCGATTCGCCAAGTGCTGAGAGCACGGCGCGGGAGGATTCGAGATAGGCCACAAATCCGCTCTTGGTCATGTTACGTCTTATGGCACCTGCCAACATGATTGGCCAGCCCTCGAACATGGTAATGGACGAGGTCAGCTTTTCGCGTAAAATTCGTCGCGGATGAAAAGACGCACTATTTTTCTCGATCGTGACGGTGTTCTCAACGCCAATATTGTGCGTGACGGCAAGCCATACGCGCCACGGAAACTAGAGGATTTTCATCTACTGCCCGGCGTCAAGTTGGCTTTAGATCACATCAAAAATGCCGGCTTCCTGGCAATTGTCGCTACAAATCAGCCCGACGTGGCTGCGGGACTCATGCCTCGAGCGACGGTGGAAGCGATGCATATCCAGCTCCGGAACCTCCTCCCTCTCGACGATATCGCGGTGTGCTGGCACCGCGACGCCGACCAATGCGCGTGTCGCAAGCCAAAACCGGGGCTACTCCTGGCCGCTGCCGCGAAGTGGGACATCGATCTGCCAAAGAGCTACATGATCGGCGATCGCTGGCGCGATATCGACGCGGGCAGGGCGGCAGGCTGCACGACGGTTCTGATCGACCACGGCCTTGTCCAAGAACGTAACACGAGTCCCGATTTGACAGCATCGTCGCTTGACGAAGCCATCACCCTCATTTTCTCACGGGAGCAAGAAAAATTCGCCCGACAACGGTAACCAGTGCTGAGACACCCGATCACATTAAGTCGTCGTAAAGGGCGCGGTAACATTGTGCGACGGCAGCGATGGAGTAATGATCAAGAACCCGTTGCCGTGCCGCCCTTCCCGCGCTTTGGCCGCGCGAGAGTACTGTCACCACGCTTTCGCTCAATGCGATCGGATCGCGCCGAGGCACGATAATACCGGTGTCAGAGATAATCGACGCCGCGTCGCCAACGTCCGTTGCGACACATGGCACACCACAAGCCATGGCTTCTCCAAGCACGTTGGGAAATCCCTCGCCGAAAGCAGATGAAAGGACTAGCACATCGAGTGCCGGTAAGAGTTGAGACACGTCATCGCGCTCTCCGAACGCATGAAAACGCGAGATAAGCGATGGCGGAACAGAAAGCTCTTCGGTGCCTCTTCCAACAACGAGGAATTTCGTGTTGGGACGGGCAGCAGCCACCCTCTCCGCAGCAGCAATAAAGGTCGGGTAATCCTTCATCGGATCGACGCGCGCGACCATACCCACGACCAGCTGCTCTTCGCTCGCGCCGATGAGGCGCCGAATCAGATTACGCGCCTCGCGATTGGGTCGAAATTCATCCGTGTCAAAGCCATTCGGAATCAAGACCCACCGCTTGGAGCGGTAACCTACTGCCGCGTGAAAGCGCTGGCCTGCCTCACTGTTTACGACGATCGCCGCGGGAATTGTTGAGGTGCGCGCCAAAATCCAACGGATGATTCGCGTCCCGAGGCGGTATTGCGCGAGATCCATATCAGAACAGCGCAAATTCCACACGAGGCGCAAGTCGGGTAGAGAAGCCGAAGCGAGAAGGGCCAGCAAATCGGCGTGATAGAGCCAGCTCTGCAAAATCTGTGGCTGCTCGCGGCGAATGATTCGTCTCAATCGGAAGATCGCAGCTGGCGAAATCTGGCCGCGCTTCAATCCCAGTGCAACCACCGGCACGCCATGGGCGCGCAGTTCAGAACCGAACACACCCTCGTTCATCAACGATACGACGAGACTCGGCAAATCGAGGCGCTGGGCGATTCGCGCCAGCATCGTCTCCGCGCCGCCCCGATTAAGATCGGTGATGAGATGCAGGACCTTCATGATGAAAACGATGGCAATGAAAGGCAGACAAGGTACAGCGTGCCACACTATTAACTTTGTAAGCGAGCGCCGTTGCGAAATAATTCCCTGAAAGTGATTAGCTCACCATCACGCCAGGGCCGGAGAAACTCGTAACCGAACTACGCAGCTTCACCATTGCACACGCCTTCGAGCCGCCGTGCTTCCGCCTCGCATTCCGCTGCGTAATCATTGAGACGACGCGCGTCGCCGAGGCTCAAGGCCCAAGCGAACTGCCGCGCCCGCTCGGCCCGCGCCCGCCACCGCGCCGCACTTGCCGGCTCCATTCCCTCAACCCGCATAGCATATTCCCTCGAAATCGGGTAATTCACGCTAATAACCATATATTAACCAAGTTAATATACGGTAAACCACGAACAGGATTTTGATCGGGGGCTCTGGGCATGGCACGTCCAAGAAACAAGGCGGAAACGCGGTCGCTGACCGTCTCGGTCCCGATCCGACTTTACGATTATCTGACCCACCTCGCTGGAAATTCCGTTCTGGGCGCGTCCGAATCGGAAGTGGCGAGCTTTCTTCTGACACAGCAGGTCATGGGCATGCTGAAGGACGGCTTCCACGAATTGCGGATCCCGACCGCCGGCACCGATCCGAAATAGCGAGCGCTGGTATTGAATGACATCTCGCTTTCGCCGCTTTGAGGGCGATGATAGCGTGGCCCGCAGCTGGTAATACCCGACATATCCCGTGATGCCTCATCCGTGCATTACTCCCGCCTTCCGATCCTAAAGCGGCTCGTACCGAGCATTCGAAAGCGGCGAGCGTGGTTCACGCCGCCGCACCGATACCGAATCGTAAAGCGCGAAGGATCGCGTTTTCTCGTCAATTTCGCGAGCTGGGCGGACCGGATGGTCGTCATTCGCGGCCTCGTTGAATACGAGCAAATCGACTTCTTGCTCCGGTGCATCCGAGGGCACCGTTGCACGATGTTTCTCGATATCGGCGCCCACATGGGCACCTACGCGATTACCGTGGCAAAGCGGACCCAATGCACGAAGATAATGGCATTCGAGCCGGATCCGCGCAATTACGCTCATCTTCAAGCCAACCTCCTGCTGAATGGCCTTGTCGGCGTTATCGAATCGCGAGCTGTCGCAATCAGCGATTCAGATGGTGACGTATCGTTTGTATTGGGTCCGCCGAGCCATGATGTTTGGTCGCGAGTCGGCGAAGGCGACCAGGATTCGATCGCGATCAATGTCCCTTCCAGGCGCATAGACTCCATCATCGCTGTCACCGGTGAGTCGATCGCCCTCAAAATCGATATAGAAGGCCACGAGCTCACCGCGCTTGACGGGATGAAGGTTCTGCTACGAGAGAATCACTGTGTGGTGCAAGTCGAGTGCTTCGATGACAAGCTGTCGGGATTCGAGGCGGCCATGCGCCGCCTCGGTTACCGCCTTGAGCACGCGATCGGACCTGATCGGTTTTTTGTGAATTGAGATGTCTTACTCCGCTATCGCCCGTGGTACGGCGATGAACTTTGGGAATTCGAACACCGGTTGCGAGGCCCTCTTCGCGATTCGGTATCCCGATCCACTTCCGTCATAAAGGCGCCGATGCAGCAGAGCCTTCGCGCGCGGGCCGCCGGCGCAATTCTCCCCGTCACCGCCTTGATCCTCCCGCCGCTCGCGGTGTTCGCGCCGCTCGGCGACGCGCCGCTCTTGGCCGTGGCCGCGCTAGCGATAATCGTGCTGGACGGGCCGCGATGCCTCGCCAGCCTCGATGCGCTGAAGAGCCTGGCGGTCCTGCTGGCAGCCTTGGGGCTATGGGGAGCCGCATCGGCCGCGTGGTCGATCCTGCCGGGCCATAGCCTTTTCGAGGGCGGGCGCTTTCTGCTGGAGAGCGCCGGCGGATTGGTCTTCCTGGCGCGGGCGCTCGCCGCCAGCGACGAGGAGCGCCGCCGGCTCGCCCGGGCCTTGAGCCTCGGCATTGTCCTGGCTGTGCTCCTCCTCGCCCTCGAGCGCTTCGCGAATGCGCCTGTGACGCGCTGGTGGCTCGGCATTCCGGCGACCGAGGGCCTTAACCTCTCGCGCTTTGACCGCGGCGTGACGGTCCTCGTCCTCGTCCTCTGGCCCATGCTCTGCGCCGCAACGCCGGTGTGGTGGCGGGGCATCCTCCTGCTGGCGGTGGTCGGTATGGCCGCCCTGATGGCGAGCGCCACCGCGCTTCTAGCGGCGCTGGCGAGCCTTGCCGCTTTCGTCATCGCCAGGCTCGCGCCGCGCGCCACCGCCGGGGCGATCATTGCCGGGCTTTTGGGAATCAGCATCGCCATTCCGCTCGCGGTGCCGGGCTACGACACGACGGTCGCGTTGCACGAGCAAGCACCCTGGATCAAATGGTCGGGCATCCATCGCCTGCTGATCTGGCGCTTTGCCGCCGACCGGGTCGCGGAGCGGCCGATTCTGGGCTGGGGCATGGATGCGTCGCGCGAGATCCCGGGCGGCAAGGTCGAGTTCAACGACGTCCTGCCCGCGCTCCACTACCCCGGCGGGGCGCAGCGCCTGCCGCTCCATCCGCATGACGCGGTCCTGCAATTGCAGCTTGAGCTGGGCGTTCCGGGCCTCGCCCTGGGCCTTGCCGTCAT
This sequence comes from Allostellaceae bacterium, assembly GCA_035277525.1. Taxonomy (GTDB): domain Bacteria; phylum Pseudomonadota; class Alphaproteobacteria; order ATCC43930; family CGMCC-115725; genus CAIKMD01. The sequence continues at coordinate 20,480 of DATEKH010000106.1, forward strand.
TCTCTGGCCGATTTGGCGGATCGGCTGGCCGGCGCGGTTCTCGCCCGGCCGGCGCGCCGGCGCGCTTGCCCTCGGCGTCGCCACGCTGATCGTCGGGCTATTGAGTTTTGGCGTGTGGCAGGCCTGGTGGCTCTCGACGGTGTGGCTCGCTGCTGGCCTCTTTGCAGCGACGAAGGGCCGAGAAACGATTCGACCCGATCATTCCGTTTGAAAGCCGCTTCGATCGGCGGCCATCCTTGTCGGGGCCTCTGTCAATCGCGCCCGGCAGGCCATCAAGCAAAGCGAGGGTAGTCGACAAATGTTTCTGGAGCGAACATTTCCTCGATTGTAATCCGGCGTTTCGAGAGGCCTTGCTCGTCGTGATAGCGCAAAAAAGTCTCGATGGCTTTACGATTTGCTTCAACCCCGTACGGCCACCAATCGTCGCCCATAGTCTCACGAATATCGTCGAAGAGCGCGCTTACCCACGGGAAACTGTACGCAATATGGAAGTTGATGGCGCGGCGCTGATACTGCGCCATGGCCAGGGCCTTTGCTTCTTTGAAAGCTTTATAAAGCGATTGCGGTAGCCACCGATGCTTCTCGTACAGATCGCGCCGAATCGCGATAGTGTGCATGATCGGGAAAATCCCCGTCTTGGAAAAATACGCCCGCTCAACGCTGCGGTAGTTCTCGAACAAGCGACTGATCTTCTTTGACCCGCGGAGCAGTGATGGCGGGACGATGCCCGAGTAGAAGGCGTCGATTTCGCCGCTTTCCAGCATCGCATCCAATGTCTGGTCGGGCCGGATTTGCTCGACGCGAATGTCGTTCCGCGGCAGAAAGGGCGCGAAGTCGCGGCGCAGGGTCTCGTCCACGGCGCCGACGTAATAGGTGACGCTATTCACCGGCACGCCATACTCGTCGCTGAGGATGCCGCGCGGCCAGATTGCGCCATCATGACCATAGGCAAAGGGTTCGCCGACCTTCTTGCCGATCAGATCTTTGGCAGTGCGAATGCCGCTCCCGCGATGGATATAAATTGCAGAGTGCCGGAAGAGCCGAACCGGGAAGACGGGTATCGCGATATAAGGCGGATTTTCGAGCCCCAAGGTGCTGACATAGAATTTCATCCCCATCTCGGCGACGTCGAATTCGTTGAACTGCAGATTGCGCTGAAAGTTCTCGGCCGGGAATACGTTCAAATAATTGAGGCTGACGCCTTCGGGCTTTACCGTGCCGTCGCGGAGCGGCCGTGTGATGTCGTAATCCCAACAAGCGAGCGAGAGTTCGAGATCGGCCATAGCTCGGATCCTTTGCTGGCTCTCTATGACGGCTCACCCCACATCAAACGTTACGCCGCGCCGGCATCGGAGTCCGGGAGTTGCCGCGGCAGGCCCGATGATTGGCGCGGAGATGGAAGCTATGATAGCGTTTGTCGATAGCGGCGGCATTAGAACCACGCCGATTTGGGGCGGCGCGCGCAAGGGAAAGGACGTTTGATGGCCAATCTGCCTCTGACCCTTGCCTGCCTTAAATACAATCATGTGCGCGCGTTACTGGACGGGGACGTCCACCCCGAGGGAATCGATTTGACCTGTCTCGACCTCGATCCCGAGGAAATCCATCCGCGTATGTTGCGCGACCGGGAATTCGACGCTTCCGAACTCGGCCTCACCTTTTATCTCGGCACGCTCGCACGAGATGACCCGCCGTTCATCGCGATCCCGGTGTTCACCTCGCGCGGCTTTCGCCATGGCACGATTTATGTCAACGGTAAATGCGGGATCGAGAAGCCCGAAGACCTGATCGGGCGCAAGGTCGGCGAGCAACGCGCCTATGGCCACGATGCCGGGATGTGGTCCAAGGGAATCCTCAGCGACGAGTATGGCGTAAAGGCGGATCAACTGACCTACTATATCGGCGGGGTCCACAATCCCGTCCCCGGCGCTCATTGGCTGCCGCATGCGCCGCCGGCTCACGTCGAGATCCATCACCTCGGGCCAGGCCAAACCTTGTCCCCCATGCTCGAATCCGGCGAAATCGATGCGCTGTTCGCAGCCACCCAGCCGCGCGGTCTCGAGAGCGGGATCGTGCGTCGCTTGTTCCCGGACCACGTTGCGCACGAGCGCGAATATTTCCGCAGGACCGGTATCCACCCGATCATGCACACTGTCGTCATCAAGCGCGAGATCGTACGAAAGAATCCCTGGGTGCCGCGCGCGCTCTATCGGGCATTCCGTGAGGCGAAGCGTCGGCATGACGAATATTACCGCTCGATCGCAACCAAGATGCACCGGGTTCTGACGTTGTGTTGGGCGACCGAGCTTTATGCCGAGAACCGCAAGCTGATGGGCGAAGATTCTTGGCCCTATGGAGTCGCGTCGAACCGCGCGGCGCTCGAGACCGCGCTGCGCTACCACCACGAACAGGGTATGTCGAAGCGCCGGTTCAAGATCGAGGAAATCTTCGCGCCAGACACTCTGGACGATTGAGGCGCATGGCGCAGCCATCGTGTAAGTTGGCGCGAACCGGCCTCATCCGGGAGGGCCGACTTAGGAAGGAAAGAACATGAATACCCGACTTCTGCGCATGCTCGCGCTTGCCGGTGCGCTCGTCGTTTCGATCGCGACTGCGCGTGCGGATCCCACGGAGATCAAGATCGGTGTGCTGAAGGTCGGCGCGACAGGGCCCGTTTACGTCGGTCTCGCGCACGGGTATTTCGAGCAGGAAGGGCTGAAACCCGAGCTCGTCTATTTCGGCGCCGGCTCGGCCGTCGCCGAAGCGGTCGTGGCCGGTTCGGTCGACGTCGGCGTAACCGGTCTCACGGCGGGACTCTATAACCTCGCGGCCGAGAATCAGATTCGGGTTATCAGCGGGCTGCACCGCGAGTGGCCGGGCTTCCACGAGCTCGGCTATTTCGCCTCGCCCCATGCCTGGGCGATGGGCTGGCGAAGCTTCAAGGACTTCCCGGGCCACTCGGTCGCGATCACGACGATCGGTTCGACCACGCATTACGCGCTCGGGCTGCTCGCCGAGCATGAGGGCTTCAAACTGTCCGATGTCCAGGCCATGCCGATGCAGCAGATACCGAACAGCGCTTCTGCGGTCTTGGGGAACAAGGCCGATTTCGGTCTTTTGCCAAGCACGTTCTCGGACCGCGTGGCCGCGGCAGGCGGCAATCTCGTGGGATGGGTCGGCGACGTCACGCCTTGGCAGATTGGCTCCGTGTTCACATCGAAGAAGGCGGCCGACACGCGGCATGACATGCTCGAGCGGTTCCTCGCCGCCATGCGCAAATCGGCGCATGATTACTATGACGCCTTCACGACACCCGACGGCAAGCGGCGCGACGGGCCGACGGCGCAAGCTGTCCTCGAGATCATCTCAAAGCAGCTCGGCGTGCCGGCGGCCCGTCTCGACGATGAGGTGCCCTACCTCGATCCGCAGATGCGTATCGATCTCGCCGACATAGACCACCAGATTGCATGGTACACCGAGCATCACATGATCAAAGCGCCCGTGACCGGGAAACAGGTGGTCGATCTGCGCTACGCCTCGCTGATGCACCCCGGCGCTAAATGAGCGGAATCCGGCGCGACGACAACCGCGCTCGCCTATGGCGCGTATCACGGTCTCGTTGTCGCACGCCCTCAATGCTCACGAGGCGGGGAGCGATCCGATGTGGCCGTTGGATCGACGTTAAATTCGGCTCAGCTCCGGCACCTCGTCGATGGTGGGCAGCCGCCGGTCTTTCTCGGAGATACGGCTGATTTTCATCGGCCAAGCGATTCCGAGAACGGGGTCGTCGTGGCGAATGCCTCGCGCCGCTTCCGGAACGTGAAAGGTCGATATCAAATAGCTGACCTCGGTGTTGTCCTCGAGCGTCTGGAATCCATGGGCGAACGCGGCGGGTATGTAGAGCATTCGGTGCGACGCTGCCGTCAGTTCGACGCCGAGCCATTGGCGGAAGGTGGGAGAGGCCGGGCGCAAATCGACGATGACGTCATAAATGGCGCCGCGCACGCATTGCACGAGCTTGGTCTCGGAATGCGGCGGGGATTGAAAATGCAGGCCGCGAAGGGTGCCGCGAAGGGGATTGACCGAAATGCTCGCCTGAACATAGTCCGTTTCCAAATTCTGCGCCGCGAATTCACGACGGCACCATGTCCGCGCGAAGAAGCCCCGCTCGTCCGATAGGCGCTCGACGTCGATCAGATACGCGCCCGCAAGGCGGGTTTCATGAAAGATCATTCGCCCGCCAATAGAGATTGGGCTCGAGCTGCTTCGTCTCGAGCAGATATTTGAGCTGCCGCAACCGCGTGAATGGCGGGGCTGTGAAGACCTGTTCGGTCATTCCGACCTGGTCGAAGACGCGACGCAGTTGCTCGGCGCCATTTTGAATGTTCCATCGACAGCGAAAATTCGGCAGATGCTTGCGAATTTTTTGAAACGATACGCGATAACTCCTGTTATCGCCGTTGTTGCTGCCGATGGCGACGGAGCACCCGGGAAAGACCGTTGCGACGGCATCGACGATTTCGCGAATTCGGTAGTTCTGGCTGTCGTCGCCGACGTTGAAGACTTCGTTCGCGACCGCCTCTTCGGGGGCCTCGAGACACGCGATGATCGCGTCGCAAATGTCTTCAACATGCACCAGCGGCCGCCACGGCGTGCCGTCGCTGGTCATGCGGATGCAACGCGTGGTCCAGGCGAGGCCGGCGAGGTTGTTGAGCACGATGTCGAAGCGCATCCGCGGCGACGCGCCAAAGGCCGTGGCATTGCGCAGAAACGTGGGGATGAAATTCCGGTCCGCCAGCGCCGCGACGTCGCGCTCGACCAGGACCTTGCAGCGCGCATAGGCGGTTTGCGGTTCGATCGGCGAGGTTTCGGTCCGCTCTTCATTCTCCGCCACGCCATAGATGCTGCACGATGAGCTATAGATGAAACGGCGCACGCCCGCTCTCTTGGCTTTTTCCGCAAGCGCCGCCGAGCCTTCATAATTGATGTTGTAAGTCGACCGTTCGTCGAATTCGCACAGCGGATCGTTGGACAATTCCGCCAGATGGATCACCGCGTCGAAGCCGCGAAGCTCGTCGACGGTGATACGCCGCGTATCGCGGCACAGCGTGACAGGTCGATCGCAGCCGTCGTGATAGAGCATTCCTTGCGTGTAAAAGCCGGTATCCGCGCCGACAACGCTGTAGCCTGACTTGAGGAGGCGCGCCGACAGAACGTAGCCGATATAGCCTTCCGCTCCTGTGACGAGAAGCCGCGGCTTCTCGCTTTTCGTGTCGGCTCGGCGTTCGGCGCGCGATCTCGAGCCCACTACCATATCTTCCATGGCGCATTTCCTGTCTGCCAAAGTTCCTCGAGGACGTTCTTGTCGCGCAGCGTATCCATGTTCTGCCAGAACCCCTGATGGCGATAGGCGGCGAGCCTTCCTTCCCGTGCAAGCGTCTCGAGCGGACCGCGCTCCCAAACCGTTTCATCGCCGGCGATGTAGTCGCATGCTTTGGGTTCGAGCACGAAGAAGCCGCCATTGATGTAGCCGACGTCGGCGTTCGACTTCTCGCGGAACGCATGAACGAATGGGTTCTCGGAATCGATTGCGAGCACTCCGAACCGGCCCGGCGGAGAGACCGCGGTGACCGTCGCGTAGGCCCTGGAGCGTTTGTGAAACTCGATGAGAGCGCGAACGTCGATATTCGCGACGCCATCCCCATAGGTCAGGCAAAACGTCTCGCCGTCGAGGTAGTTCTTGACGCGTTTGACGCGGCCGCCCGTCATGGTCTTTTCGCCCGTGTCCACCACGGTCACCTGCCACGGCTCGACGTGGTTGCGGTGAATCTCGATCCGATCGTTGCGCAGATCGAAGGTCACATCCGAACAGGAAAGAAGGTAGTCGCGGAAGAAGGATTTGATGACGTTAAACTTGTAACCGCCGCATATCACAAAATCATTGAGACCGTAAGCCGAGTAGATTTTCATAATGTGCCAAAGTATCGGCCGTCCGCCGATTTCGACCATGGGCTTTGGGCGGACGACGCTTTCTTCGCTGATGCGAGTACCGAAGCCTCCGGCGAGAATGACAACCTTCATGCAGCACCCGCTTGCGAAATTTCAGACGCTGTTTCCGCGACCATTCGCACGCCTTAGTCGCCTGCTTCGCGCGTGGCCTCGAACGGCGCTCTGAACATCGTCGCGCGGGCCACCGACCTCTCTCGTGCAGAACTCCGGTCCCGCGCGAGAGAGTTCCAACTTACGCCGAAAAACATCGCTTCCTGCTCGGCGCGCAGCCGGTCGATCAATCTGTTCTCGGGAAGCTCGACATCGTCGTAGGTGAGCACCCGATCGCGGGGAATATTCCGGCGCAATCGGCAGCCGGCCGCCAGTCCCATCGGCAGGAGGCGATCCCGGTGCGTCACATCCGCGTTCTCCGCCTGGCCGTAGGTCATGTACCAGCCCATGTCGTCGATCACTTCGCCCTCCCGCAAATCGCGCTTGGCGGTCGTGACGACCTCGACGCATGGCGGACCCGCCGGGGCAATGGTGGCATCGCCGAACAGCACGGCGCGCGCGACGGAGTTCGGTACTTCGAAATGGCACAGGTGATACGGCGTGTGAAAGCAGTAGAGCGGGCCATCGCCGAGCTTGTAGAGCGCCAGATAGCGGCGTTGCGCCGGATGCTCCATCACGCCGAGGACGAACACGCCCGGGGCCGGTGATGCTCCCACGACGTAATCGACGATACCGGCCGTGTGCATGAATTTCTCGGTGGGAAGCAGCGCCGCCGCTTGTTCGATCGGCGTCCCTGCCTCGACGGTCGGACCGGTCATCCCGCGCCGTGCTACGCTCATTCCCGTCGCGTTCGCCACGATCGCCTGCTCGAAGGAGATTTTCGTGCCGTCGGCAAACGACGCAACCATATGCGGCTTCTGGCCCCACCGCTTGGCAAATTCGACTTGCGTGGTGGGGTTGCGATAGGGATCGTGCAGCCCCTTGATGCTCCCGCATAGAACCGGGCGAACACCGATGCCGCGGACGAAGCGGTAGAGATTCATGGTGACGCCGGGCTGATCGCCGTCGGAATTCGTATAGATGACGCCCGCCGCGTCCGCCTTGCGCTTCAGCAGCGGCCCGACGGTTCCGTCGAGCTCCGCGTTCATCAGAACGACGTGTTTGCCTTTCGCGATCGCGGCGCAAACGACCGCTGCGGCGTAGTCGAGTGAACCGGTTACTTCGATGATCGCATCGATCCGCTCGGCGTCGCAGACGAGACCCCAATCGTCCGTGATCGCCGTGATGCGATCATCGATCGCAGCATCGAGCGCGCGCATGGTCTCGGCCTCGCGCCACTCCGCGCCAGCTTCACGACATGCGCGCCTTGCCGACTCCAAATTGCGTGCCACGATAGCAGCAAGATGGATTCCGGTGGTCGCTGTGATGATCTGGAGCGCGATCCCGCGCCCCATGAAACCGGCTCCGACGAGAGCCACCCGGATGGGGCGGTCGGCCCGCTGAGCACGCCTCAAAGCATCGTCGATGATGATCACATCCGGCGTGTCCTGATAAATCCTCGCGGAACTATCAGATGAAATAAATGTATAGCGCCGATTTCGGCCGGGGTGTGACCTTGCGGTGACCGCAAGTTTGCGGGTACCGAGCGCCCGCGCCTTCACGTATCTTTTTAGCATCGCCCGCGATCAATTGATCGCGATTGCGGAACCCGACCACGAACGTTGCGAATTATGCAGCGATGTGGGGGATGTTTCTTCGCGTCTTTGGGCGGTGACGGAATGACGGTGCAATCGCCTCCGACCACGCCACGGCGACTCGATGGTGCCGGCGCAGACACGGCCGCGGCGGCGCAACCGTCTACCAACGGGCGCGCCTTCTCGGTCCTCTATCTCGCGGCCATATGCGGGACCTCCATCGCGTTCTTATGCGCGTTTTGGCTCGGACTCTTCGCGATAAATCGTCTTGGCGTGGAGCCGCCGCCGCAGCTGTCCAACAATCTGTGCATCGATCAGAAGCTGGCTTATTTGCGGACGCATTCGATCGCCAACCCGACAATTCTGGCGGTTGGTTCATCGGTCACCTGGCGCAATTTCGACAGCACGGCGATCCAACAAGCCAGCGGCGGCCAAAGCGTGCCGTTCAACGGCGCCTTTTGCGGTTTGAAAATAAACCAGACCAAATTCACCACAGATTATTTCATCGAGCGCATTCCCAGCATTCATCAGGTGATGACGATCCTCGCACCGGAGGATCTCACCGGCTGCGATACAACCAATCCACGAGTATTCGACCCCGAGGATGCTGACAAATTTGTCTACCGGCGTGCTTGGACGTTCCCGCTCTATTTGAAATATTTCGACCCCGTGACGCTGATCAAGAATGTATTTCTCCTGCGCAGAAGCGGGCTCGAATCGCTTACTTTCGATCGCTATGCCGATGGGCCGCTTGACACATCCGAAACCCGTGGTCTGACCTACGGGGAACTCCCGCCTCTCGATCCAAGCTGTCTGCGATCGCTGCGGCAGCTCGCCCAGGAACTCGACGCCAAGGGACTGCGTTTCGTCGTCGTCACGATGCCGCTCAATCCTGAGTGGAAGGCCCGGTTCGATCCGAAGGGGACGGTCATGCGGCAGGTTTCGCGGCAGGTCGGGAGTGCGCTCGCTGGAACCTCGGCCACCTTCTGGGATGCGGATCATGATTTCGCCATGAACCGCGGTGCTTTTATTGACGCAATCCATATTCGCTGGTCGGCCGCGAAGGCGTTTTCTCGAGCGCTCGTCGTCGCAACCGGGCTCGGGGTCGGTATGGAACCCCTCCCGACCGAGTAGAGGCCCATGCTGTTCAATTCGCCGGTGTTTATCGCCGGCTTTCTTCCTCTGTGCGTCGTCGGTTTCTTCGTCTTCGGCATGATGGGCCGCCAGCAGCTTGCGCTGGCATGGCTGACGGGCATGTCGTTCGTCTACTACGCATGGTGGAGCGTCGCGTGCGTTCCGCTTTTGCTCGGCTCCATCGCCTTCAATTTCCTCATCGGCCGCAAGCTCGCTCGCTCTCCCTCGAAGCGACTCCTTGTTATCGGCGTCGCGGCGAATGCCCTGCTCCTTGGAATCTTCAAGTACACCGGTTTCATCGGCCACACGATCAGCGGCGCTCTCGGTCTCGATTGGCACATTCCAGACATCCCGCTTCCGCTCGCCATATCGTTCTTCACCTTTCAGCAAATCGCCTTTCTTGCCGACACCTATGACGGCGTCGCCGAAGAACCAAGGCCACTGCAGTACGGCCTGTTCATCACGTTTTTTCCGCACCTCATCGCCGGGCCGATCACGCATCATCGCGAAATGTTCCCGCAATTCGACGACCGGCGAATCTTTCGGCCCCGGCTCGATTGCATATCGATGGGCGTAACCATATTCCTCATCGGTCTCTTCAAAAAAGTCGTCATCGCCGACGGCGTTTCAGCATTCGCGAAGCCCGTTTTCGATACCGTGGCCCAAGGGGTCGCGCCTTCGCTGCTCGAAGCCTGGGGCGGCGCGCTGGCCTATGCGATGCAAATCTATTTCGACTTCTCGGGATACTCGGACATGGCGATCGGGCTCGCCCTGCTCTTCGGCATCCGGCTGCCGCTCAATTTTGCCTCGCCCTACAAGGCGACGGGCATCATCGACTATTGGCAGTGCTGGCACATGACGCTGACGCGATTTCTGACTGCCTACATTTTCAATCCCGTCATCCTCGCCTTCACGCGCAAGCGCCTCGCGGCCGGCAAGCCGGTGTTGCGGCCAGGCCGCACGTCTTTCTCGACCTTCCTTGTCCTCCTCGCCGCGCCCACCATGTTGACGATGTTCGTCTCCGGCGTGTGGCATGGAGCCGGTTGGCAGTTCATCATCTTCGGCCTGTTGCACGGCGTGTTCCTGACGGTCAATCACGGCTGGCGGACCCTCAAGGCGCGTTGGAAGTGGTGGTCGGAAAAGGCGTTCGTTCCTTTCCGCCACGCCGCGAGCGTGCTCACCACGTTTCTCTGCGCGACGCTGGCGCTCATCTTTTTCCGTTCCGCGGACGTGTCCACCGCGCTGCGGATGGTTGGCGGCATGATCGGCTCGAACGGATTCGCGCTGCCCGACTTCCTTGGCCGCATCGCGATCGTGCGCGAGCTCGGTCACGCGCTTGATATTCCCATCGCGGCATTGAACTTGTTCTCGATCCACGAGTTCTATTGGCTGCCGATCCTGTTCTTCATCGTTTGGTTCTTGCCGAACACCGAGCAGTGGATGCGTCACTATCAGACCGCGCTCAACGCCAAGCTGCGGGCGATCTGGTATGAGAAACGCTTCCTGCGCGACTCGGTCATGGCGGTCTGGCATCCAACCATGGCCTGCGCCTGCGTTGTCAGCGTGATCGGAATGTTTGCCTTGCTGAAGGCATTCTCCAACGCGCCGACCGAATTCCTCTATTTCAAGTTCTGATGGGAGCCCGCGACATGATCGAGCTCGATTGGCTGCCGACCCATTCCGGTCTCGCCCAGGCGATCACGGCGGCGCGGGCGTTGCCGGCGGCGGAGCGCATGACTGCCGCCATCGCGCTGGCCGGTTGCCGGCGCGATGCTCTCGCGACCCTTCGGATCGACAAGCTGGTGCAAGACGACGGCGGAGCGCCGGGATTGCCGGACGGATTTCAGCGCCGCCGTCTCGCGGTGATGGCGTCCTCGACGGTCGAGCATCTCGTCCCGGGGATCCGGGTTGCCGCCCTTGCGCGCCGCTTGCTGCTTGACATCGACATCGCGCCTTATGGGCAATTTCGCCAGGCCATTCTCGATCGCGACTCGTTTCTCGAGGCGGCGCCGCCTGATTTCGTGCTGTTCATGCTGGACGAGGCGGCGGCTTTGGCGCCCCTATCGGTAAGCGCCACGCGGGCGGAGACGGACGCAGCCATAAAGGCAGAAATCGACGGGCTGGCGGCCTTGTGGCGCCGCGCGCGCGAGCGGTTTGGCGCTGTCGTCCTGCAGCAAACCGTGCTCAACACGCGGCTGCCTTTGTTCGGAAATTACGAAGCCGCGGTCCCGGGCGCGCCGGCGGCCCTGATCGATCGCTTCAATCAAGCGCTGGCCGAGGCGGCGGCGAGCGCAGGCGTGCTGCTCGTCGATATCGACCGCGAGGCCGCCTCGTCCGGTCGCGCCTCATGGAGCGATCCCGTCCGTTGGTATCAGGCGAAACAAGCGATCGGACCGGCGGTTGCACCCGTCTATGGCGATCTCGTGGCACGCGTCATCGCCGCGGCCTGCGGGCTTTCGCGCAAGTGCCTCGTGGTGGATCTCGACAACACGCTCTGGGGCGGCGTCGTCGGCGACGATGGCATTGAGGGGATCGTGCTCGGCCAGGGAAGCGCCGCGGGCGAGGCTTACTTGGCGTTTCAACGCTACGCCGGCATGCTCGCCGACCGCGGAATCGTGCTCGCTGTATGCTCGAAGAACGATCCCGATTTCATCGAGACGGTCTTTGCCAAGCATCCCGAGATGCACCTCAAGCGCGACAGCGTCGCGGCCTTCGCCGTGAACTGGGATGACAAGGCCACCAATCTGCGACGCCTTGCCAAGACGCTCGAACTCGGCCTCGACTCGTTCGTGTTCGTCGATGACAATCCGGCCGAGCGCGCCATCGTTCGTCGGGAATTGCCTTCCGTGGCGGTGCCGGAACTGCCCGACGATGTCGCGCTCTATGGCTCGGTCATCGCGCGCGCCGGCTATTTCGAGGCGGCAGCCTTCACGAAAGAGGATCGGATTCGCGTGCGCCAATACGCCGAGAACGTCCGACGCAATGAACAGCTCGCCAATGCCACCGACATGGAGGGTTTCCTTCGCAGCCTCGAGATGACGATGGAGGCCGGGCCGCCCCGGCGCGAGGATATCACCCGGGTCACCCAGCTGATCAACAAGACCAACCAATTCAATCTCACCACCCGACGCTATACCGAGCCCGAGGTGCAGCGGCTGGTCGACGATCCGAGCTCGGTCGTCCTGCGTTTCCGCTTGACCGACCGGTTCGGCGATAACGGGTTGATCGCCGTCATCATCGCGCTCCCGCATCCCGAGGAGCGGCAGGCGCTGCTGATCGATACCTGGCTGATGAGCTGCCGCGTTCTCGGCCGCGGCGTTGAGGCGGCATGCCTCGGCGTGCTCGCGCGGGCAGCCGCCAAGACCGGGGCAACGACGCTGATCGGCCTTTACCGGCCGTCTGGGCGCAACGCGATGGTGCGCGAGCATTACCTTCGTTTGGGCTTTCTGCCGGAGCGTGAAGAACCGGCGGGATCGACGTCTTGGCGTCTGAACCTTGCGAGTTTTGTCGCACCCTCTTCTTTCATAAGGATCGTCGAATGACCGCCACAACCGACGGAATTCTCGCCGAGCTGCAAGATATCTGTCGACAAGTTCTTGAGAATCCGTCGCTTCAGCTCACGCCCGAGACAACGGCCGAGGACGTCCCCAATTGGGACAGCTTTGCCCACCTCAATATCGTGGTGGCCGTCGAGCAGCGCTTCGGCTTGCATTTTCGCACCAGCGAAGTCGAGAGCCTGAAGAATGTCGGCGACTTCGTCGAGATGATCCGCTCGAAGCGAGAGCGCTAACGCATTCGCTTGGACTCAGGCGGCAGCAAGCGGAAGCTGCGACAGCGTCGAGATCGGATGGCCATAGTCTGCGTGAGTGAACAAGTGCGCCACAAAGACCTGCTCATGCCAGGATTGCGGAAGACGCTGACCAAAAAAGCGTAACCCGTGCACGGGCGCGAGCTTCATGTCGATATGGCTTTCGTTGAATTCCCTGATCGCCAGGAGTTCGCCCGTGAACTCGTTGTACGCCCAATCGACATCGCCGACCGTATCATCGAAATAGCACACCACACGCGGCAGAAGGTATTTGTGCTCCTTCTCGAAAATCTTGAGCGCCGCGACCGTCGATGAATAGTAGTCGAGGTCGAATGCGATGAAGCCGATCGGCGGCGGGCCTTCATCGCGGCAAAACTCTTCGACGGTGTTCTCGACGGGTCCGAGAACAAGTTTCGCCGACTTGAGTTTGCTTTTGAGGGCCGCCGGATCCATCGCGAAATAGCCGGCCTGCCAGAGATACGGCATGTCGCGATAATCGCGTGGCGGCGGCATGCCCGTTCCGGTATCGAACCCATAGATTGCCACATCGACGCCCGTCTCTTTCTTGACGTGCTGCGCGTGCAATTCGAGCGCGAGGAGGCCATTGCCGCCGGCGACGCCGAATTCAATGGCCGAGACACGCGGATGGCCGAGCTTGGCGGCCAGCTGCGCCGCCTGAAGGAGGCAATGACCATAATGCGGCCGCTCGATCGCCGCATGGTTCAATTTCGCGCGGTAGGGGAGAAAGTTGAGCCGCCGGTCGAGATACCGCAAGGCAAGCAGCCGGAGGGGCAACGGATCGTTCCAGAGGCGGCCGAGAGGCGAACTCATCCGACCAGCCCATCTCCTGGTGGTACCGAATTCATGTCGAGGTCACCGCGTGTCTCTGCGCAATTGAAAGTATTATCGCTGTGCAAATATTGTCACTGTACAAGTATTGTCGCTGTACATGTCATTATTCTAGCCGCGAGAATTGGCAAAATCGTGATCAAATTGAAACGCAATTTGGCTAGGTGATCCGCCGCCTGACGGGCAGACCGCCTCCCGAGCACGCAACCATCCGAGGAAGGCCGGCGATTTCGAGCCCTTCGGGCATGTGACCGAGGGCTGCCCCGCATAGGGTCATGCCTGCGGCTGGCGGTCTTTCACTCCACCGGAAAGCTGCTCGTGCCCCAGAGCGGGAGTGTCGTCGCCGTCATTCGCGAACGCATACCCCTCGCGATCCCCTTTCGCGAGCGCGAACACCCAAAAATGCGCCAGCCGAAAGACGACACTCGGCGACACGCTGCATCGCAGCGCCTCCTGCAGCTGCCGCAGCGCCGCCAGCCGATCTCTCGTCCGCCAAAGCCGACGGGCGCGCGCGATCGCCTCGATCGACGCGGCTTTCATGGCGCATTTGTAGTGTTGCCGCGCTTGCCGCGGAGGAACATAGGTGGAGGCGAGCATAATCGCGCGCCGCTTATCGACGACATCTTGGCCGCTTCTGATCTGTGCGGCGCTGTCCGCTCCGGAATGAATTCGAAAATAGGCGTAGGATTTCGGCTCATACAGGATGTGCGTGGCGAGAGCGATGCGGATCCACATATCCCAATCCGAACAATGGACGAGCTCGGGCCGAAAACCTCCGACCAGCTCGTAGGTCGAGCGCCGAACCACCATGCCCGCGAACTGGATGCGTTGATTGACAAACAACTGTTCGACAAAGTCAGGTCCGAGCGTCGTCACACGCGGTTCTTCGAGCTCGCTAAGGTGCTTATGGCGGCCGTAATAGGCGGGTCGGCCGTTCTCGTCGATGTGCATTACGCGGCACAGCGCGGCACCCACTTCGCGACCGACCGATAACCCGTTCCACGCACGGGAATAGAATCCCGTTTCAACCATGTCGTCGCCGTGAAGAATGTGAACCCACTCGCCGCGCGCGCGGTCGATGCAGGTGTTGAAATTCCGTATCGGCCCGATGTTTTGCGGCTGGCGATGAAACTGGACCCGGCCTCGGCCAAGTTCCCAAACCACGGCCTCGGGGTCATCCTTGGTCGAGCAATTGTCGATCACTTCGATCTGCATTTCGTTTTCGCCGGGATCTTGGCGAAGCACGCTTTGCAGCGCTTCGCGAAGATAATTCGCGCAGTTGAAGACCGGAAACATCACCGACCAGCGCGGACGCTTGATGCCTTCCGGCAACGCCGCGACAGGCGGCGGTTGCACCGCCAACAAATTTGAGTCAACGCGACGCCGGACGCCGCTTACCATCGGCGTCTCCACGAGCCTTGCAAAATCATTGGCCTCGCCGCGTGTGACCGAAGGAACGCGGTTCCCACCGCTCTGCCTGCAATCGAAATTTCGCGTGCGAGCAACATGGCGCTCCCCAACCGTGAAATAATGCCGCGAGGTTTATCCGCAACCCGATGAGCGAAGCGCAAGCGACCGAAACCGCGCACAGCACCCAAGAATGAGCGCTCGCCATCGCCCAGCACACGTTCGACTGCTCTTGACCATCTCTCGCTGCCCGCGCAGAGGCAACGCGATGAACTGGCTGAATTAGAGTAAAACCCGCGCTGCGAAGGCTGTGACAAAGCTGAGCCTTCAGTTGCGATTTCGCGTTTTATGACGCAAGGCTTCGCCCTTCTACAATCCCAGGTAGCGGCTATCAGGCTTCGACCGTCTGGCGCCGATGGAGCGCGTCCACGCTTCGGCGTGGCCAAATCATTCGCCCCGAATGGACTCAGCCTGTCGCGTTGTCGCTCTGATAAGTTGCCTCGCAGGTCGGCGCGCCCTCGGCTTGGCCTCCGGTCCGTCGACAATGGCGCGTTCGATCGTCTTTGGCCACCGCGTGCGGAAAGGGGCGCAGAAAATGATTTCGCAATGTCGTTCCTGCGGCGGCGGCAATCTGCACCTCATTCTGGATCTCGGGGAGCACCCGATTTCAAATGCGCTCTTGACGGAACCTACCCAGCGCGAGCAGCGCTACCCCTTGGCGCTCGCGCTCTGCCGCGACTGCGCGCTCTTACAAGTGACTGAGACGATCCCGGCGGACGAGCTTTATCAAAGCGGCTATCCGTATTTCTCTTCCTCTTCGCCCGCGCTCCTTCGACATGCGGCGGCGCTGGCTCACAAGATCATCGACGAGCGAAAGCTCGGCCCGCGCTCCTTTGTCGTCGAGGTGGCGAGCAATGATGGCTACCTCTTGCGCAATTTCGTGGATCGAGGAATTCCATGTCTTGGCGTCGATCCCGCGCTCGCGCCCACGGAAAAGGCACGCGCGTCGAAGGTCCCGACGATCAACGATTTTTTCGGCAAGCGCGTTGCCGAATCACTCGCGGCCGAAGGCCGGTATGCGGACGTGATCATCGCCAACAACGTCCTGGCCCATGTCGATGGCATCAACGATTTCGTGGCCGGTTTCGCGCGTCTCCTCAAGCCCGCCGGCATTGCGATCTTCGAATTCGCCTACGCCGTCGACATGATCGAATTACGCGAATTCGATACGATCTATCACGAGCACCTTTTTTATCACACGCTTCATGGCCTGAAGCCCTTGTTCGAGCGGCACGGACTTCACCTCAACGACGCCGAGCGTCTGGCCATTCACGGCGGGTCTTTGCGTCTTGTCGTCAGTCGGAATCCTTCGACAACGGCGTCGTTCGACCGGCTGTGGGACAAGGAGGTGACGCTGGGCGTCGACCGGCTGAGCTGGTACGAAGATTTCTCCGCCCGCGTGACGGAATTGAGATCATCGCTCGCGGCGCTCCTTCGACGGGAAAAGGCAAGCGGCCGGCGAATCGCGTGCTACGGCGCTGCAGCGAAGGGCGCGACTCTCGTCAACTCTCTCGACCTTGGCGGCGGGTTCTTTGAGTACGTGGCGGACGCCAACCCGTTCAAGCAGGGCAAATACATGCCGGGGCAGCGAATTCCCATTGTCGATCCCGGGCGGCTCGCCGCCGATCGGCCGGACGATGTCCTGCTGCTGTCTTGGAATTTCGCAGGCGAGATTCTTCGCCAGCAAGCCGGCTACCGCGAGGCAGGGGGACGGTTCATCATACCAATACCAACCCCCCGCATCATCGCGCCTGGCGAGGCTTTCGGCGATTCGTCGTATGCGATCTAGCGCGCGACAACCATTTGCGCGGTGAAGCGCTTTTCGTCGTCGGCGAAAATCACACCGTGGCCGGTTCCAGGAGGGCCTTGTACTTCGCGTACATCTGTTCTGCGACGCGGTCCCAGGTGAAGCGAAGAAGCGCGCGCTGGCGCGCTGCTAGACCCATCCTTTCTCTGAGCGCGTCATTCTCTAGCAAGTTGATAATCGCTTGCGCCAGCGCCGGCGCATCGTTCTTGCCGACGCATATTCCTGTTTCGCCGTCTTTGACAATTTCGCAGATGGCGCCGGAGCGGGTTGCAACAACCGGTGTCCCCGCCGCCATTGCCTCCAGAGGCGGCAAGCCGAAGCCTTCATCATTGACCGGCGGGAAAACGAACACATCCGCGTCACGATAGCGGTCCGCAAGTTCAGCGTGCGACAGGTGGCCCGGAAAGGCGACCTTCGCCGCAACCTCGGGCGGCAACGAAGCTCTCAAACGGAACCCATATGATCCCGCATCCTTCGGGGCAAGCGAGAACCGTGCTTTGAGACGAGCGGAATAGTCAATCGCATACCATGGCTTCACGCTCGCAATTGATAGCCGATCTGCGTGGTCGAACATATCAAGGAGGGGGTATGAGAAATTTCGCCCGACAATGTCGAGGCGCACGAGGGGATAGCGCTGAAGGATGAGTTTGAATGCATCCAGTAGAACGTGGATGCCTTTGCTGGGTGAAATGTTACCCGCGTATAA
This sequence comes from Allostellaceae bacterium, assembly GCA_035277525.1. GTDB lineage: Bacteria > Pseudomonadota > Alphaproteobacteria > ATCC43930 > CGMCC-115725 > CAIKMD01. The sequence goes on from DATEKH010000106.1 coordinate 37,945, forward strand.
AATTCGTTTCTCACCGCGATTGCAGGCGGCGCGGTAATCCTTTTCACGACTGAATTCATCCGGATCGATGCCGTTGTAAATCGTCGCCAAGCGGTCCGCCAGCATCGGAAATTGCAAGCGCGCCGTGCTCGTCAAATATTCGCTGACGGTGGCGAACAAGTCGGCCTTTTGAAATCGCCTCGCGAGGCACCGGCTATTATGCTGGGAAAAAAGCTGCGCGTGCTGTTGATAGATGATTTTGGCCTGAGGATTAAAGCTACGGATCACCGGGACATACTGTGAAAAATTCTGGATGTGGATGATATCGCAACGCTCCTTCCCGAGATCGTGCGCGACTTTGCGGACGAAACTCGGATACGACCAGGCGGCGGTTATGGCCCGTTGTATTGGAATGCCGGAAAGGTTGAGTTTGCGATGAGTCGCGAAAAGGATTTGCTCGTGGGCGTACGAAGGAACGAAGCGGTAACGAACGTCGTTATCTACAAAGTCTCCCGGAACGTCTTCATGCAGGTCGCGGTTTCCGTAAACGATCACATCAGCGAACTTCGCGAGAGCGCGTGCCGCTCCATAGGTACAAATACCGAGGGAGTTTTGCAGCGGGGGAAGGATTCGATCGAAGGGTTGATTCACGAACGCAATCTTCATTGTTGCTCTTCCTCCACCGCCCCCGGCTTCCTGGCTCGTGTGGCCGGCAGCGTTCCTTCCTCTATGACGCGAGCCGTTCCAGGGGAAGTAACGCAATCGTTGTCCGATCGGCCCGCGGCCACAGAATGGTCACGTACCGTCGACGCAGTCCGCCTACGTGGTTGTTTCCACAGGTGCTTTAATCGCCGCACCACTTCGTATTTTTAACGGCGAAAGCAATAGGTTGCATCCATCCTTCGGGGTCGCGAGATGGCCGAAATTAACGAGCCCGAACGGCGCCACAGCGAGGCCCTGAGTGGTAGCGCATTGGCGCGGAAACGCGTACTGCGGATCTTCTCGGACCCGGCCTATGTCGTACGCGCAGCCCGCTATACCCTCGGGCTGCCTACGCCCTTGCGCACCGAAGACCGTCGAGTCCTCGAGCAAGTGATCTTCCCTGCATACGCAACCCGGGATGACATTCACACGGTGCTGTTTGTCGGCTGCCAGTGGTACACGCGGCATTATGAGAAGACATATTTTCCGCGGCAGACTTTCTGGACGATCGACCCCTTGCGCGATGCCAGACGGTACGGCGCCAGCCATCACGTGGTGGCTCCGCTCGAACGGCTGGCCGATTTCTTCCCGGAAAGCACCTTCGACCTTATCATTTGTAACGGTGTGTACGGTTGGGGACTGGATTCACGCGCCCAATGCGAAGCGGCGTTTGCGCAATGCCACTCGCGGCTTCGCCCCGGCGGCCATTTCGTCCTCGGCTGGAACGACACGCCTGCCCTAACGCCAATGCCGCTGGAGAGTATCGCAAGCCTAAAGCTCTTTCGCCGCGCGGATTTCCCGGAATTCGGGACGTGGCGCTTCGTTACTCAGACGAAGCTTCGACACGTATTCGATTTCTACTGCAAATAGGCTGCAATCGCGGCACGGAAATTGCCGCGGTCTCACGCTTGGACCGGAGAATGGCGATGGTGGATCTATTACGCGACGTAGCGTTGGATGACGATACGCGGCGCCGACGCCTTTACGCAGGCGATCTCTTCCTCTATTCCCCGCGCGCATGCAGTTACGCTTTATGCGAACTCGGCCGCGCGATGTTGGAGGAGGCATTCGCGCCTCACGACCCGCGTACCATTCACCATCATCTCCGTGCAGAAGAGACGGCCGCCATACTCGCGAAGCTGAAGCCCGCCTTCATTCATCATCCGCGGTGCAAGGAGCTGATTCCTGAAATCCTAGCCAGCATCGGATGCGACCTGGATCTCGTCTATTTCGATGTCCCGCGCATGCGTTCCGCATACCCGACTGACTATTTGACCTCGGGCATCGCCTACGCGTTTCACCCCCATCGCGATACCTGGTACTCGGCGCCGCAATGCCAGATCAACTGGTGGCTGCCGATCTACCCGATCACCCAGGAGAACGGCCTGGCGTTCTATCCCAACTATTTCCGGCGGCCGATCGCGAACAATTCAGAGGTCTATAATTACTATCGATGGAATGCGACCAGCCGGGCGACGGCAGCACAGCACGTTCGAGCAGACACACGCATCCAGCCGAAGCCGCAAGAGCCCGTATCGGGGCCCGTGATCACGCCCCTGCCCGAACCAGGCGGGATGATCTTGTTCTCCGGCGCTCAGTTGCACGCGACCGTCGAAAACACCAGCGGGATCGCGCGCTACAGCATTGATTTCCGCACGGTTCACCGGATCGATGCGAGGAATCGCGATGGTGCCGAGAACATCGATTCGCGCTGCACTGGATCGGCGATCCGGGACTATCTGCGGGCGCGCGATTTGGCACGGCTACCCGACGAGGTGATCGACGTCTACAACGACGGCACCGAATTGAGCGAAGGGCCGCTAACGTATGGCGCCTGAATACTCAACCGCGCCAGCGCGCCGCACCGGCCCGAGGCGGTCCTTCGCGGAATCGACGGCGCTCGTCACCGGTGCTACCAGCGGTATCGGTCGGGCAATAGCGCTGGCATTGGCGATGGATGGTGCAGCGCTTTGCCTGCCCGGCCGCGATCGCGTTCGCCTGGCGGAAGCCGAGGCGGCGATGCGCACAGCCGGCGCGCGCGACATCCTGGCCGTGCCAACCGACTTGACCGATGACAACGATTTGGAACGCCTGAGCGGTCTGGTCAGCGACCGGTTCGGCGACATCGATATCCTTGTGCATTCCGCCGGCGCTTACGCGCGAGCACCGCTCGAGACCGCCGCCATTGCGGAGCTGGACGCTCTTTATGCCGCGAATTTGCGTGCCCCCTACCGGTTAACGCAGCATTGTCTGCCAGCTCTCTGCCGGCGGGCCGGCGACATCCTCTTCATCAACTCGACGCAAGGTTTGGCCGCGAGCGCCGCCGTCGGCCAATTCGCTGCGACTCAGCACGCGCTCAAGGCTCTCGCCGACAGTCTGCGCGACGAGATCAACGCTGCCGGCGTGCGCGTGACGACGCTGCATGTCGGCAGCACCGCGACGCCGCGCCAAGAGCGGATTTTCGCGATGACGGACCGGCACTATGCGCCAGACCGACTGCTACAGCCTGACGATATCGCATCGGCTGCGGTCGCCGTCTTGCGCTTACCGCGGACCGCCGAGGTGACCAATTTGACGATACGGCCGATGCTAAAGACCTAGACGCCCGCCGGACAAGCCGACGAGGCATGCGGAGTGCGGAATGTCAAGCTGCAGCGATCAGGGGAGTGAATATAATTGCGCGGGGCGAGCGAATGTCGGAGTCCCGGACGACCGGGCGCCGATGATGGCTTTGATCACTGAACTCTACCCGATCTGCCGCAGCATCACCGGCGACGGGATGCGTCGCAGCCTGTCGATCCTGAAGCGGTACATACCGCTTGAAATGCGTGAAGTTCCATCGGGGACGGCGGTTTTCGACTGGACCGTCCCCAATGAATGGAATATTCGAGCCGCGTACATCGAGACCCTCGATGGCCGCCGCTTGGTCGATTTCGCCACCTGCAACCTGCACGTCGTGCAATATAGCCACGCGATCAACGAAATCGTCCCCTTCGAGGAGCTGCAACGCCACCTCCATTCGCTGCCGGAAACGCCCGATTGGATTCCATATCGCACGGCCTATTACGCGGACACATGGGGATTCTGCGTGTCCCAGCGGCAGCGTGATGCAATGACAGAGTCTGCCTATCATGTTGTGATCGATGCGACATTGGCGAGGGGACATCTCACTTACGGCGAGCTCGTAGTGCGGGGTGCGCGCGAGGAAGAAGTTCTCATCTCGTGCCACTGCTGTCACCCATCGCTGGGCAATGACAATCTATCGGGCATGGCGGTTGCCACCTGGTTGGCGCGGTATGTGATGGAGGCACCGCGCCGTTTTACCTACCGGTTCTTGTTCATCCCCGGCACCATCGGCTCGATTACGTGGCTCGCGCGCAACGAGACGACCGTCCAGCGCGTTCGGCACGGGCTGGTCTTGAGCTGCCTTGGTGATGCCGGCTCATCCACATACAAACAGAGCCGACAAGGGAACGCCCTGATCGATCGGTATGTCGAGCACGTTCTTCGCCACAGCGGGTCGCCCTATCGGATCACACCCTTTTTCCCCTATGGCTATGACGAGCGGCAGTATTGCTCGCCCGGTTTCAACATGCCGGTTGGCTGCTTCATGCGCTCGCCGAATGGCGGCTATCCCGAGTATCACACCTCGGCTGACAACCTTGATCTTGTGAGAACCGAGGCGCTCCTCGACTCTCTGCAAAAGCTGGAGCGGATCGTCGAGGTGATCGAGGGCGACATGATCTGCCAAAGCCTCAATCCACGCGGCGAGCCGCAGCTCGGTAAGCGAGGTCTCTACCGGCCGATCGGCGGGCAGACGGGCGCTTTCGACCAGATGACGCTGCTGTGGGTGCTCAACCTCGCCGATGGAAACCATTCGCTCTTCGACATGGCGGACCGCTCGAACCTGCCTTTTGCTTCGATCAAGTCGGCAGCCGACGCGTTGACAAGAAAGGGGCTGCTCGAACCGGTTCATTCTTTCTGAGGATGCGCTGCTCTCGCGACAGCAACCTTCATTGCTGTTCTTTTATCGCCCCCATCCGTCGGCCATCTACGATATGGCGGATTTGGCGAGGCCGAGCTCGGCGAGTGCCGCGCGGGCCGCGTAACGCCATTGTTCACCATCGTAAGACAACACGCCTCGGTTCGGCGTGGTGAAGTCATAGGAGGGTGCGCGGCGGAGACGTTCGATTCGAGAGTCGAAGTCCGCCATCACGTCTCGCTGAGTCACGAATTCCGCGAGCATCCTGCATTTCCGATTCCATGCGGCATCATCGAGCGTGAGCGCGAGTTCGGTCGCGGCCGGGTCCGCGGGGAAGCGTTGCCGGACGAGGCCTTCGGGCCCGGCATGATAAAAAGCCATCTCGCCGATATCGGGAGGGTTGCCGCCGGCTCGAGCGAGCAGGGTTGCCGCAGCGCGCACCGAAAGCGCGGCTGCATCATGGTCCGGGTGCCCGCCTTCCGACGGATGGGTAAGGACGGTCTCAATGCCGCGCTCGGCGAATAGCTCGGCGAGCCGTCTGGCGGTATCGGCCAGATGAAACACGAGCTCCTGGTCGTCGACGTTGAACCATAGAGCCGAGGCACGCACCTCGCCTTGCGCCATGGCGCGTTCGAACTCGGCTCGACGCGCCGCGGCATAGGCTCTTCGTGTCGTGAACCCGATTGTGCGTCCATAGCTCATGGGGCGTGGAGCCCCGTTCGTTAAATGGACGATAAGCACACCATCGAGTCGGCCCAACTGTCCGCCGATGCCGATCGTCTCGTCATCAGGATGTGCGACGACGATCGCGAGGCTTCGCGCGAAAATACGCTCCTCCTGGCCGGCCAAGCTCTCAAACAAGCGTGTCAGTCGTGTATCGCACGCGTCAGCGCCACCCGGTCGTGGCCGGATACGCGTCGGGACAACGATTGTCGAGCCAATCGGGCGACCCAATCCGGTGGAATTATTGCTGGCGCCAGGTCCGGCAAGGCATCGCTCCAGCTGTTTCGCGACTGCGTCGGCCCATGGCTGCCCGACTGTCGTCAGGCCTTCGTCCCAACCATCGTAAACCTCGACGGAAGCAGCGGCCCGCTCCAATCCACCGAGGAGCTCGCCGCGCGCGGAGACAGCGCGCGCGTTGCGAAAGAGGCTGACTTTGCCATCGTAGCGGCGCGGCCTGTATGAGGCGATGTCTTCAAAAACGCGGATGTAGTGCGGCGATAAAGCGTGCGTGACCCCGGTCCGACGATCGCCCTGTTTGTCAACGCCGCCCGGCGCCAACCATCGCTGCAAGTGCACTCGGACGGCTCGGAGGGCATATTTCGCCCATTGCTGCGGCGGCCGCATCGTCAGCGTGCGCAGAGATCGCAGTATCCTCGCCCAGAGACGCGTCAGACGAAGATGCGCGGCGCGGTCGCCGCAGCAGAAGTCAACCTCGATCAGGGCCAGAAGATCGACGGCTTCGCCGCACTCGCGTAACCGGCAGGCCATTTCGTACGCGACAAGGCCACCAAGAGAAGCACCGGCAATGGCATAGGGTCCCGCCGGCTGTCGGGCGCGAACAACCTGGATATAAGCCGCCGCCATTTCACGGATGGTGGGATGCGGCGTTTCATGCTGACCCACGCCGCACATTTGCAAGCCGCAGATTGGCCGATCAGTGCGCAAGCGCCCGGCGATCGATTGCAACAGCGGCTCGTTCCCGATGCTTCCGTGGACCATGAACAGCGGTCGGGCTGCGCAACCCGGGCGGAGCTGGACAAGATCCGTGGAGATTTGCCTCTTGTCCGGCGCGAGGGGGTGGCTGAGTTGGAGCGGTGGCGGCGCGAGGTGTGTCACGAAATTCCGCCACGAGCGCGCGCGATCCATCGCGTGTCTCAACGTTACCGAGCACAACCCGGGTTGGTTCGTCATTGCGCGAACACTGGCCTAACCCATCGGCTCTCTCGGCTTGTAGGTTATGGACGCAGACCGGCGCGCCCGGAAAGGGAGGCGCGCGAGAGATAACGCAAATAGGGGCCTCTCGCCTCGCGGTCACAAAATGGTCACGGGACGGGTGCTCGCGCGCGCCGTACCCGGATGGGCGACATCGGCTGAGCGAGCCGACGCAAGCGCTGCGGGCGGGCTCGTCCCTCGATTGGGATCACTCGATGTCCGAAATTGATGGGCCTGAACCGCGCCACGCAGACGTGGCGAGCGCCTGAGCATTGGCGCGAAAGCACCTCCCGCGGCTCTTCACGGACCCAGCCTATGCCATGCGCGTGGCATTACGAGGCAACCTGCTTTCCCCGGCATAATTTTTGGACAATCGAACCTTGCGCTGCGCCAGACGTTACGGCGCGAGCCATCACGTCGCCGTACCGCTGAGGCCGGGGCGATACCATTGACATGGCATTTGACATGGCATTGCCGGCAAATGCCCAGCTGAGATCTCGCAGGTTGTTGACGAACTGCGACCACGTCATTGCGAGGAGGCCCTGAGCTCGTCGAAGGGCCGACGCGGCAATTCAGAAAGCTGCGGATGTCCGCTGCTCTTCTGGATCGCCACGGCCGCTCTCATCCCGAGCCTTGTCGAGAGATGCGGCGTCGCGATGACGATCGAGCGACTTTTTCAACAGCCTGCGAGAGCGCCGGTGATCGTGAGGATTGCATGCCGGATCTGCCGAAAAAAAGCCACGGGAGGCCAGCAATCTCGCTCGAAGCAGCTGGTAAAATTCTGGTAATACGCCTCTTGGAACGGCAATGCGGCGTTCGCTGACGAAAAATATCGGAGCACATATCGTCGGCCGCGTGTACACGGCCGCGATCGGCTTCGCCTTTGTTCCAATCTATCTTCATTTCTTGGGCGTGGAAAAATACGGCCTATTCGCGTTGCTAAACTCGTATATGGCGGCCGCGGCGCTTCTCGATCTGGGGTTTTCTTTCGCGATGACTCGGCAGGTCGCAAGGCTTTCCGAAGTCGCTCCCGAGCGAATGAGAGATCTGGTCGTGACGATCGGTTTGCCGTATTGCATCGCGGCGCTGCTCATTGCCGGGGCGATTTATGTTCTCTCTTCCTGGATCACGTCGGTCGCGATTGCGGCGGACCCTGGCTTGCCTCGGCAAGCCGTGGCCCGCGCCGTCGGATTCGCGGGATTTGCGCTGACGCTACAGCTCCCGATTTTCCTGTTTTCCGGTGGACTTGCCGGCCTGCAACGTCAAGACCTTGCCAGCGCCGTCACGATTTTTGCCGTCACGCTTCGCCATGGCGTTGCTCTGCTGTTGCTGTCGCGTGGATTGGATTCGGTGGAGGTGCTGATGGCATCGCAGGCTGTTGTCGCCGGCCTCGGCGGAGCAGCGGCGTTTATCGTTCTGTGGGCACAGCTGCCATTCGCGCGAGACGGAGCGCGGTTCCGCCCGGCGCTGCTGTTGGAGGCTTGGGGCTTTGCCGCAAGCGTCACTACCATTTCGATCTGCGGCACCGTTGTGCTCCAGTCCGACAAGGCAATCATTGGCGCGGTCCTGCCTTTGCGCGAGGTCGGGGTCTACATGCTTGCCAGCACTGTCGCCAGCAACCTCCTCATGCTCTCGCAACCCGTCATTACGGTTGCGTTGCCTCGTTTCACCCAACTCGCAGCCGCGAGAGATTGGTCTACATCGCAACTCACATTTCAAAGCCTAAGCCAAATATTGGCGTGGATGGTTCTGCCCGTGGCGGTGACGATCGCGGCGTTGCCGCACCAGGCTCTCTTCGCTTGGACCGGCAACACAAGCTTGGCCGCCAGGGCCAGTGCGCCCTTGTCCCTGCTCGCTCTCGGAGCCGGCTTCAGCATTTGCGACGTGGGTTATGCGTTGATCTTGGCGAGGGGCCAAGCCGCGAGGTTTGCGATCCTTACGCTCGTCGTGAGCGTCGTTACGGTTCCGACGGTGTATCTTGCGACCGTGCATTTCGGAATCGTCGGCGCGGCCGCCGGCATGTGCGCGTTCTTCGCCGGCGAGTTCGTAATTTGTGCCATCATGCTCGTGCATCTGGTCGGATCACAAGAGTGGTCGCGCTGGATCTTGAAAGACGTCTTGGCGCCGTTTGCCCTGATGGCGGCCATTGCCGGGCTGATTGCAGAATGGGGGCCGTCCTCGCCGGCGCGCGGCGACGCCCTCGCCGAGCTTGCCTTGACGTGGCTACTCGGCGTTGTTGCCTTCACGCTGGTGTTGCCGATGATCCGTCGCAAAGCGCTGTGGTTTTGGTCCCAACTCTGGCGCCGCTCGTTCCGGCCGATTCATTGATGCAGTCTGCGTGACACCGCGATGAGCGCGCCCATGCGCCGGGTGGATTGCACCGACGGGCTCACAGGTGCAAGCTAAGAACGACCGATCCGTAAAGGACAGCCCATGCAAGAACTCGACCTTCGCGCAACGCCGCCCGGTGAAATCCTCCGCAACGTGATCGCGGCCTATGAGCGGCTTCCTCGAGGTGAGCGCATCGCGATCGCCCTCGCCTCCTATGCCGCGAGGCTGCGCATGGGTTTGGTCGAGGCGGGCGCCAAGCACGAGGCCGAACGAACGTCAAACGGCGACTGGCGCCTCGTGGTTCATGGCGCCTCACGTTCGCTCAGCACCGCGCCTGGCGTTCATCACGTCGTGGCTGGCCCGAACGGCGATGTATGGACCTGCGAGCGCGCCCGCCGCGCCGCGCGCATCGACGGCGCGGCCCAGGCTGTCGCGGCCGTGCGCGCGGTGGCGCAGACGGCCTCTCACATGGCGCTCGATGCCGCGCGGGGCCGGCTCTTCATCGGCGATGCCGGCGGTAATGCTCTCGTGTGTGTGCGCGCGAGCGATCTCGAGCCGCTCGGGCGCTGGGACGTGCCCGGGTCACCGCAGCTTCCGGTCGTCAACGAGGAGGGCGTCGCCTGCGTCACCGGCGGCGGCGCGGGCGTGCTGGGTATTGTTTGGCCGATGGGAGACGGGTTCCGCGCGAAGCTGATCGAGGTCGGCACGGGCCCGCACGATCCGCTTGCCCTACCCGACGGATCCGCCGTTCTCGTGCCCTGCGCCGGCGATGGTGTTGTCGTGCGGGTGAGCCTCGCCGACGGGGCGGTCAGCGGCCGCTTCCCGGTCGGCGACGGCCCGGCGCATCTCGCCCTTCACCCCGACGGCACGCGGATTTACGTCGCCAATACTTTCGATGGCACCCTTGCCTGCCTATCGCCCGAGGGCGACGTGCTTGGCCGGACTTGGAGCGGGAATTGGGCGCATGTGCCGAAGGTGACGCCGGACGGACGGCTCGTTTACGTCGCGAATTTCTATGACGACACTTTGACCATCTTCGACGCGCGGACGCTCGATCGCGTGGCCGAGGTCAAAACCGATCCTTATCCGCACGGCCTCGACATTAGCCCGGACGGGACGAAGGTGGTGGCGACCGGATTTTGCGGCGACCACGCGCGCATCTTCGACGGCGCCACGGGCCGGGAACTGTCGCACATCGCGATCGGCGAAGGCTCCGCCCACACCGCCATCGTTCCCGACAGTTGCACTGGCTTTGTCGGCTGCTCGATCAGCGATCACATCGCCGTCGTCGACCTCGCCGCAGGACGGAGAAGCGGCGTCATTCGCCTCAATTGAGGCACGGGTCTCGACGCGGTGCGGTGAATGCGCATCAGCACGCCATCAGCAATTCTTCGTGACGGCCGCCCTTTCGAGCGGCGAAGCCGCGGGCTGCAGAATTTCGCGGCGTGGGCGACTCTGCCTGACAGGCGAAGCGGCGCGCCGTCCCGTGCTTCGCGATCGGCGCGATGGTATCGCCCTCGCCGCTTCTTTGCGGCTTCGCAGGTCCGGATTCGCGCAAGCGCTCGATCATAAAATCGAGAAAGGCGCGGATCCGCGTCGCGAGATGACGGCCGGACGGGTAGACCGCGTGGATGATGCGCGGGGCGACGTCATAGCCGGGCAGAAGTTGAACAAGCGTCCCCCGCTCGAGCTCGGTCGCAACGCAGGAGAGCGGCAGCAGGCAAATGCCTTGACCCGCGAGCGATCCGGCCCGCAGACCTTCGAGGCTGTTGCTGCGCAGCTTACCGACCACATTGACTGCATGCTCGCCGTCTCCGCCGACAAAGCGCCACTGCCCAACGGCCGAGCCGCCGACGAGATCGAGGCAATTATGGCCTGCAAGCTCGCTTGGATGGCGGGGCGAGCCGTGCTCGGCGATGTAAGCCGGTGCCGCGCAGAGAACGTATCGCGCAATGCCAAGGCGACGGCTGATCAAGGAGGAGTCACGCAACGAGCCGGCGAAAATCGCCAGGTCGAACTTTCCTTCGACGAGGTCGCCCAGCGTTTCCGTGACAATGAGCTCGCACGAAATGTCGGGGTATAGAGCCGCGTATTCGCCGACGAGGGGCGCCACGACATGCGCCAGACGGATATCGGCGTTCAACCGCAAGGTTCCATTCGGCTTCGATTGCAGCGCGCCCGCGAGGCTTTCGACTTCGGCAAGCTCGGCCAGAATGCGGCTGCAGCGTTCGTAGAACGCCTCCCCTTCGTCCGTCAGGCTCACCTTGCGCGTGGTGCGGTTCAGCAGCCGAATGCCAAGCTGCTCCTCGAACGACTGGACGCGCGAGGTCACGCTGGTCGGCGAGATCTCGAGGCGCTTGGCGGCGCCCGTGAAGCTGCCCGCATTCACGACCTGGACAAAAGCCGATATGGCGCTCACCTGATCCATCAACCCCTCCTGTCTCGCACCGGCCGATCGACGATCTCCGCCGCCCGCGCAGAACGCTCAGGCCGCGACGACGCAGTGCCGCGACGACATTGCTCGCTTCAAATCCGAGATTGGCGACAAAACGACCCACGAACCCAATGATCTCGAATAGACCGCATCAAGCAGCGGCGCGCCGATGGACGGCATCGCGCTCACGAATTTCGAGCCCCGGCTCTCATGCGCGCGGCGGCGGAACCGCAAGCCCGTGCCGCCGTGACCGCCAGCGCCGTCGCCCCAGCGGCGCTCCTTGAGCTCGTTTAAGGCAAGGATCAGGATTGCGAGCTTCCCTGGCTCTGACGTGACGCGTCCGGCCGTGACCGATGCGACCCAGGCGGCAATCGCCCGGCCTGGCGAGACAGCCGCGCCTTGCGCGAACCAGTGACCGATACGGATAGAGCCTCGGAAATTCATTTCCCTCTCCCATGGCTGGCACCCTCGGTGCCGCTCTCTTCGTCTCGCGAAGGCCGCCTCACTCGGCCCGTCTTCGTCCGGCGGTGGGTGGCCGATGAAACTGGTATCAGGTCCGGGACCGGCCGGCTGTGACGCGTGTCACACGCAATTCGGCGGCCGAAAGGCCACTCTTTTCCCCACGGGCATCGAGCACGCCCGGGTCGACCAAACGCCTGAAAGGCCTGCTTTTTCTGTACGGCGCCGCTGCGGAGGTATAATGATTTCGAAGGCTGTCTCGCGCGCTCGCGGCAGAAAAGGGGATGGCCGGATGCGATGGCGGAACGCGATTTCTGATTTAGCTGGCCTTGTCGGCGGGGGGGCCGGCTTCCCTTTGCGCTTCGCTGCGCAACCCCGTCCGCTCCGACCCGGGACCCTTCTCGCGCAGTCGTCGAACCGGGAGACGTCGAAGAAGTCGCCGAGCGCAGACCACATCGCTTCCCAGATCGACTCGGCACCGCGCTTGCGCGGTCGCCTGCTGCGAAAATATGTCGTCCTCTTCGTCGCGATGGTTTGTGTCGTCCTCCTCGTCAACGGCCTGCTCGAGATCTGGTTCTCGTACCAGGATCACCAGAGCTCGCTGATCCGCATCCAGCAGGAACAGGCGGAAGCCGCGGCAGCCAAGCTTGGCCATTTCGTCGACGAGATCGAAAATCAGGTCGGCTGGACGACGCAATTGTCGTGGACGACGGACAGTCTGGAGCAACACCGTTTCGACGCGCTCCGCCTGCTCCGGCAGGTTCCGGCGATCACCGAATTAGCCTCGCTCGACGCGACCGGCAGAGAGCGGCTGCGCGTGTCGCGCATCGCCATGGACGTGATCGGCAGCAACCTCGATTTCTCGAAATCGCCGGCCTTTACCGAAGCCGTCGCTCACAAGGTCTATTACGGTCCAGTCTATTTCCGCCACGGGTCCGAGCCTTATATGACCTTGGCGCTCGCCGGCAACCGTCGCGAGAGCGGGGTCACCGTCGCCGAGGTCAACCTCAAACTCATCTGGGATGTCGTATCCCATATCGAGGTCGGCAAGCATGGCGTTGCCTATGTCGTCGACCCACGAGGCAGGCTCATCGCACATCCCGATATCAGCCTCGTGCTGCGAAATACCGACATGTCGGGGCTGGCGCAAGTCCGCGCGGCGCGCAATGCGGCGGCCACTGGCGGCGCCGATCCGGTGCGGATCGCCGATGACATCCATGGCCACAAGGTGCTGACGAGCTATGCCGTCGCCACCCCCATGGATTGGCTCGTCTTCGTCGAACTGCCCGTCGGCGAAGCTTATGGTCCGCTCTACGCGTCCATCCTGCGCTCGAGCCTCTTGCTGCTCGCGGCGCTGGTTCTCGCCGGCCTTACTGGGTTCGTCCTCGCGCGCAGAATGGTCGGTCCGATCCTCGCCTTGCGCGCCGGCGCCTTGCGCATCGGCAGCGGCGACTTTGCGCAGCGCATTTCGATCAAAACCGGCGATGAGCTCGAAGTGCTCGCCGACCAGTTCAACGACATGGGCAGCCGATTGCAGCAATCCTACGCCGACCTCGAAAAGAAGGTGGAACTGCGGACCCGCGAGCTCGCCCAATCGGTCGAAGAGCTCCGCGCGCTGGGCGAGGTCAGCCAAGCCGTCAACTCGACGCTCGATTTGTCGGCGGTTCTCGACGCGATCGTCGCGAAAGCGGTCCAGCTTTCCGAGACGGAGGCCGGCGCGATCTATGTCTACGATGATCGCGGCGAGCAGTTCGCGCTCAGCGCAACTCACGGAATGTCCGATGAGCTCATCGATGCCGCGACGCGCCACCGCGGTGAGCTCGGCGATACGATCGTCGGCCAGGCAGCCCGAACGCGCAAGTCGATTCAGATCCCGGATCTCCTCGAAACGCCGCATCTGCCGTTCCAACCCCTCATTGTTCAAGCCGGGTTTCGCGCCCTTCTCGCAGTGCCGCTGCTGCACGCAAATCGCAGTATCGGCGCGCTGGTCGTCCGCCGCCGCAAGCCGGGTCCGTTCTCCGCGGCCGTCATCGACCTTCTTCAGACCTTCGCCGACCAATCGGCGCTCGCCATTCACAATGCCAGGCTCTTCACGGAGATCGACGAGAAGAGCCGGCAACTCGAAACCGCAAGCCAGCACAAATCGCAATTCCTCGCCAATGTGAGTCACGAGCTCCGCACGCCGCTCAACGCCATACTCGGCTATACCGAGCTGGTTCTCGACGATATCTACGGTGAGGTGCCCGCCAAAATACGCGAGGTCTTGAGGCGCGTGCAGACGAACGGCCAGCATCTGCTGGGGCTGATCAACGATGTGCTCGATCTTTCGAAGATCGAAGCGGGACAGATGGCGCTCTCCGTATCGGCCTATTCGCTCGAGGATGTCCTTCACAGCGTCGTTGCTTCGCTCGAGCCGCTCGCAGCCGAAAAGCGGCTCAGGCTGACGCTCGACCTCGCTCCCGGGCTTCCGGTCGGTCATGGCGATGGCCGGCGCATTGCTCAAGTGCTGCTCAACCTCGTCGGCAACGCCATCAAGTTCACCGACCGGGGCGAGGTCGGCGTCGTCGCTTCCGCCGAGAACGGTTTCTTCCAAATCGCAGTGCGCGACACCGGGCCGGGAATTACCGAAGCCGAGCAGGACAAGGTGTTCGATGAGTTTCACCAGGTCGACAATTCGAGCACGAAAGCCAAGGGCGGAACCGGTCTCGGCCTCGCGATCGCGAAGCGGATCATCGAATTGCACGGCGGCAGGATTTGGCTTCGATCCAAGCTCGGCGAAGGCTCGACTTTTGGGTTCACTCTTCCGGTCATGATCGATCCCCAGATGGAGCGTCTATGAAAAAGCGTGTGCTCGTCGTCGAAGACCATGAAGACAATCGGCAGATCCTCCGCGATCTCTTGGGCAGCGCCGGATACGAGATGATCGAGGCGGGAAACGGCCAGGAGGCCATCGAGCGTGCCATTGAACTGCGGCCGGATTTGATTCTCATGGATATCCAGCTGCCGATCCTCGACGGCTACGAGGCCACCCGTCGCATCAAGGCCGATGCCTCTCTTCAGGCGATTCCGCTTATCGTGGTGACGTCTTACGCCTTGAGCGGCGATGAGGAAAAGGCGCGCCTCGCCGGGTGCGATGACTATGTCTCGAAGCCCTTCAGTCCGCGCGACTTGTTGGCGAAGATCAGGCGCTATATCTGAGAGAGCCACGGCATCCCGATGCACGATCCACCGCGCATATTGATCGTCGACGACAACGAGGCCAACCGCGACATCGTCAAGACGCGTCTTGCGATCAATGGATACGAATTTCTGCTGGCCGAGGACGGCGAGCAAGCCCTCGATCTTGCGCGCAGAGAGCAGCCCGATCTCATCCTCCTCGATGTCATGATGCCGAAGATCGATGGCATCGGCGTCTGCCGCGAGCTGAAAGCCGACCCCGCTCTGCCCTTCATCCCCATCATCCTGCTGACCGCCCGGTCCGATAGCCGCGACATTGTCGCGGGTCTCGAAGCCGGGGCGGACGAGTACCTCACGAAACCGGTCGACCAGATCGCCTTGGCTGCGCGCGTCAAGTCGATGCTGCGTCTCAAGGATCTCCACGACCGCGTCACGGCGCACGCCCGCGATCTCGCGGATTGGAACCGCGCCCTGGAACAGCGCGTCGCCCATCAGCTGCGCGAGCTCGAGCGCGTCGGACAGCTCAAGCGCTTTCTCGCCCCTCAGGTCGCGGAGATGATCGTCTCGACCGGAAACGAAAAAATTCTCGAGAGCCACCGGCGTGAGATCACGGTGGTCGTTTGCGATCTCCGCGGCTTCACGGCATTTTCGGATACGGCCGAGCCCGAGGATGTGATGGCCGTGCTGCGCGAATACCAGACGACGCTGGGGCGGCTCATCGACAAATACGAGGGGACGCTCGAGCGGTTCACGGGCGACGGGCTCCTGGTCTGGTTCAACGATCCTCTGCCTTGCGCGGATCCGTGTGTGCGCGCCGCGCGCATGGCGATCGATATGCGGGATGCGATCGTGCCCATGACCATGAAGTGGCGCACGCTCGACCACGATCTCGGATTCGCGATCGGCATCGCACATGGCTACGCGACCCTCGGCCGAATCGGCTTCGAGCGGCGATCGGACTATGCCGCGGTCGGGATGGTGGTGAATTTGGCGGCCCGGCTTTGCGCCGAAGCAACCGACCGGCAGATTCTCGTCGACAGCAAGGTGTTCGCCGCGGTCGGCGCGCTCGCGAGTGCCGAGGCCGTCGGCGAGCTGCAATTGAAAGGCTTCAGCCGTCCGATCAAGGCCTATAACCTGACCGCGGCACGATGAACCAAAGGGGGACCCTTCGGCTCGATATCGGGAGCATCTGCGGGATGAAAGGCGGCGCGGAATGATAAATGATCAGAGCGCGCAAGAGGCCGTGAAATTCTTGGGCAAATGCCTTTTGTTTCGCGCGCTCGACGATCGGGCGCGGCAGGAGCTTGCGTCGCGCCTGCGCCACCGTCAGTTCAAATCGGGGGAACCGATCTTTCATGTCGGCGCCCCTGGCCAGAGCATGATGGTGATCCTCAAGGGTACGGTGCGAGTCTCGCTGCCGGGGCCGAGCGGGAAGACCGTGATCCTCGCCGATCTGTCGCAAGGCGACATCGTCGGCGAAGTGGCACTGCTCGATGGCAAAGGTCGATCGGCCGACGCGACCGCGCTGACGAATTGCCTGGTCGCGGCGCTCGAGCGAAGAGATGTCTTGCCGTTCCTCGAGAAGCGGCCGGACGTTTGCCTGAAGCTGCTCGAGCTGATGTGCGCGCGGCTGCGAAAATCCGATGAGCGGATGTCGGAGATCGCCTTCTTCGAACTGCCGGCGCGGCTCGCGAAAGTGTTACTCGAGCGGATCGGCGAGGCCGGCGGCGGAACGCCCAGATTGTCGCTGTCGCAAAGCGAGCTTGCCGGCATGATCAATGCAAGCCGCGAAAACGTCAATCGCTGCCTGCGCGATTGGCAACGCCGCGGCCTGGTGAGCCTCGATGAGCGCTGGATCAGCGTTCTCCAGCGTGCGGCGCTCGGTGCAATCGCCAGCCCGTTTTGAACGCGGCGATCGCGCACGGCGTTGAGCCCACTTCATGCTAATCCAGAATGCTTCGGCGCGCGATCGCTCGGAATGATTATTGTTCCGCATGTTTTCGTGCGGTATAGTAAACGTCAAAAGCAAATGAGCCGGACTGCGGAAGCATAAAAATCACGCCGTAGAACCGTGGGTGGCGTTAGCGTCATATCAAGTTCGTCGGACCTGTCACCAGCGAGGGCTGGTCGTGTGGTTTCTTTTGGAATGGCCCGATCCGCCTTTGCCGATCGGCATCCCTGCTCCTGCAAGGATGCTGCGCTCGGCATGCGACGATTTTGGCCTCGCGAAGAGCAGATCCTGCGAAGAGAGCGCCATCCGCTTCGATTTCGACGCGCGCGATGGCGAAAGCCTTTCGGCGAGCACGCAGGCATCCTTCCGCGCCGATTTCCATCGCGAGCTGGCAACCCTCCGCGACTGGCTCGCGCGAGAAGCGGGTTGGTCCTCGCTGTCAAGCTTCGAGCTTTGCGTTCACATCTCGAGCGCCTTCAAGATTTCGCGCGCGCTCGTGCCCCTATGGGAAGGCCGCCCGGGCGTCATGGAGTTTCCTGCGTGGCGGGTCGCCGCCGGCAAGGCCGCGATCGTGCACGAGCTGGCGCATCTTTACCTGCCCAACGGCAACCGCTTTCTTGCGGAAGGCTTGGCAACCTTTCTGCAAGCACAGCTCGGCGGCAACCCGGCCTTTCCGAATTTCGGGCGATCGCTGCACGCCGTCGCGCGCGACTGCTTGCTCGACATGATGTCCGCAGACAGGAACGCGCTCGACGCGGTGCAACTCGGCGAGCTCGATGCCATCCCGACGCCCAATCCCTTGGCGCTGACAGGGGCGCGCCGTCGTTATGCGAAGGAAGCGGCTTTCCAAACCGCCTGCTACGCCCTCGTCGGGTCGTTCGTCGAATTCCTGATCGAAATTGAGGGTCTCGAGCGATTCCAGCAGCTTTATGAGCGCACACCGCTCATTCCGGGACGGCTGGCGGCCGGCTTAGCTCAACGGTGGTCCGAAATTTACGGCCGCCCGCTGGTCGCGCTCGAGACCGAGTGGAAATCAAGGCTTGTCGGAGCGTATCGCACCGACGTCGCGCGTCAATCGGCGCCGATCCCCGGGCTCGCGTGAAGATTGAATGAGGAGGGACGAGAATGCCGGAAATCTACCCGAAGGTCACCCGTAAGAAGCTGAAACAATCGGCCCGAAAGACCGCGGCGGGCAAAGCCCGCGTCTCGCTTCCGGGCGTCAAGACGGATGCAAAGCACGTCAACGCCACCGACAAATGCGCCTATGAAGCCAACCGCGAGCTGGCGCGGCTGATCGATAAGGCGATGCGGACCGTGAAAAAACGCGACAAGCACGGACAGCATTTCGTCCTTGGATGGCGGCTCTATCCCAACCGCGATCACCCGCGCTGGAAGAACAAGGATGTTCACTCCTGCGGTTGCGGCTGCGGATGCGGCGCCTAGCGTTCCGCTTGATCAAGCGCCGGCGCTAAGCTCGCTCCGGCGCGGCTTTTGTTGACGAAGCGAGCGAAACAAAGCTCGAGGAGGGATTCCGATGCCAACATCGCCAACACAGGGTATTGGCGTACTGTCGAGCATTTCCTTCGGCGGAACCGCATTGGCGGCCGCCTTTCAGAAAGGGCTCGGCCGCGACGTCCCCATGAATGTGAAGGACAATCGCGGCTATGACGCCAAAGCTCTGAACGAGGCTCTGCAGGCGCTGAACAACGACGTCAAGCTGGGCTTGATCGTAACCGTGGGCGGCCTCGTGGTCGCGCAGGAAGCGGCAAAGGAGACCGGCGCGACCTTGCCTTTCATTTCTCTCGTGGGCGGCACGCCGGGCATGTTCCCGAGCCTTGGCCAGGGATATTTTCGCGGCGGCGTGAGCCTCGAGACCTTCGCGCAAAATCCGCAGCGCGTCGCTCACCTCGCCAGTCTGGGCATCCCCGAAAACAAGATTTGCCTGCTCTCGAACCCGAACTCATACATGGCGGCCGCAGAAACCGCTGCCTGGACGTCCGCAGCGCGCGGGCCGGTGATCAAAGCGGGCGGCACCCGCAAAGGCAGCCCCAACAGCACGACCACCTACCGCACGGCCTTTGAGAAGATCGCACAAGCCGGGATGATCGGCGTCGTCGTCAGCGCCGATCCGTTTTTCAAGGAAACCATGGACGAGCTGATCGATGTTGCGAATGAGTGGATTGGGCAGGGCAAAGGCAGGCGGATTTGCTATCCCTTGCATGACTACGAAAATCCGGCGGGCAGGTGCAAGCCCGCGCCCGGCTATACGCTGCACGGCCCAATGCTTGAAGAGGCCTATGAATCGCTCGGCCGGATGGCGGCCGCTTTTCTCGCCGGCCAGCCGATCGGCCTCGAGACGCTGGGGCTGAGCCCGCCGCGCGACCAATGAAGCGCAGGCCATCGGCGCAAGCGACGCGAACGAAGACGGCCGGCGCTCCCCGCCCCCCGAGCGCCGCCCCGCTGGTCGGCATTGGCTATCGCACCGCGATCGCCGAATGGACGCGTGCGCATCTGGCATGTTTCGATGCGCTCGAAATCACCGTCGATCACTGCCTCTATGCAAGTGCTTCGCAGCGACGGCAGATTTTCGATCTCGTCGGCCGGGTCCCGCTCACTGCCCATGGGATCGGGCTCTCCATCGGCACGGATTGCCCGCTCGATCTCGCCTATCTCGACAAGGTCGGAGCGATTCTCGACCGGCTGAAGGCGCCCGCCTATAGCGAGCATCTCGCTTTCACCCGCGTTCCCGGCCGCGATCTTGCCAATCTCTTGCCGCTGCCGAGGACCGAGGCCGTCGCCGAGCAGATCAGCGCGAAAGTCCGCGAAATCCGCTCGCGAATCGGCGTGCCGTTCCTGCTCGAGAACATCGCCTCCGTTTTCGAGTGGCCGGATTCGACCTTATCGGAAGTGGAGTTCCTCAACTTGATTTGCCGCGAGACGGGGGCCGGGCTGCTGCTCGATATCGAAAACCTGCACCTCAACGCGCGCAACCATGGTTTCGATGGTCGCGCCTTTCTCGACGCCTTGACGCCCGGGCTCGTCCAGGAAATCCACATGGCTGGTGGATTGGCGGTGCGCGATGGCGCCTGCGGTGCCGAGTTCTTCGCGGATTCGCACTCGCACCCGGTGCCGGACGAAACCCTCGCCCTGCTTGACCACGCTCTCGAGCGGCATCGCCCCAAGGCCATCATTCTCGAACGCGACGACCGGCTCGACGCAGGCGACGAGATCTTGGCCGATATGGGCCGCATTCGCGCGCTTCTTGCCAAGCGGGATAGCAAGACGACAGAGCAGGCCGAGGAACGCCCGCAGAGCGCGCTATTGGATCGGCAGGTCGCGCTGCTCGACTATCTGACGAGCGCGCGGGCCATCTTCGGCGGTGAGCGCGACGCGGCGCTTCCGCCCTTGCTCCGTGGGATCGACCCGGTCCGGCTCGGATTCGAAGCGCGCTTTTCGCATGAGAAAAGAATGGCGAAGCTCGCACGAGTCTTTCCCCACACGCTGGAACTTCTGAAAGAGGAGCAAGGCGAAATCTTGCGGGCATTCGCCGAGGCTTGCCCGCCGACAGACATCGGGATATTGGAGACCGCACAGCAATTCTTCGCGTTCCTGTCGGCGCGAGCGCGCCCTCTCGCCTCGGCCTATTTGCTCGACGTCGCGCGATGCGAGCTCGCTCTTGCTGCGGCACGGCTGCGTAAGGATGGGCCGCTCAACCGGGGTGCGCTCAAGCGTGCAAAAGAAAACCGCGGAGCCGGGACGCGCGCCGTACGGCGCGCCGACGCCGTTGCGCTGGTTCGCTGCACGCACGATGTCCGGCCGCTCTTTGAGAGCGCATATTCCCACGCCGTGCCCAAAATGCGCGATACGCCTCTTGTCATCGCCAAGCCGCAGACGGCCCGGGAGCCGGAGATCTTCGAAGTGCCCGCGACGCTGTTTGATCTTCTCGCGGCGCTCGATGATTGGACCGAACGGCGCCTTTTCGATCTTGCGCCTGGCGCCGAGCATATCATCGCCGATCTCGTCGAGCGCGGGGTCTTGGAGGTGCGAGCGTGAGGATTTGCGTGATCGGCAAGTTTCCGCCGATTGAGGGCGGCGTGAGCATGTGGACCTATTGGTCGGCGCATCGGCTTGCCGCGCGCGGGCACGACGTTCATGTCGTCACCAATGCGAAAGAGGCGCAACCTCCCTTCCGCATGCATATGCGCGGCGAGGATTGGGCGCGTTGCGCCGCCGACTATGGCAGAGGCCGGGTAACGGTCCACTGGACCGATCCGGTCGATACGTCTCAGCTTTATCTGCCGATGGCGAGCCCCTTCGTCTCCAAGCTTTCTTCGCTCGCGGCACGGGTTTGCTCCGAGCACGCCATCGAAGTCATCTTCTCGCATTACTTGGAGCCCTATGGCGTGGCGGGGCATCTCGCGGCCGATATCACAGGCCTGCCGCACGTCGTTCGCGTGGCGGGAAGCGATTCCGGCCGCCTCTGGCGTCACCGGCAGTTCGAGCCGCTGTACGATCATGTGCTACGCTCGGCACAATCGGTGATCGCGGCGGGCGTGGTGGCGGCGCGCGCGAAGGCGCGCGGCGTCGATCCAATGCGGATCGTCGCCGGCGGTGGGTTCACCCTGCCGGACGATTTGTTCACGCCGTTCGGCCCCGCGCTCGATTTCGCCGCGCTGCGCCGCGAGTTCGCGTCGGCGGACGATGCCGGCGGCGGGCTCTGGGGCGGTTTCGCGCTCGATCGGCCGTTTTTCGGCATCTACGGCAAGCTCGGCGAGCGCAAAGGCTCCTTCGCATTGCTGGAGGCTATGGCGCGCTTGAAGCGCGCCGGGCTCAATATCGGCCTTGTCGCTCTCGCCCATGGCCAACCGGAGGTCGAAGAGCGATTCCGCAGGCTCGTCAAGAGCCTCGATCTCTTCGACCGGGTCTTGCAGATCCCGTTTCTGCCGCATTGGCGGGTGCCTGAATTCTTGCGCAGCGCTCTCGCCGTGTGCTGCCTCGAGCAGAATTTTCCGATCGCCCATCACGCGCCGATCGTTGCACTCGAGGTTTTGCTCTGCGGAAAATGCCTCGTCGCTTCGAGCGAGATCATCCGCAAGCTTCCGGATTATCGGCGACTGCCGAATGCCTATGGCTGCGTCGAGATCGCGGACGTCAACGACAGCGATGCCCTGAGCGCTCGGCTTGCCGCCATCGTCGAGGATCCGGCGCCGGCTGCCGCGATCGGCGCGCGCGGATATGCCTTTGCGCGCGAGCAACAAGAGGAGGCGGCGTCTCCCGACACGCTTGAGCGCATTCTCGAAGCGGCCGCGTCGCGCAAAAGCCCTGCCGCGGCGCTTGATGCGCCGGAGTCTCTCGACGTTGGAGATGAGGGCGAGCAGGCCTTTCCCTTTGCCCGTCTCGCGTCGAGCACGCTCGCGGCAGCCGGGTCAGCCGCGAATATTGAAGCCGGCGGATCGTGCTGCGACTTGAACCGCGCACGCCAGGTGCTGGCGG
This sequence comes from Allostellaceae bacterium, assembly GCA_035277525.1. Lineage (GTDB taxonomy): Bacteria > Pseudomonadota > Alphaproteobacteria > ATCC43930 > CGMCC-115725 > CAIKMD01. The sequence goes on from DATEKH010000106.1 coordinate 60,388, forward strand.
AGCTCGATCGCGGCTTGCTGCGCGATTGCCCGAAATCCCTCTCGCTGGCTTCGGCCCTTCGCGCCGAAATCGCGATCGCTCTCGCCCGAAGCGAGGGGGCGAAATCAGAGACGAACGGCGCGGCAGCTTGCCGGCCCGTTCCAGCTGCCGCGCGCTGGGGATGGGAGGACGGTGACATTGCTCACCTCTTCCCGCTGCGCAAGGCAAGCGTGCGGATCCTCAGCTTCGACTATGACATTTCCGAGTTTCAGCATGCCGACAGCCTTGAGGATCTCCCCGATGCGCCGAACCGCCGCCCAAGCTACGTGGTCGTATTCGGCGGCGAGGCGTCGCCATCCGATCCTCTTTTGGTCGACCGCGATACGGCGCGAATCCTCGAGCTGAGCGATGGAACGCGCACGACACGCCAGATCATCGACCGGCTGAAGCGCGAGGCGCCGCCTCGCGAGACGGGCGAGGATTTCGCCTCGATCGAGACGCTTTTCGTCAATGGGCTCATTGGTTTTACCGATTCCGCAGCGACGCAGCGCGACGTGAAACCGCGGCCGCGAGGATACCGCGCCAAGCGCGCGGCCGGAGATAGGGTGACGAAATGATCCGGCGCGAGGTCGCGGCTCTGATCGTGGGGCTGGCTCTTGGCTCGCTCTCGGCGCATGCGAGCGAGCCGGCGGTGCCGGTCGTCGGCTTCTTGAGCAGCGGCTCGCCCGCGTCGTTCGGCAACTTCGTCGCCGCGTTCCGTCAGGGCTTGAGCGATGAGGGCTATGCCGAAGGCTCGACCGTGCGGATCGACTACCGCTGGGCGCAGGGACGCTACAACGATCTGGACGCGCTGGCCGCGGGGTTGGTTCACGACCGCGTCGATCTGATCGCCGCCACCGGCGGCGTGGTTTCGGCGAAGGCCGCCCTCAAGGCGACCGCGTCGATCCCGATCGTCTTCGTCGTCGGCTTCGATCCGGTCGGGCTTGGTCTGGTGCAAAGTCTCAACAAGCCCGGCGGCAACGCCACCGGCATCAGCATTTTCACGACGGAGCTGATCGCGAAACGCGTGCAGCTGCTCTATGAGCTCTCGCCCGGAATCAGCAAGGTCGCCATCCTCGTCAACGCCAAAGCGGTCGTGACCGATATCGAAATCCAGGAGACGATCGCGGCCATCAAACGTTCCGGCCGAAGTTTGCTGACCCTCAGCGCCACGACCGAGAGCGAGATCGATGCGGCGTTCGCCGCCGCGGCCGAGCAAAAGGCGGGCGGTCTCATCGTCAGCGCCGACCCTTACTTCACGAGCCGCAGAGCGCAGGTCGTAGGCCTCGCCACACGCTACGCGATCCCGGCGATTTATCCCGTGCGCCAATATGCCGACGCGGGCGGGCTCATGAGCTACGGACCCAATCTCGAGCGCGCCTATCGCGACAGCGGCAATTACGCCGGCCGAATCTTGAAAGGCGCCGATCCCAAGACGCTGCCGGTCGAGCTTCCGACGACGTTCAATCTCGTCATCAACCTCAAAGCCGCGAAGGCGCTCGGTCTCAACATCTCGCCGCTCTTGCTCGCCATCGCCAATGACGTGATCGAGTAGCGGCGGCGGTCTTGCCCGAGGCTTAGGCCGAGCTTTCCTCGCGCAGCGGCGCGATGAAATAAGCCGAGGGGAGCAAGGCGTGGCTCGGGGCGTCGATCCGATCGGCGACGCGCATATAGCCGTTGAACCGCCGCGATTTTCCGATTGCCCAGATCACCAGATCGCGCAGCGGATAGGCGGCGCGCGGCCATTCCGAGGTAATCCAGTCATAGCGGCGCGACCAGGTTTGGGTCCGATCCGACACCCAGCGCCAGGCGCGCTGCCAAGCGATGAGAGCTTGAGGCACATCGGTGCCAGACGAGACGTAGTCCGCCAGGAGCAAGCCATTCATCAGCGAAAGGCCGGCGCCTTGGCCGAGCGTCGGCGGTAGCGCATGCGCGGCATCCCCGACCAGCGCCACGCGCCCCTTGATCCACGAATGGGCCCGCACCATCGGATAAGGGTGGTGTACGCCCCCGCCCACTCGAGCGCGCTCGAACAATCCTTCGGCGGCGAGCCTCGGGAAGTTCGCGCTCCAATACTCCGCGTCAATGGGGATTTGGCTTCCGCGCCGATCGCCGAGCGGAGCAATGAAATAGCAGAATGCGTCGCTGGGCGTGCAGGGGCAGACGCCGACCCGCAGCCGGCCGGACCAGAATTCCCGCACGGCATCCTCCCTCTCGGGCGCGGTTCTCGGCACCAACAGGCGGATGGCGCCGCTCGATGATGCACGCACGGGCCTGTCGAGGCCGAGCGCATGTCGGGCCGGCGAGTTCACCCCATCGGCGGCGACCACGAGGTCCGCCCGCAACGATTGGCCGCGGACCTGTACCGCTCCGCTCGCATCGATCACATCGACCGGCGAACCGGCAAAGACGCTGACGCCAAGCTTCGTTGCCCGCTCATGCAAAGCGCGGATGAGCAAGTCGCGCTTCACGTTCCAGATCGAGGTCGTGTCGCGCAGCAAGCGGCGCTGCAGCAGCCGGCCGTCTCTGTCCAGCGTTCGCGCCTCGTTGAGGACGACGCAATTGCCGCGCAGCGCATCGAGGACATCGAAGCGTTCGAGAACGCGCAAGGAATTCCCTTTAAGGAAAATCCCGGCGCCGATTTCGCGAATCGCGGGGCTCCGTTCGTAGAGATTGACGACCCAACCCCGTCTCGCCAGGCCGATCGCGGCACCGAACCCCGCGACGCCGCCCCCGCATATGATCGCTTTCCCCATGTCGCCTCGTGCCTATCGCGCTCGCCCGCACCTTTCCCGCGCGCGGACGCAAGGATGGGGTCTCAGCCAAATCCGGCGAGGACGACGATCCCCCGATCGGCGGGTGAGCCTACCTCAAAAGGGCGGTCGGGCGAGCCGAAAGGCCGATACCTGACAAGCCCAACCGCGATCGAGCCCGCTACCACGTGCCTGCGGCGCCAGTGTAGTCCGCTCCCGCGGAGCCCGCATCGCCGAAGGGCGCAACGGAAGTCGGATCGAACAACCCTCCACCGGTCACTGCTTCGTGCCGCTGCGCGAGCTCGAGCGGGCTGCGATGCGCGTCGCCGGGCAGGGCCTGATCGACGATCGGCTCGGGAGTCAGGATGGCGGCAAGCACCCTGAAAAGCAGATAGGACGTGCGAATCCGTGGAATGGCCATGACGCGAACCCTCGGCTGCGTCGACCGGGCTTGGACCGATGGACACCCCGAAGCGCGAGCGCCCATCGATCGAAGCGCGAGCCGCGATCAGGAAAAGGTCTGGCTCAGGGGCAGAACGAATTCGGGGCCGTCGTAAGGTGAGCTGGTCGAGCCTTGCGACTTGATCTGGTCGTGCCGGTCGAGTGCCGAGCCATCATCGGCAAAGGCCGCACCCACGACGCCCGTGGTGGCTGCAAGCGCCGCCGCAAAAGCGGCGGTACGAAGGATTGACGCGATACGCATGGGTTTTCTCCGTCTTTGGCGGGCGCCGGGATTGGCGCCTGACGGAGAAAATGGGGAGCTTCGCGGGCTGGATAACCGGCTTCGCACGGTAAAGGTAATTCTGCGCCGCCAAACAATCGCGTGGCCGCGGCCCCGTTAAGTAGTAGGGATCGCGGCGGAGAGCGCGGATTCGCGTCCGCTCGGCGGCTATGCGCTGGGCAAGTGCCGAAACGACACGCTGCCGGCTTTGCGTGAGCCGCGCCCTACGGCCGCCGGATCTTCGCTTCGCGCGTGGAGATAGCCGATCCACATCGCAACACCCGCCAGGATCAGCGTATAGGCGAGGAGACGCTCCGTTGCCGCCCAGGTCGCGACCCCGCCCTGCTGCGCGGTGACGAGGTAGGCTGCGGCCCAAGCCGCGACCGCGGCAAGCGCGAGCCGGAAGGCGGCGAAGCGCCGATCGCTGCGCGATTGGCGCCGCAGCCCGGCGAGAGCGGTCAGGACGAGAATCGCGACGAGCGGCGCCGCGAGAAAGCCGACGATGCCGAACCGGAAGCCCATGCCGTAGGCGAGCGCGGCGAGGAGCGAGAAAATCCCCCAGACGGCCATCGCCGTTGTCACGCACCACCAGAAGAAAAGCCGCCACGAGAATTCCGATGACGAGCGATCGCGGCAACGTTCGGCGATGCCCCCCAGCGCATCCTCGATAAGCTTCATAAAAGTCAACAGCACGATCCCAAAGAGCAGAAACCGAACCATGATGGCACCTTGCAAAAAGCTGCACGTTGCAACCGCATCTCATCACCCTTCGAGCGTAGACGAGCCGGCAATGTCCAGCCCGCGATCGGCGCGCGGCGGAGGTATCTCTGTCCGACAATGAGCTAACAGCGCAGGATGCGCGACAGCAGGTTGAACAGCGCCGCGGCGAGCGAGCAGCACGCCATTTGGGCACGCAGCTCGGCTCGGCTCATCTTCTCGGTCGGCTTTGCCCACCACATCGAGAAGAGCGTGACGATACAGAAAAATGCGATCAGCCCGGGATTTTGCACGTCTCCACCCTGCCTAGCGTCTCACCGCGAGAAACCGCAGCTCCGTCATCTCGGGAGTTGTTTTACGTTTAGGAAGCTTTCGAATGTCTTGTAGGCCGGCCATGGCCACAGAAAGGTCACGCTGCTCCGCCGCGCCTTTTCCGATTTTCAGCGCGGTTCGCTGGACGACAGGTAAAACAGCTTGCACCGCCGCTCGGACGGCGCCTCGTTAACGCGATTCTTCACGATGTTCAGATACTGACGGCTCGCGATGGTGAATCCGGCCGCGATCATGGCCTCCATCACTTGCTCGATTCGCCATTTACGATAACGCGCATGAGCATCGATTTGCGCGGGATATGAGGTGATCATGAGCCGGCCGTCGGGCTTGAGGACGCGCCGCGCCTCCTTGAAGACGTCGTCCAGCCTCAAGTAGCCGATCGATTCGACGAACATCACCGCGTCGAACGTGCGAGCCTCGAACGGCAGCGCCGCCGCATCGGCTTGCACCGCCATGCCCAGGCCGTTTTGCAAACCCCGCCGCAGCATGGCGTGGGAGAGGTCGAGCCCGACCACCGTCAATCCCGCTGCGCTGAGCTCGCCCTCCAGCTCGCCGGCGCCGCAGCCAACCGACAGGATCGCCGCCTCGCCCGCCGCCAGCTGCGATCCCATCCATTTGCGAAAAGCGGATGAGCGAAAGGCGAAAGTATCATAGCCGCTTTTGCGCCAACCCCGGTTGCCGATGCGCGTGTAAAAAGGCGAGTGGCTGGAGGCTTTTCTTTTCCTCGGCATCCGCGCGACCATCGGTGGCGTTTTCGAGTCCCTGCAGCCCGCGGAGAGATTGCGCGGTGCGCCTCGACGCTACCATTTTTTGGCGGCGAGGTCGCGCAGCGTCGCGTTGTCTTCCATCGCCTGCGCCAGCTGTCGCTTCAGCTTGGCGTTTTCCTTTTGCAGCTTTGCGACCTGGCCATCGTCGCCGCCGGCGGCGCTGCAAGCGGGCGGGGGCGCGGCCGCGGACCCGAACAGGCTGCCAAACGGGCTTCCCGAGGACCCCTGGCAGGATGCGAGGGCGATGGCGGCGCAGGAGAGAAGAACCGCCCTGAGGGGCCACTGTTTTTTCATCATCGATCGATCCTCGAAATCCGCGCACGCCGGGGCGAGGCCGCCCTCCGGTCGAGAAGGACGAGCAGGAAGGCGCCATCCTCGCCCACGCGTTTTTAAGGCTTGCTTAAAAAGTAACCTTGCTTGAAGCCCTGCGGGGACGCCGCGCCCTGCTGCCGCCGGACGAAGGCACCGTGCGGTATTTGCCTCAAATTGCGGCAAATATTCAGGAGGCGCTCGCTTGTGATCGCTTAAAGTGGCGCCGCTCATGAGCCAGCTCGTCGACATCGATCCAGCCGGTCGCGCCCGCGGCCTGCGATGGGGCATCGCCGCCGTGGTTGCCGCCGCGATCGTCTCGATGTGGGCGGGCGTCGTCATTTCCATCGATCAATCGCGCGACACGGCGCGGAAAGACATGGCAGCCGCGGCCGCCAATCTCGCCTTCGCCTTCGACGAGGAAGTCACCCACACGCTCGACAATATCGCCGGAACCATGGACGCGGTCGCCAATCGCATGCGCGCCGAGGCGCCCGACATGAATATCTATGCCTGGTCGCGCCAATTTCCGATCGTCGCCGGCCCCATCGCCGGTGTCGGCATTGTCGCGCCGAATGGCATGCTCGTCGCCGAGACGGGCGCAGCCAAATCGCGGCCGGTCGATCTGAGCCAGAAGACGTATTTCCGCGCCCCGATCGACCGGAAATTCAGCGGTCTCTTCATCGGCAGCCCGGTCAAGGCTTGGATCGGCGACCCGATGCTCATTCCGATCGCAAAACGCATCGAGACGCGCGGCGGACGCGTGCTCGGCGTGCTGGTGTTCCTGGTCTCGCCCGCGAAACTGACACGGCTTTATCGCTCGATCGATCTCGGCGAGAACGGCCGGATCACGCTCATCGGCAGGCACGGCGTCATTCTTTCGCGCTTCAGCAAAGACAGCGCTGACGGGCTCGACGGCATTGGCGAGAGCATCGCCGGACGCGTCAGCCCCGAAGGGGTGGCCGAGAATAGCCAAGGCAGTTATGTCGAGACGAGCGCGACCGATCATGTGAAGCGCCTCTTCAGCTATCGGCGCGGCGCGGATTATCCATTGGTCGTTTCCGTCGGGCTCGACTACGAGTCGGGACTCGCCCTGGCGCAGGCGCATGCGGTGACCATGTCGGCGCTCGCCGCGGTCGCGACCCTCTTGCTCGCTGGGCTTGCCTGCTATCTCATTCGCGAAATCGGCGGCCGCGCCAAGCGCGACATCGAGCTTGCGGCCGAGCGCAGCAAGCTGCACGCAGCCAATCTCGAGCTCCAATCGGCCAATGCCGAATTGACCGCGAGCAAGCAGGCCGTCGAGGTGGCCAGCCAGGCGAAATCGCTGTTTCTCGCCAATATGAGCCACGAGCTGCGCACACCCTTAAACGCGATCATCGGCTTCTCGCAGCTTATCCGGGACCACGCCATGGGGCCGGGCAAGCCGGTCTACGCCGATTACGCCAGCGACATTTTCGGCGCCGGCGAGCACCTGCTCGAGATCATCAACAACCTGCTCGATATCTCGAAGATCGAGGCGGGCAAGACCGAGATCCGCGACGAGACCATCGAGCTCGTCGAGATCCTGAGCGCCAGCCGCGCGGCGGTGCGCGTCCAGGCCCAGGTAAAGAGCATCGAGCTCGTCCTCGACGTGCCGAGGGGAATTCCGCGGCTTCGCGGCGACGCGCTGCGGCTGCGCCAAGTCTTCATCAACCTCCTGTCGAACGCCGTCAAATTCACCGAAGCGGGGCAAGTCACCGTGACGGCCGTGTGCGACGCCGCGCATGGCTTGACCGTCATGGTCATCGATACCGGCATCGGCATGTCGGAAGACGAGATCGCGATCGCGTTGGAGCCTTTCGGCCAAGTTGAGAATGCGATCACCAAGCGACATGAAGGGACAGGGCTCGGGCTTTCGATCGCGCGGCGCCTTGTCGAGCTGCATGGCGGCCGCCTTGCAATCGCGAGCGTCAAGGGTTCGGGCACGACGATCAGCGTTCATCTCCCGGCCGAGCGCCTGGTCCTGGCGCTCGCGGAGGTTGGACCCGAGGCTTCGGCCGGTCGGGCTTTGTCTCGCGAGCCGCGATCGCAACGTTCGGCCTAGGCCGGATCGCCCGCGATTCCCGCGCCTCAATCGCGCGTTTCGCTCGCGAACAAGTCATCGACCGACCAGTCGCGCGCCAGCAGCCGCTGCTCGCGGTGATAGCGCAGCACGGTCTCGAGCACCTTGCGGTTGCGCTCGACCCCATAGGGCCAGAAATCATCGCCGAGCAGCGCGCGGTTGCGATCCTGCAAGGCGGCAACCCAAGGGATCATCAGGCCGGGCGTGAAGAAAACCGACCCGGCACGATAGGCGTTCTCGGCGACGTCCTTCGCCTTCTGAAAGGCGGCGAGCAGGGCGCGCGCGACCCAGGGATGCCGGTCATAAACCTGGCGGCGGATCACCACCGTGTGCATGATCGGAAAGATGCCGGTCCGACGGAAATAATCGCGCTCGACCGATTCGTAATCCGTGAACAGGCGCGCGACATTCGCCGATCCCGCACGCAGGCTTGGCGGAATCCACGCCGAGAACAGCGCGTCGATCTCGCCCGCTTCGAGCATGGCATCGAGGGTTTGGCCATGCCCGAGGGGGTGAATGCGCACCCCCTCCGGCGCCGCGGGCGCAGCCCAGTCCCCATGGGCCGCGGGCTTGTCGAGCGCACCGACGTGGTAGGTGAAGCTCTCCGCCGGAACGCCGTAATCGTCGCTGAGCGCGCCTTTCGCCCAGATGCCGGCATCATGCCCATAGCGATGCAGCTCGCCGACTTTTCTGCCGATGAGGTCGCGCGGCTCTTTGATGCCGGCGCGCGTGTTGATGAAGATCGTGCCGTGGCGGAAGAGCCGGTTCGGAAAAACCGGAACTGCGATGAAGGGCGGGTCCGGCGCTTCGAGGCTGCGCAAGTAGTAGGTGATGCCAAGCTCGGTGACATCGTATTCGCCCTTCAAGGCGCGTTCCATGATCTCGCCGACCTGGGGACGGGTGCTGTAGGTGAGCTCGATCCCCTCCGGCCGGACCGTGCCGTCGGCCAGGGCGCGCGTCCGGTCGTATTGCCAGCAGCCGAGCGTCAAGTTGAGCGGTGCCATCGAACCCCTTCCCTCCCGTTATGATGCTTAGAGCGGCACTCCGTCCATCACGACCTTGCGCTCGTAATATTCCCACACGACCTTGGTCACCTGGACCATGCCGCGCAGCCGCATCGCATCTTCGATCATGGCGCGCGGAAACGGAACGGCGCCGCCGAACGGCTCGGCCGCGATCTGCAGCCGCGCGTTCTCCTCGATCGCCATGCAGTTCATCAAGGCGATCTCGGGCGTCTCGCCGACCACGACCGAGCCGTGGCCGCGCATCTGGCAGGCGAGCTTGTCGCCCAGCGCTTTCGACAAATCGGTGGCCATCGCATCGCTCAAGACGAGGCGCGGATCGTCCCAGGTCGGGACTCCCGCACCGAACATGAAGGCCTGGTTGAAGACCGGGACGATCGGGCGGTTGACCACGCCGAGAAGCGTCGAGTGCGGCGCGTGCAGATGCGCGACACACAAGATCTCGGGCCGGTCGCGATGAATTTGGGTGTGGATGCGATATTCGGCGGGAATCGTGATCGGAAAATCGCCGCCAGGATGATGCAGAATCTTGCCCGCGAGATCGAAGACGAAAATCTGATCGGCGCGCACCGTCGTCTTCTCGGCGCCCGCCCCCGGCGTGATCAGCACGAGGTCGCTATCGGGAATCCGGATGGAGATGTGACCGAACAGCCCGATCAGCCCGTGCTGACCGGCGATGCGGCAGAGGATCGCGAGCTTGCGCCGCTGCGCCCAATCCGCGTCCTTTGCGAGTACTGTCCTTAAGACCGACTCGTTCATCGCGCTGCTCCTTGCCGCCGAAGCTCGCGCCGCCTTGCCTCGATCCGGCTAGGCCGCGGGGATAAGCGGCTCGAGGCGCGGCGCCACTTCGGCCATGAAGCGCCGCATCGAGCGGGCCCGCTGCTCTTGCGTCGCCCAATCCTTGCCGACGACGAGAAGCAAGGTGCCGAACCCGCCGACCTCGTCAAACAGCTCCCTCACCTGGCGGTAGATTTGCTCGGGCGCGCCGCAGAACAGCAGCCCGCGATCGATGAGATCGTTGATCGTGACGTCCTCGATCGTTCCGCCCGGCGGAATGAAGGCATCGAGGCGGCGGCCCGAACGGATCGGCACGAGATCGGCATTGCGCAAATCGTCCTTCGCCTCTGCCAGCGAATCCGCGACGTAGATGTAGCGCGCCAAGCGGATGCGGCTGCGCCGTGGCGGATCGCCGGGATTGGCGACGCCGAGATAGGTCTTGATCATGCCGGCGAGCTGCCCCGGCGGGTTGGTCCAGGACATCAGCGGGAAAAAGCCCTTCTCGGCGGCGAGTTCGAGAGTGCTGTCGGAGCGGGCGCAGGCGATGCCGACATCCATGCGCGGCTTCGTCAAGGGCTTCGGGATGATCTTCCAGTTCCTGCCCTGCCACACCTCGCCGCTCCAATCGAAAGGCTCCGGCGACGACCAGGCTTTGAGGATGATGTCGATCGCCTCGCGCATCATCACGCGCTGCGGCGCCGGCAATTTCCCGCGCAAGCCGCCGCCATCGCCGATGCCGAGGCCGAATCCGGCCATGTAGCGGCCACCGGTGAGGTGATCGCACACCGCGGCGTCGGTTGCGACTTGCAGCGGGTGGAAATAGGGCAAGGCGCGAATCCCCGGCCCCATCTTGATGCGCTTGGTGAGCGCAGCCGCCTTGCAAATGAACGGATCGGCCGAGGGCAATTGATCGGGCGCGTGGAAGGAGACGAACACACCGTGCTCGCTGATCCAAGCCTCCTCGATGCCGAGCTCGTCGGCAAGAATGACTTCCTGCAAATCCTCCTCATAGCTCAGCTTGGCGATCGCGTTGCGCCTTTGCCCGTTGGAGAAGAGACCGAATTTCATGGGGTCCGCCTCGGGTCGTAGCCGTCACGCCGATCGCTCACGGGAACAAATCCATCCTGCCCGAAGCAGGCTGGCGGTCCCAACGCGCCTCGAGCAGCGAGAAATAGGTCCAGGTTCGCTGCGCGACAGTCTCGAGCCTGATCTCCTGGTTGACGATACGGCATTCTTCCGCGCTAAGCGTGCCGGCGCCGCCCAGCGCCTCGGCCTCCAAGGTCTTGCGCGCATCGTTCTCGAGCGTGAGCGTGGCGTGGAGCAGCTCGCGCAAATTGCGCGCGACGACGGTGATGCCGTGGGCGCGCAGGAAGGCTGCGCGCTTCTCGCCGATGATTTTGAGGAGCTTCTGGCCGCGCTCCGGCGTCTCGATCAGATGCGTCTCCGGATAGATCGGGATGCCGTCGGCAAAAATCGCACTGTGCAGGGTAATCGGCCGGTACTCGCGCTTGGCGACGGCGAAGAGCGTCGCATAGGGCGGATGCAAATGCGCGATCGCCAGCGCGTCCGGCCGCGCCGCGTGCAGCGACATGTGAATCGGCCATTCGAGCGGCGGCCTCCCCTTGCCCTCGAGCGGTTTGCCGTCGAGCCCGGCCGGTATCATGTGCTCGGCGCGAAGATTGGCCTTGTCGGAGCCCGAGCCCGGGGTGATCAACACACGCCTCGTCTCGGGCTCGTAGACGCTCACATGGCCGTGCAAGCCGATCAGCCCCTGCATGGCGAATATCCGCGTGCAGGTGGCGAGCTCCTCGCGCAACTCCTCTACCGATGTCATCGCTCAGGCCTCATCTCTTCGCGGCGGGTCATTGCCGTTGCATCGGCGGCTGCGATCAGCGAACACGATTTCCTCCCCTCGCCGCGGCGCCCGAAAGCCGCTGCTTTTTAGGCCGGCGGCGCGCTAACGGGTTCGCCAAATCTTGCCCAAGGATACTCCCTTGGCAAGCCGCCCGTTCCATCGGCGCATACCGAGCCGGGCACATCGCGCCCCGCGGCGCGACGGAAGCGCGCCCGGTCGCTCGAGGAAGCTCAGGCCGAGCGGCGGCTCCGAGATGATCCGTCATCAACGGCAAACCCTAGCGATATTGCGGCAAGAGCCGCAGCGCGTTGTCGCGATCGATCGCTCTGAGATCGCTCGCGCTGAAGACACCGCTTTCGATCAGTGCCGTCGCGATCTCATG
>DATEKH010000107.1:0-6865 GCA_035277525.1 Allostellaceae bacterium
AGGCGCGGGCCGGTCGCCGGCGTGAAGGGCACGGCGGCGAGGAGCTTCGGGTAATAGCGCCCGCCCGCACGCTCATAGGCCGAGGCCCAGCCGTGATCGAAAATATATTCGCCGTAGGAATGGCTCTTCAGATACATCGGCACCGCGCCGACGAGGCGGCCCGCCGAATCCTCGAGCAAAATATGCTGCGGCAGCCAGCCGGTCGCGCGCGTGGCCGAACCCGATTCCTCGAGCGACTGGAGGAACGCATGGCAGAGAAAGGGATTGTCCGCGCCGGCGCAGGCATCCCATTGCGCCGCCGGCACCGCGGCGAGATCGTCGATTACGCGGATGGTGAGGCGCTCGCCGCCATCGGCCATGGCGCGCGCCCGCCTATTTCACTTCGAACACGGCTTCGACCTCGGCCGCAACGCCGCCCGGCAGCGAGCCGACGCCCACCGCGACGCGCGCGTGGCGCCCGGCATCGCCGAACACCTCGACCATGAGATCGGACGCGCCGTTCACCACTTGAGGCTGCTCGGTGAAGCCCGGCACCGCGTTGACAAAGCCGCAAAGGCGCACGACGCGAAGCACGCGATCGAGATCGCCATCGAGCGCGCGCTTGGCCTGAGCCAGGAGATTGAGGCCGCAAAGCCGCGCCGCCGCCTTGCCATCCGCGAGGCCGATCTCGGCGCCGAGTTTGCCGACATAGCGCCGCTCGCCATTCCACTGGCAAATCTGGCCCGAGACGAACAGCAGATTGCCAGCGCGCACCGCGGGCACGTAATTCGCCAAGGGCGATGCGGCATTGGGAAGCTCGATCTTCAAGCTCTGCAATTGCGCCTCGATCCGTCCGGGCATGCGGCGATTCTCCTTCACGGGTATGGCCAAGTCTAACATCGCCACCGCGGCATTGACAAAGTCGGAGCCGAGTCGCAAAGAGGCCGGCGAAGCGCCGCGCCAAAGCGCGGGCCTCGTTCTTCGAACCTCATGCCGAACGCCTGCGCGGTCGAGCCGGAGTTCTCGGCGCAGGCATCTGCGGCGGCTTGCGCCCGTCTGCCGGCGCGGATATCGCAGGCGCGATGCCGAGACGTGCGCGATGCGCAGGCTCTCCCGCGAAAGGCGCGTTCTACACACTATCCCTGATTGTAGCGCCAAAAACTGGCGCCGCATCATCGGCGGGCGATGAGCGACCTCGCCGTTAAGCGACGTGCCGTGCGGAGCATAGAGGCCGGAATGGTCTTCATTCACGGAGGCACGTTCCGCATGGGGTCGGATCGGCATTATCCGGAAGAAGCACCCGTGCACAGCGTGACAGTCGACTCCTTTTGGATCGATGAGACGCCGGTGACGAACCGCGCGTTCCGCGCATTCGTCGAAGCGACCGGCTATGTCACCTTCGCCGAGATCCCTCCAAAGGCCGAGGGCTATCCGGGTGCGCTGCCGCACATGCTCAAAGCGGGATCGCTCGTGTTCAGCCCGCCAATGCATCACGTCGCGCTGAGCGACTGGAGGCAATGGTGGGTTTTCAAATTCGGCGCGACGTGGCGAAAGCCTTACGGGCCCGGTAGCTCGCTCATGGGGCTCGACGATCACCCCGTCGTCCATCTCGCCTATCGTGACGCCGAGGCCTACGCGAGCTGGGCGGGCAAGGATCTTCCGACCGAGGCGGAATGGGAATTCGCGGCCCGCGGCGGCCTCGACCAGGCGGAATTCGCCTGGGGCGACGAGTTCATGCCGGGAGGCCGCGCGATGGCGAACACCTGGGAAGGCACGTTCCCTTACGAGAATCTTTCGCCGCGCGCCTATAAGCGCACGACGCCGGTCGGAGCGTTTCCACCGAACGGTTACGGCCTCTTGGACATGATCGGAAATGTCTGGGAATGGACGAGCGATTGGTATGCGTCGGCGCGTCCGGCAAGGGCCGCCCAGCCCTGCTGCATTCCCCTGAACCCGCGCGGTGGAAGCGAAGAGGACAGCTTCGATCCGTGCGAGCCGCAGCTGCGAATCCCGCGCAAGGTCATCAAGGGCGGCTCGCATCTCTGTGCGCCGAATTACTGCCGGCGTTATCGCCCGGCGGCGCGCTCCGCGCAGGCAATCGATACTTCGACGAGCCACATCGGTTTCAGATGCGTGGTCCGGGAACAGGGCCCGTCCACGCAGGAGGACAGACATGAGTGACGACATTTCGAGCGGCAAATCCAAGCGGCAATCCGCGCTGCACAAGCTCGAGATCAAGCGGCGCCATTTGCTGCTGGGCTCGACATCGCTCGCCGCGGCATCGGCGCTCGGGAGGGTCGCGGTTCCCGGCGTGGCTCGGGCGGCCGACCAGGATAGGGTGTTGCCGAGGCCCGAGGCTCCGTTCACGGGGAAGATCGGACGCACCGTCACGGACTCGACCCCCGATTTTCCCAAAGCGGTAGAAGCGCCCCCCGGCGCGCCGAACATTCTCCTCATCCTGACCGACGATGTCGGCTTCGGTGCCTCGAGCAGATGGACGGCCCGATCATTGCCGCGACGATCCGTTTTTGAGTAGTGTCTCCGCCGGGAGAATTCTGGCCCGGCGCGGAGCACGAGCGCGAAAGGCTGGTTCAGCCCGCACTCGCCTGGGCACCATTCATCGCATCGGCCGAGATCCGCGATGGGCCGTTCGGTGTCGTCGTCGCGCGGCCGACCGGGCGCGCTATAGTGTGGTTCTCTTTCCGCCAAACAATTGGACCATCATGCCGATCACCTACGCGCTCGAGCCGGACCTGTCGGCGCAGGAATTCCGCGATATCCTCATTGCTTCGACCCTGGCGGAGCGCCGTCCGGCCGAGGATCTGGCACGGCTCGATCGGATGCTGCGCAACGCCGACATCGTGGCGACGGCGCGCGACGGCAATCGGCTGGTCGGAATCGCACGCGCGGTCACGGATTTCGCCTATTGCTGCTACCTCTCCGATCTGGCGGTCGATGTCGCTTATCAACGCCAGGGCATCGGCAAACGTCTCATCGCCGAAACGCGTGCGTGCGCCGGCGAGGCTGCGACACTGATTCTGGTCGCGGCGCCGGCGGCGGAAACCTATTATCCGCGCATCGGCATGCAGGAGTTGCGCAGTTGCTGGGCGATCCCGCGCCGGCGTTAGGCTCGAGCTCGCACCTTCCGTCCTCACCGCCACTTCGACCGAGATCGTGATCGTCATGCGCCGCGCCCTCCTGATCGTGCTTCTTGCCCTCGGCTTGGCCGCGCCGGCGCGCGCGGCCGGGCTCTTCGATGCGCCGCTCTCCTACAGCGCGACGCGCACCGTGACGGTCGACGGCAAGACCTATCAGGGCCGCATGTTCCACATTCCCGGCCGCGAGCGTCACGATCAGGAGCTGTTGGGGATGAACGACATCTTCATCCTCGACGGCAGGCAGGATTCGGGCTTCGTCGTCCTGCCGGCGCTGAAGACGATGATCGAGTTTCCCTTCCCCGGCCTCCTCGCCGCGCTCAACGATCCGGCGCTCAAGAAAATCCCCGAGGGCGAGGAAACCGTCGACGGCCTCCCCGCCACCAAATACCGCATCGACCACACCGCGCCCGACGGCACGCGCGGCGCGGGCTTTGCGTGGATCAGCCGGCGCGGCGTCTTGATGAAGCTCGCCGGCACGGTGACCGCGCCGCACGGCCACAGAACGCGCATCGAGATGGTGCTGAGCAGCGTGAAGGAGGGCCCGCAAAGCGCCGTGCTCTTCACGCCGCCGCCGGGCCTCACGGTGCTGCCGGCCGCGGCGCTGGCGCCGCTCTTGGGTTTCAAACTGCAATAGCCCGCCGCGCCGGTCCCTTCGGCAAGCTCAGGAGCAGCGGCTGGCAAAAGAAATCCCCAGCCGCGCCGGTCCTGATAAAAAAGCCGGCCGTCTTGCGACGGCCGGCAGTCAACTGCGCGTGGCGCCTCGCCAAAGGCGAGGGCGGTTAGTACTATGTACCTATTCGCGGCGACATCCCTCACTTTTTTAGTGAAATCTTTTTAAGGAAAAGAGCGCGATAGCGGGCTTTCCGCCGGCTCCGAATCGCCGCGATTTCCAGGGCTTTTCCTACTCGGCGACCCCGGGCGAAGCCGCCACCATCCGCATCTGCTCGGCATGACGCAGGTGGAACAGCACGATCGCCACCACGGCGATGATCGCCGGGACGATATTGGCGAGGATCACGGTCGGGACGGAGAAATGCCGCGCGACCAGGAACCCGCCCACCATCGGCCCGATCACCGCGCCGATGCGGCCGACGCCCAAGGCCCAGCCGATGCCGGTCGCGCGGATCGCGGTCGGGTAATAGGTCGCGGCGATGGTGTTGAGGCAGGGCTGGCCGCCATTGATGCTGAAGCCGGTCAGGAACATCGCCGGATAGAGGATCGCGGTGTCATGCACCGAGAACGCGCCGACCGTGATAAAGATCGCGGCGCCGACATAGGCGACCGCCAGCACCTTCGGCAGCGAGCCGAGCCGGTCGGCGATGAAGCCCGTGGCGAGCCCGCCGACGATGCCGCCGACGCCATACATGATCGTCACGGTGATGGCGACGTTGAGCGGCTGCCCCGCTTCGCGCAGCAGGGTCGGCATCCAGAAGATCAGATAGACGAGG
Source organism: Allostellaceae bacterium (assembly GCA_035277525.1). Lineage (GTDB taxonomy): Bacteria > Pseudomonadota > Alphaproteobacteria > ATCC43930 > CGMCC-115725 > CAIKMD01. Next base: position 4,586 of record DATEKH010000107.1, read on the forward strand.
ATGAAGAGGTTCATCACGAAGGCGACCCACAGCATCGCCGTCGGATAGGCGCGCCCTTCCGTGAAGAGATGCTTGACCGTGATGCCGTGAAGCTGCGGCTCCAAAGTGAAGCGCGTGCCGGCGGCGAAATTCCGGTCGGGCACGATGCGGCGCATGATCGCGGCGGCGCGCTCCATCGCCTTGTTGTGCAAGAGCAGATAGCGCACCGATTCCGGCAAATAGAATGCCGCGACGATGACGAAGAGCAGCGGCACCGCGCCGCCGACATAGAAGGTCGATTGCCAGCCGAAGGTCGGGATCAGCCATTTGGCGAGATTGCCGGCGATGATCGAGCCGATGGCGAAGACCGCGCCGGTGCTGTTGACGAGGAGGGCACGCATGCGCTTGGGCGAATATTCAAGCACGTAGGCGGTGACGTTGGGCAGCGTGCCGCCGAGCCCGAAGCCCGCGAGCACGCGCAAGATGACGAGTTGTTGCACGGTGTGCCCAAGGGGCGTCGCCAGCGAGAACACGCCGAAGACGACCATCGGCCAAATGATCATCTGCTTGCGGCCCAATTTGTCGGCGAGCATGCCGAAGAAGATCGCGCCGAGGGTCAGGCCCAACAGGCCGGCGCTGAAAATGGGCCCGAGATCCGAGGGCGGAAAGCCCAAATCATGCGCCATGACCGGCGCGACATAGGCGATGCCCTGCGTGTCATAGCCGTCGAACAGTGCGGTGAGGAGGCTGATGCCGAGGACGATCCATTGCGCGCCGCTGATGCGCGATTCGTCGATGACTCGCGTGACATCGTAGCTTTGCGGCTCGTTCATCGCGTGCTCCTCCCGTGATCGCGGTGCCGGCGCCTTTGGTTCGCGCTCTGGTTCTTCCGCCGCGTCGCGCGCGGCCTGGCGGGATGCTAAATTCCCACGATCCGCGCGAGCCGACAAGGGGCGGCGCAGCGCCCCGCTCGGAAATCCGCACGCAACCGCGCAGAGGTGGTATTTATCGCGGGGCGGTCGCGGCGGGCGAGCCGCGGCGAAATCGGATGCAGCGATGACTCTGCCGGGATTCTTCGAGGGCACGGAAATGCCCGATGCCGATTGGTGGCAGGCGCTGTGGCCGCAGCCGCAGCGCGTGCTCGCGCAATTGGGCCTCGAGCCGGCCATGGTCGCGGCCGATCTGTGCTGCGGCGATGGCTGGTTCACGGCGCCAATGGCGCGGCAGGCGCGGCGCGTCTATGCGATCGATCTCGATCCGGCAATGCTCGAGGCGGCGCGGCGGCGTCTTGCCGCGGCAGGGCTCGCGAATTGCCGGTTCATCGCGGGCGATGCCTTCGCGATCGCGCGCCTCGTGCCCGAGCCCATGGATTTCGTGCTTCTCGCCAATGCGTTTCACGGCGTGCCGGATCGCGAGCGCCTCGCGCGCGACGTGCGCCAAAGCATCAAGCGCGGCGGTCTTTTCGCCATCATCGGCTGGCATCAGCGGCCGCGCGAGGAGACCGCGGTGCTCGGCGCGCCGCGCGGCCCCGCGAGCGTGCTCCGCATGACGCCCGAAGCGGTGATCGCCGCGGTCGAGCCGAGCGGTTTCCGCCGCGTGATCGAGGCCGAGGTCTCGCCCTATCATTACGGTTTGAGCTTCCGGCGCGAGGAGTGATGCCGCCGCTCAGCGAGAACAAGAATCCCAACGCGCCCTCGGTGTTCCGCCCGGCGGCGCTTCTGCGCGAGGCGCGCCGGCAGAAGCGCCTCGAAGCGGTCCAGGTGCCGCCGCTTTGCATGCTCGATCCCGATGGCGATATCGTGCGGCGCCTGCGCGAGGACGGGCGCGCCACGCCCGATCCGTCCTGGCCCTGCTATCACACGCAGATGGATCGCTTCGATCTCGCCGGCGAAAGCGCCGGCATCATCGGCTGCGCCGTCGGCGCGCCCTTTGCCGTGCTCATCGCCGAGGAGCTGTTCGCAAGCGGCTGCCAGCTGCTCTTGAGCCTGACCTCGGCCGGGCAGATTGCCGCGGCCGGAACGCCGCCTTACTTCGTCGTCATCGACCGCGCCTTGCGCGATGAGGGTACGAGCTATCACTACGCGGCGCCATCCGACTTTGCCGCGGCCGATCCCGCGCTCGTCGCATCGGCCGCCGCCGCGATCCGCGCGGCCGGCCTCGACGCGGTGACCGGCGCGAGCTGGACCACCGACGCGCCCTTCCGCGAGACCGAGGCGGCGATCGAGGCGGCGCGGGCGCGCGGCATTCTCGCGGTCGAGATGGAAGCGGCGGCGCTTTATGCGTTCGCCCAGGCCGCGCGCG
>DATEKH010000108.1:0-16161 GCA_035277525.1 Allostellaceae bacterium
CGCAATGTGCAGCAGGCGGCGCAGGGCACGCAGGAAGTCGCGGGCAACATCGTGCGGGTGAAGGAAGCCTCGGCGGCGACCGGCTCGGCGGCAAGCGAGGTTCTCGGCGCGGCGGGCGGCCTCGCGCAGCAGGCGCAGACCCTGTCGCGCGAGGTCGACACCTTCCTCGCCGGCGTCAAAGCGGCCTAAGCCGCTGAATTTCAACGATCGCCGCGGCCGGCGTGGGGAAATTGGCGGCGCCGGACGGTCGAGGCAAACGCAGACTGGCGGAATTCCACCATGTTCGCATTTTGTTCTTGACTTGTCCGGACGGCGACGTTACACTTGGCGCCCCCAAACACAAGTGGTATGTTCCGCCCCGGGTGCGATAAGTGATCGGGCGTTCTGAGCGCATCACCGTCGCAACCGATCCCGCGTTTGATGCTGGGGGCGGCTGGATGGAGTTCCGATTAACTTACGAGGGGCTGCTATTCGGCGCTTCGCGGAGTGACACACGCGCAGCACACAAACACGAGATTAGGCGCGTATTGCACAAGCAGCTAAAGCGACTATTCGCGCTTCATCCCGCTTTTGCGGTTCAACAGCCCCTAAGAGAGAAAAACGCCCAAGAAGAAACGATCGAGGATGTGATAGCGCGCATGGCGGGTGAAGGATCGTATCGCCGAAGGATTGATGAATTCGAACGATGTGGCTACCGCTTCTTTCCGCTTGCCACCCGCGAGCAATCCCTCTTGTGCGCGGTACACATTCTATTCCTGAGGCCGGATATCCCGGGAGGGGTCATTCAATCTGGTGATATCGATAATCGAATGAAAACCATCTTTGACGCACTTCGGCTTCCCCGGAGCAAAGCGGAGCTAGGCGGCTATGACGCTCCGATTGAAGGAGAAGACCCATTTTTCTGTCTTCTAGAAGATGACAGCCTCATAACCAACGCATCCATCGAAACCGACACGCTGTTGCAGCCTACCGGCAGCAAGTGGGAGGCGAACGACGCTCGGCTAGTCCTTAGCGTGCGGCTTTTGCCTTACGGGCACTTTTCCAACAATACGAGCTTTATCTGAGCTTAGTATGCGCTCAGCAGCCCGTTCCGCTTCTTCCTTCGTCTCCGCAGCTTCGACCTCGCGCGCCATGTCGATGAAGCGCTTGGATTGCTCAGGATTATCTTGTGGCTTGCGTGACATTACGGGCTAATTGGTGGCGCGGTTCCCAGATCAGCGTCGCCAAGATACGGATATATGTCGCGAAGGATAGCATCAAAAGTCGGCTGGTCGCACTGATTGGGGACTGTGAAAGGATAATTGAGCCGTGTCATCCAGCGCGATGCCGTTGCGTATGCGCCGACTTTGTGGCACCCGCGCCGGTCCAGCTGTCTCTCAATATACTGCGGAAGCAAAAAGGACGGTGGCACACTAAGCGGCGTCCTTTGCGCTCACAAGATAGGTTTCGCGCTCAGACGGGAATTGCTTCTGCACGTCCTCAATGCTCGGAAGCCATTTAACTTCGTCCGCTCGAATCCTCTTCGTTTCCCAAAGAAGATCACGCACTACCTCGGGAATGTCTAAACAGATGGCTTTCAGGTCCATGCCGCCTAGGTGAAGTCCGGGCAAGGCGGGGCTATGGACGTGGAAGTAGCCGTCTTCCCGTCGGTCGAACAGAAGCTCCAATCTATATACGTGGCCCGGTGCCATGACGCCCTCCAAACAACAAATAGGGGTATTTGTCAAGGCTATTATTATAGCACATAGGTAATAATATTTCCTTTCAAGTTTGAGGCGAGTCGGATTCTAAAAGGAATCGAAGAGGCAGATTTAGCTGGCCAGACTCGTCACTAGGTTGGAGTCGCCTGTTACGCTTTCGATGCCGGTCAGCCCGCCCGCGCTTCTTCTCCCCGTCCGCGACCAGTCGTTTCATAAGTGAGGCGATGGCCCTTGGCGCCCCTGAGCGCGAGAGACGCGCGCTCAGTGTCGTTCACGCCAAGCTTCTCGCGGTTGCTATATCGAAAATCAAACTCGGTCAGATAGCGCTGCAAATGCGCCTCTGAAACGTGCTGATAAACGCCGTATACGCCGCGCTTCAAAATTGAGAAGAAGCCTTCAACAGTGTTGGTATGAGCGTCGCCGCGCACGTATTCGTCGCGGCTATGATTGACGGTTTCGTGGCTCGCAAAATTCCAACCGATACTGGTAAAGGTTGGCGCTTCGTCAGTCCGGAAATGAGACAATGGCGAAGCGTGTTGCCCGAGAGTTGCGCGCAGAGTGTCCCCGCGTACGTTCGGCATATGGAACGAGCGCGCCTTGCCGTCACGCTCAACGAGCGCAAAGACGGGATTTACGTGGCCGGTGCCGCGACGAACTTTGGTCCCCGGCTTGCGGCCGACATAGGTTAGATCGGCTTCAAGGAACATGCCTTCGCCGCCCATCGGCTCGGACGAGCTATCGTCGCGCTTCATGATCTCGCGAACACGATGGGTGAGGAACCATGCGGTTTTCATCGAGCAATTAAAGGTGCGCTGTATCTGCCGAGTGCTAATGCCCTTCTTGCTCGACACGATCAGATGAATGGCTTGGAGCCAATACCGCAGCGGGAAATGGCTATCCTCAAAGATCGAGCCGATCCGCACGGTGAAAGCCTTGCGGCACGCATAGCACTTCCGCAGCCCTGGACGGCTCGACTTGCCCTGAAGCCTGCCGATCCGCTTGGGATCGACATTGCCGCAATGCGGGCAAACCGGACCATGCGGCCAAAGGTGAGCCTCGACATAGGCGAAGGCGGCTTCTTCGTTGTGGAAGTGGCTGGCGTTCAAAACGGACTGGGACATAGCAAAAACTCCTTATGTCCCTATACTAAGGATAGCGGCTGGGGTTGTAAAGTGTAACGTCGCCGTCCGGACAGATATGCTATGAAAAGCGCATACTGATATTTTGCCCGGTGCGAGCCGCCGGGTTCTTGATGGGCCGCCTTCGGGCGGCTTTGCTGTTTCTCGGGTCAGCAAAGCGCAAGGGGCGGCGATGGACGAGCCCGCAATCGCCGCCTTTGCGCGTCTTGCCGACGGCGAGCGCGAGGCGCATATCGCCGCTTTGGAGCGCGAGGGCGCGCTCGAAGTCTGTTACGACTGGAAGCTCTGGGCGCGGCCCTCGCAATTGCCGCCCCAAGGCGCATGGCGAATCTGGCTGCTGCTTGCCGGGCGCGGCTTCGGCAAGACGCGTAGCGGCGCCGAATTCGTGCGCGAGGAAGTGATGCGCGGCGCGGCGAAGCGCGTCGCGCTGGTCGCGCCCACGGCGGCCGATGCGCGCGACGTCATGGTCGAAGGCGAGAGCGGCTTGCTCGCGATCGCGCCGGCGAAAGAGCGCCCGCTCTACGAGCCCTCCAAGCGCCGCCTCACCTGGCCCGGCGGCGCGATGGCGACGCTGTTCTCCGCCGACGAGCCCGAGCGCTTGCGCGGCCCGCAATTCGATCTCGCCTGGTGCGACGAGCTGGCCGCGTGGCGCTATCCCATGGCCTGGGACATGCTGATGATGGGCCTGCGGCTCGGCGCAACGCCGCGCGTCGTCGCGACGACGACGCCAAAGCCCGTGCCCTTGATCCGCGCGCTGCTGGCGACGCCCGATTGCGTCGTGACGCGCGGCAGCACAAAGGACAACGCCGACAATCTCGCGCCGGCTTTCCTCAAGGCGATCCTCGCGCAATACGAAGGCACGCGGCTCGGGCGGCAAGAGCTCGAAGCCGAGCTGCTCGAAGACGTGCCGGGCGCGCTGTGGTCGCGGGATTCGATCGAGCGCGCGCGGGTCGCGTCGGCGCCGGCGTTGCGCCGCGTGGTCGTCGCCATCGATCCGGCGGCATCGAGCGCGGCGGGCGCCGATGAGACCGGCATCGTGGTCGCGGGGCTGGGCGAGGACGGACACGGCTATGTGCTCGACGACCACTCGGGGCGACTCAGGCCGCATGACTGGGCGGCGCGGGCGATCGCAGCGTTTCACGCGCAGCGCGCCGACCGCATCGTCGCCGAAGTCAACAATGGCGGCGAGATGGTCGAAGCGACGCTGCGGATGCTCGATGCCTCGGTTCCTTACAAGCCCGTCCACGCCTCGCGTGGCAAGATGCTGCGCGCCGAGCCGGTCGCCGCGCTTTACGAGCAAGGCCGGGTTCACCATCTCGGCGCTTTCCCGGCGCTCGAGGATCAGATGTGCGTCTTCGCCGGCGCGGCGGGCAACGCCTCGCCCGACCGGCTCGATGCCCTCGTCTGGGCGCTGACCGAGCTGATGGTCGAGCGCCAGAGCGGGCTCATCGATTACTACCGGCAGCTCGCCGCCGCGCGCGTTTGAGCGCGCACCCGCCGCATTTCATCGTTCCGGAGCACAGGATGCAGGAAGGCTTCATCGCGCGGCTGGCGCGCGGGATCGGCTATGCCGTGTCCGGAGGCGAGGCGGCGAGCTGGTTCGGGCCGCAAGCGCCGCTGCCGCCCGCCGCGCCGCAGGATGTCGCTGGCCGGCAATTCGACTATCCCTTCGGCTTCAACCTCGCGATCACGCCGCGCAATTACGAGCCGACCGGCTTTGCCGAGCTGCGCGGGCTCGCCGACAGCTATGACCTCTTGCGCTGCGTGATCGAGACGCGCAAGGACCAGGTCGAGCGCCTGACCTGGCATATCCGCAAGCGCGCGGGTCTTGCTGCGCAGGCCCCGGACGCCGCGCGCATCGCCGCACTCGCGGGTTTCTTCGCGCGGCCGGACCAGCATCGTGCCTGGGCGTCTTGGCTCCGGATGCTCTTGGAAGACCTGTTGGTGATCGACGCGCCGACGCTCTATCTGCGGCGCACGCGCGGCGGCGCGCTTTGGGCGCTCGAGGTGCTCGATGGCGCGACGATCAAGCGGCTGATCGACCCGTGGGGCCGCACGCCGGCGCCGCCCGCGCCGGCCTATCAGCAGATTCTCAAAGGCGTGCCGGCGGTCGATTACACCGCGGACGAGCTGATCTATGCGCCGCGCAATCGCCGCGCCCACAAGGCTTACGGCTTCTCGCCGGTCGAGCAGGTGCAGATGTCGATCAACATCGCGCTGCGCCGGCAGATCTATCAGCTTCAATATTACACCGAGGGCAACATTCCCGAGGCGCTGATCGGCGTGCCCGACAGCTGGAATCCGGATCAGATAAGGCAATTCCAATCCTATTGGGACGCGCTCAACGCCGGCGACACGGCGGAGCGCCGGCACGCGAAGTTCGTCCCCGGGGGCGTCGCCAAGACCTTCATCCCGACGCGCGAGCCGGCGATGAAGGATGTGTTCGATGAGTGGCTCGCGCGCGTCATCTGCTTTGCTTTCTCGATCCCGCCCTCGGCCTTGATCTCGCAGGTCAACCGCGCGACCGCGGAGACGGCGCAGGACACGGCGCTGTCGGAGGGCCTCGCGCCGCTGCAGAGCTGGGTGAAGCAACTCGTCGATCAGGTGATCGCGAGCGAGTTCCAAGCGCCCGATCTGGAATTCGCCTGGGACGAAGACCGCGCGGTCGATCCCTCCGACGTGGCACGGATCGCCGCGTCCTATGTCGCGGCCGGGATCAAGAGCGTCAACGAGGTGCGCGCGGAGCTGGGCCTCGCGCCCGTCTCGGGCGGCGATCTCCCGGCGGGGCCGAAGGCGCCGTCCGACAACCCCGCCTCAGCGACACCGAACAGCGAGAAGCTGCTGCGCTTCAACCCGAACCATTACGGGCCGGGTGAGCACGGCGGTCAATTCGCACCGCGAGGCGAGGATAGCGGCAATGCGCCGAGCCAGGTCGCCGCCGACGACACCGGCATCGCAAGTGATGCCAGCGGTACACAGATCGCTCAGGACGAGATACCTTTGCCGCTTGGCTTACCGACCGCGCGACTCGTGCTGTCTCGGCAAGTTGCAAACGGCGTCATATCCCAAGCCGAGGCCGATCGAAGGCTCGGATTGATCGCCGCCAATGATGCTCAGGCGACGGCCCGGGTCAATGCCGCACTCCGCGGATATGTCCGCATCCCAAAAGACTGGATTGCAACACAAGCTCGCGATGAAGAGGGTGGTGTTCTTTATGGCAACCCAGCCGATCCGCAATATGATAACGTCCGGATCATGCCGGGAGACCCACAGAGATCCAATCCTTCGCAACGCAGTCCTTATGTCATCGACCAAAAGAGTGGAAAGTTCCTGACCACAGACGGCACGCGGGTTCAAGGTGGGAATCGACCCGAAGTGCATATCCCGCTTCAGAATTATCGGTTCGACCAAAGGTGACCAGATGACGACAATCCCACCCATAACGACCGAGCGATGGTTGGAAATCATCAAGTACGAGCTCGACCGAATAGCAGATAGGGATTACCAGGAGCGGGCATGGTTCAATCGCAGCCCCGAAGTATCATCGCCGACAGAGATGATATGTATGTTGCTCGACACCTATGGTTTCGAGGAGGGCTCTCAAGCGCCTTATCTTCAAATTTCCGACGCCCAAAGAGCAGCATGTTTGCGGTTTGCCCGTTTGTTGAAAGCATTCTCGCGCCAGCACAAGGGCAGGCTCGATGAGCATGAAGTGATCGACGACCCGGATTGGGAAAAAGTCCGCATCGCTGCTAAAGAACTCATCAAAGAACTTTATCCGTGATCTGAGGCGTTGCCTGTGTAATGACATTCAAGCCCCCGATTGTGCCACTGACTGAAGTCGAGTTGGGTCAGGCGGGCTTCGATTACATTCGCCACCATTTCGAACGCGGCACGAGCTTCTGCCAAGAAGTGCTTCGTTCCGCCTTTACGGGCGGCAAGGTATTCGCGCTCGTGCCTGAAGGCACGACTTTGGCGCGTGCATTGCAATTCGATTGGGGCGGCCTCACGTCCACTCGGCCGCCAGATGCGTGGATCAGAAATCGAATGATGGCATTGTGTAGTGCCGATCCGAACAGCGTCCTTATCTTCGAAGATGCCTGGGCAGGGCGAAAGGGCGACAAGGCCGTTATGGAGGGGACCCACCCGAAATTCTTTCATCACGAGTTCGTCTCGTATGTCGTCAAAGGCGGCGAGGCCAGCGACGAGACAATCGACCAAGCGATGCAGACGGTATCGAGCTTTCTCTCTGTAGCGGCCTACGTGCGGTATCCGTTAGCGGCGGAAAAGCTTCCTGCCGATCTGACGATCGACGACCAGCTCATGCACGAATTGGCGGCCAATACCCAAGAGCTTTATGTCTCGGCTTTTGATCGCGAGAGCTACATCATTTGGACAAAATAATCGCGGGTCTCAACTAAAGCCGACCTGATTTACCGCGCTGCGCCGGCAGATCTATCAGCTCCAGTACTACACCGAGGGCAACATCCCCGAGGCGCTGATCGGCGTGCCCGACAGTTGGAATCCGGACCAGATCAGGCAATTCCAATCCTATTGGGACGCGCTCAACGCCGGCGACACGGCGGAGCGCCGGCACGCAAAGTTCGTGCCCGCCGTTCGACAAGCTCACGGGCGTCGCCAAGACCTTCATCCCGACGCGCGAGCCGGCGATGAAGGATGTATTCGATGAATGGCTCGCGCGAATCGTCTGCTTTGCTTTCTCGATCCCGCCCTCGGCCTTGATCTCGCAGGTCAACCGCGCGACCGCGGAGACGGCGCAGGACACGGCGCTGTCGGAGGGCCTCGCGCCGCTGCAGCTTTGGGTAAAGCAGCTCGTCGAGGAGCATCTCTGACAGAGAGCTAACCGCACAGCTCGACCGTGCAGCGGAAGCTGCTCACCGACTCATCATCGGGGCGCCTTCGGGCGCCCTTTTTGTTTCCGCATCCATCCCTATCCAAGAGAGGAGCACATGAAGATTTTCGTACCGATCGCCAAGGTCGACGACGAGCAGCGGCTCGTCTATGGCTATGCCACCACCGAGGCGCTCGACGCGCATGGCGAGGTGGTGAAGCGCGAGGCGATCGAAGCGGCGCTGCCGCGCTATATGCGCTTTGCCAATATCCGCGAGATGCACCAGCTCTCGGCCGTGGGCGTCGCCAAGGAGGCCGAGTTCGACGAGAAGGGCCTTTATCTCAAAGCCAAGGTCGTCGATGACGAGGCCTGGGCCAAGGTCAAGGAAGGCGTCTACAAGGGGTTCTCGATCGGCGGGCGGGTGACGCAGCGCGACACGGCCGACCGCACGCTCATCACCGGCGTCGAGCTCAACGAGATCAGCCTGGTCGATCGCCCGGCCAATCCCGAGGCGATGATCGATGCCTTCAAGGTATGGGGCGATCCGGCCGTCAAGGTCGGCGCGCGCAATTCGAAGGCCGATCTCGAGCGCATCCAGCGCATGCACGATACGGCGGTCGAGCTCGGCGCATCCTGCAACGGCGCGGCGTCAGGCGCCGATGACGAGCCGGACGCGGACGATGCCGAAGCGGGCGGCGAGGAGGGGAGTGACGCGATGACCGCGGTTCTCAAAGCGGGCGGTCGCAACGCCATCCTCGCCAAGGTCGCGGGCATCGCAGAGCGCATGAGCGCGCTCGCCAAGACCGTCGAAGAGCAGGGGCGGCTGTTGCAGCGTCTCGCCGCGGAGCCGGCGGCGCCGAAATATCTCGCGGCGCGCGCCGTGGAGAAGGCCGAAGACGGCCGTGCCCCGGTCGAGGACGACGCGCCCAAGACCGCGCTCGATGCGATCAAGAAGGCGCATCGCAACCCGGTGCGTCTCGGTATCGGCTGAGGCTTCTCACGCCGTCAGACAATTAGGTTGTCATTCCCGCGGAAGCGGGAATCCAGGGAAACGCCGAGTTGTCTTCCTGGGTCCCCGCTCCTGAGTTCGTCGAAGGGCGCGGGGACGACGATGGTTTTTATCCCACTCAATCACTCACCCCAGGAGCTCCCCATGACCATCCAATCCGCCAACACGCTTGCCGCCTTCAAGGAAGCGCAGAAATCGCCGATCACCGATCCGCTCTTCGCCGCCCTCCTCGCCAAGGGCACCTTCGGGCAAAGCGGCTCCGCCACTTCGGGCCTCACGTTTTACGATCTCGAGCCCGGAGCGAAGCTGCTCTTCCCGGTCTTGACGCCCTTGCGCAACGACATTCCGCGCGTCACCGGCCGAGGCGGCATCCAGGCCAATTGGCGGGCGATCACCGGCATCAACACCTCGTCGGTGCGCGCCGGCATCTCGGCGGGCAATCGCGGCGGCCTCATCGCCGTGACGACCCAGGACTACAACGCCGTCTACAAAGGCATCGGCCTCGAGGCGAATGTCGATTTCGAGGCCGTCTATGCCGGCCAGGGCTTTGACGATCTGCGCGCGGTCGCGGCGCAGACCTTGCTCGAATCCCTGATGCTGCAGGAAGAGCAGATCATCCTCGGCGGCAATGCGGGCCTCGCGCTCGGCACCACGGCGACGCCGAGCCTCGCGGCCTCATCCTCGGGCGGCTCGCTCGCGAGCGGCACGGTGAGCGTCATCTGCGTCGCCTTGACCCTCGACGGCTTCATCAACGCCTCGGTCGCGGGCGGCATCCCGGCGCAGATCAACCGCACCAACGCCGACGGCTCGACCGACAATTTCGGCGGCGGCTCGGCGCGCAAATCCTCGAACGCCACGGTGGCGGTGACGGGACCAAATGGCTCGGTCGCGGCCACGGTCGCGCAAACGCGCGGCGCCGTCGGCTATGCCTGGTTCTGGGGTGCGTCGGGCGCTGAAGTGCTGGGCGCGATCACCAGCATCAACTCCGTCGGCATCGCGGCGAACGCCGCCGGCACGCAGACGGCCGCATCGCTGCCCGCGGCCGACAACAGCCAGAACGCGCTGGTCTTCGACGGGCTGCTGACGCAGGCCTTCAATGCCAGCCTCAACGCCTATTTCGCGGCGCAGCCGACGGGCACGGCCGGCACGGGAACGCCGCTCACCGCCGACAGCGAGGGCGGCATCGTCGAATTCGACGCGGCGCTCAAAGCCTTCTGGGACAATTACCGCCTCTCGCCGACGACGATCTATGTCTCCTCGCAGGAGATGCTGAATCTCCACAAGAAGATCCTGCAGGGCGGCACGAACACCGCGACGCGCTTCGTCTTCAGCGCCGATCAGGGCGCGGTGCTGGGCGGCATGATGGTGCGGAGCTACTTGAACAAGTTCAGCCTCTCGGGCGCGGTCGAGATTCCGATCAAGCTGCACCCGAACATGCCGCCGGGCACGGTGCTGTTCTTCTCGAAGACCTTGCCCTATCCGCTCTCCAACGTGCCCAACACGGTCCAGATCCGGACGCGCAGCGAGTATTACCAGATCGAGTGGCCACTGCGCGCGCGGCGCTACGAATACGGCGTCTATGCCGACGAGGTGCTGCAGAACTACGCGCCCTTCGCCTTCGGCGCGATCACGAATATCGGCAATGGGTGAAGCTTGAAGCTCTCAGCTGTCAGCTTTCAGCTTTCAGCTTAAGCCATCGATTGGCTGATAGCTGAGAGCTGATCGCTGACAGCTTCTCACACGCATCCACAACGAACGAGACCCCCATGGCCACCGGCGATCTCACCACGCTCGCCAATGTGAAGGCGTATCTCTCGCCGCCTTTGACGGTGACGGCGGATGACGCGCTGCTCCAGCGGCTCATCACCGCCTCGAGCCAGTTCATTCAAACCTGGCTCAACCGCAGCATCGCCGTCGCCGATTACACCGACACGCGCAGCGGCAGCGGCGGGATAAGGCTTTTCCTGCGTAACCGGCCGGTCGTTGCCGTCTCCTCGGTGACAATCGACGGCGCCGCGATCCCGGCCGCGGGTCCGCCGCCCAATCAATCGGGCTTCATGTTCGACGACAGCTCGATCTATCTCGCGGGCTTCCGCTTCATGAAGGGCGTGCGCAACGTGGTCGTCCAATACAGCGCCGGCTTTGCGGCGACCCCGCCCGAGATCGAGCAGGCCTGCATCGCCCTGACCCTCCTGCGCTACAAGGAGCGCGACCGCATCGGCCAGGCCTCGAAAAGCGTCGCGGGCGAGGTGATCTCGTTCCAGCAAAAGGACATGCCGGCCGATGTCGCGACTGTGCTGGACCAATACCGCAACGTGGTGCCGCTGTGAGCGGGCTCGGGATTGCACTCGATGCCGATGGGCTCTCGCTACGCTTCGCGCAGATACCGGCGGCGCTCAAGGCGGCGCTCGGCTCCGCCTTCGCCGACCTCGCGGCGGAATTGCAGAACAGCGTCAGCGCCAAGCTCGACGGCGGCGTCGTCACGAGCCGCAGCGGCGCGCTCGCCGCGAGCCTCTTTGCCGCGGCTGAGGAAACTTCCGCCGCAGCGGGCATCGATCTCGGCGCGGCGCCCTATGGCGCGGCGCTCGAATTCGGCGCCTCGATCCCGGCGCAATTGATCGCGGCCAAGAACGCGAAATCGCTCGCTTTCGTGGTTGGCGGCCAGACGGTGTTTGCCAAGCGGGCGAGCCGTCCCGCCGTCACCTTGCCGCCACATTCCTTTCTGCGCTCGGCGCTTGCCGAGTTCGAGCCGCAAGCGGTCGCCCGGCTCGGCGAGGCTGTGGCGCAAGCGATCGCGCCATGATTCGCGAGCCGGTCTATGCGGCGCTCTTCGCGCTGGTCCAAAGCGCCGCGCCCTTCGTTACGGCGAGCCGGCGCCTCAGGCATTGGAGCGATGTCGGCGCGGTGGAGCAGCCGGCGCTCTTCATGATCCAAAAGAGCGAGGCGGCGGAGGAGCGCCGGCCCTTGCCGGTCAAGTGGCGCGCCTCGGTCGATCTCTATCTCTACGCGCAAGCGCCCGACGAGGCAACGCCGCCCGCGACGGTGATGAACCCGCTGCTCGATGCGCTCGAGGCGGCGCTCGCGCCCGATCCGGCGAGCCATGTGCAGACGCTCGGCGGGCTCGTGCAGCATTGCTGGATCGCGGGCCGCATCACGACCGATGAAGGCGTGCTGGGCGGCCAATCCGTCGCCATCGTGCCGGTCGAAATTCTCGTCAGCGGCTGAGCTTTCAACAGGAGGTTCCCTCACATGTTTTCCTTCGGCTCGGGCGTGCTCATCGGCACGCGCACCGACATCGCCAATGCGACGCCGATCAATTTCGGCCTCGTCCAGGAGGTGCAGCTCGATCTGCAATTCACGGCGAAAGAGCTCTACGGCCAATATCAGTTCCCGGTCGCGATCGCACGCGGCCAGGGCAAGGCCTCGGGCAAGGCCAAGATGGCGCGGGTCTCGGGCCTCGCCTTCAACAATTTGTTCTTCGGCGCGAGCCTCGTCGCGGGCCAGCTCGCCACCGCCTTCGGCGAAACGCAAAGCGTGCCGGCCTCGACGCCCTTCACCGTCAGCGTCACCAACGCCGCCCAGTGGCAGGATGATTGCGGCGTGGTCTATGCGGCGAGCGGCTCGCCGCTCGCCAAGGTCGCGAGCGCGCCGGCCGCCGGCCAGTACAGCGTCGCGGCCGGCGTCTACAGCTTCAACTCGGCGGATGCCGGCGCGGGCGTGCTGATTTCATACACCTATGCGGTTTCCGGCTCCGGCCAGCAGCTGACGCTTGCCAATCCGCTCCTCGGCACGACGCCGACGTTCCAGGCGCAGCTCTATACGAGCTTTCAGGGCAAGCCGGTCAATGTGAAGCTCTTCAACTGCGTCTCCTCGAAGCTCACCTTCGCAACGAAGCTCGAGGACTTCGTCATTCCCGAGCTCGATTTCGACATTTTCGCCAACGCGGCCGGCAACGTGCTGCAATGGTCCTTCGCCGAGGTGTCGTGATGACGCCGATCACGCTCGCGGGGAGAAGCTTTACGCTGCGTCCGCTGACGCTTGGGCAGCTGCGCGTCATCTTGCCTGCCTTTGCCCGCGCGGCGGGGCTCGCGCGCGAAGAGGCGGTCGACGCCGCGATCGACATTCTCGCCGCGGCGCTGTCGCGCGATGCACCCGAGATCACGCGCGCGACGCTGCTCGGTTGGGAGATGCTTCCCGCCGAGCTGATCGCCGCGGTCGATGCGATCGCGCGGCTCTCCGGCCTCGTGCAACAGGAGGCGCAACCGGGGGAAGCGCCGGCGTCGGCTGGGGCGAGCTCTACGGCCTCCTAGCCAGCGCCTGCGGCTACACCTGGCCGCAGATCGACGCCATGACGCTGCGACAGGTGCAGGAACTCCTCGATTACTGGCGCGCGCACCCGCCGCTGCATCTGCTCATCGCCGCGGCGCTCGGTGTGCCAGAGAAGCGCCGGGCCGAGGATTTCGCCGCGCTCGCCGCGCTCGCGCCCAATGGAATTCTCTCCGCCAAGGGTAGGAACTAGAGCATGATCTCCTGGGATGGAATCGTCTGCGTTGCGCGCGGGCGAGGCGATCCGCCAGGAGCCGCGCGAAGAGCGTATCGGGCCATACGGTCGAGCGCGGCGACGCCGCGGGCGTCCGCCCGCGCGCAACCCGGCGGGCCGGGGGCTTTTGCGCCGGTGCGTGCGTCGAAGGGCTCGCCCGTAGTCCCGCTACGTGCTTCGCCCTTCTCCTACTCACAACGCAAAAGCCCCTCGGCGCAGGCACTTCAATCCCAGGAGATCATGCTCTAATGGCCGACGATCATATCGAGGTCGAGATCACCGCCGATACCACGCAATTGGAGTCGGCGATGCAGCGGGCGGGCGCCGCCTGCCAGAGGCTCGGCGCGTCGGCGACCTCTGCTGCCGAGAAGAGCAAGCGGAAAACCGAGGATTGGACCAACGCCTTCAAGCCGCTGCAGCACGCTTTCGATCAGTCGATCTCGGGCATGATCCTCGGCACCACCACTTGGCAAAAGGCGGTGAAGCGGCTCGGGCAGATGGCGGTGAGCGAGATGGTCGGGGTCGCCGACAAGCAACTCGCGACCTGGGTCGGCAAGGAACTCGGCATGACCGCGGCAACCAAGTCCGGCACCCAAACCCGCCAGGGGGCGGAGGAGCAATCGGAATCCGGTTTTCTCGGTCTTATCGGCAACATGTTGCTGAAATGGCTGGGTCTCGAGACCGCAAAAACCGATGGAACCGCGACGAACAACGCTGCGCGCGCGGCGATCGAAGCGGCAGCCGCAAAGCTCGCCGTCCTTCGCGCCTTCGGGCAGATCGAGGTGGACGCGGCCGTCGCAGCGGCCGGCGCGATGGCGGCGATCTCCGCCATTCCCTACATCGGCCCGGCGCTTGCGCCCGAAGTTGCCGCGGAGACTTACGCAACGACCATGGGTTGGGCGACCGGCCTTGGCGCCGGTCTTTTCTCCGCTGCCGGCGGGGCGTGGAACGTGCCGGCCGACACGCTCGCCCTGGTGCACAAGCAGGAATCGATCATCCCCGCCGCCGTTGCCCAGCCAATGCGCGATTTCTTTTCGGGCGGCGCTTCGGGCGGCGCGAGCTATGCGATCACCATCCAGGCGATCGATACGCAATCGGGCGCGCAGTTCCTCATGAACAACGCGCCGCTCATCGCCAAGAGCCTCGCGCGCGAGATGCGCAACGGCAACCCGGCCTTGCGCAAGGCTGTCTAAGGGTCGGGAGCGGGAAGCATGTCGAGCGCCGTCTTTCCCTCGCTCGCCGGGCTCGGCTGGACCGTGACGCGCAGCGAGATCTGGAAGACGCGCACGCAGGAATCGATCAGCGGCAAGGAGACGCGGATTGCCGATTGGTCCTATCCGCGCCATCTCTGGGCGCTGAGCTATGATTTTCTGCGCCAGGGCGATTTCGCCGGCGCGGCCTATGGCGAATTCGCCGCGCTCGCGGGCTTCTTCAATCTGCGCCAAGGCGCCCTCGACAGTTTTCTCTACGCCGATCCCGATGACAATCGGGCGAGCAGCCAGGAAATCGCCACGGGCGACGGCGCGACGACGAGCTTTCAACTGGTGCGGGGCTTTGGCGGCTATGCCGAGCCGGTGCTCGCGCCGAATGTGGTGAGCGCGGTCTATTTGAACGGCGTGGCGCAGAGCGCAGGCGCTTATACTGTCAATCTCTGGGGCGCGGCGCTTCCGGGCACGCTCGTCTTCAACGCGCCGCCCGGCGCGGGCGTCGCGATCACCGCGGATTTCACCTTCTACTTTCCCTGCCGCTTCGCCGCAGACCAGCTCGATTTCGAGAAATTCATGGCCGCGCTCTACCAGCTCAAGAAGATCGAATTTGTAAGCCTCAAATGAGCTGTCAGCTCTCAGCTCTCAGCTCGAGCCAATAGCTGATAGCCGATAGCTGACAGCTGAAAGCTCCTCATGAAGCCCGCATCATCCGCGCTCCAGACGCTCCTCGCGAGCCGGCAGTTTTACGCGGCGGATCTCTACACCTTCACGCTCGTCGGCGGCGGGGTGCTGCGCTATTGCGCGGGCGATCGCGACATCACCGTGAGCGGCAATCGCTTCAGCGCGCAAGGTCCGCGCATCGACCGCAAGGACAACAAGGCCAAGTGTCATTGGAAGATCGGCGTCGCCGTCGACACGCTCGTCTTCGATGTGTTGCCGCAAACCGGTGATCTCGTGAACGGCCAGCCCTTCCTGGCCGCCTGCGTCCAGGGCGCGTTCGATGGCGCGGAGCTGACGCTCGAGCGCGCCTTCATGAGCGTCTATGGCGACACCTCGGTTGGCACGGTGGTGCTGTTCGCCGGACGGGTGGCCGAGATCGATCTCGGGCGTGCGGTCGCGACCTTCACGATCAATTCGCATCTCGAGCTCTTGAACCAGCAGCTGCCGCGCAATTTGTGGCAGCCCGGCTGCGTCAATTCGCTGGGCGATGCGAGCTGCGGCGTCGGCCTCGCGGCTTATGCGGTCGGCGGCACCGCCGCCGCGGGCTCGACCGCGCATCTCGTCAATGCCGCGCTCGCGCAGCCGGGCGGCTATTTCGATCAGGGCAAGCTCGGCTTCACGAGCGGCGCCAATGCGGGACTGTCGCGCTCGGTCAAATCCTGGGTTTCGGGCACGCCGGGCGTGATCGCTCTGCTCGCGCCCTTTCCGCAGGTCCCTGCAGCGGGCGATGCCTTCACGATCTATCCGGGATGCGACAAGACGCTCGGCCCCAATGGCTGCGCCAAATTCGCGAACACGGCGCGGTTCCGGGGTTTCCCCTACGTGCCGATCCCCGAGACCGCGGTGTGAGAGGCGATGAGCGAAGAACCTTCGACACTTCTCTGCACCGCGGAGGGTATTTTCATCTGGCCGGGGATGGCGCTTGTCGAGCGGCGTGGAGCGACCTTCGTTCGGATGCCGGACCAAAAGATCTGCAACCTCGCGGCCACGCTG
>DATEKH010000109.1:0-38187 GCA_035277525.1 Allostellaceae bacterium
ACGCGATAGGTGCCGGCGAGCTCGCCATAGCCGTGCAAGGTCGGCACCGGAACGAAGCCGGCATAGGCGCCGGCGTTGAAGACGATGCGCGCCTCGATCGCCTGGAGCCTCGCATCGCGGTCGAGGGCGGAGCGCAGCGCGATGCGGGAGGAATGGCGCGGATTCCCCGCGGTCAGCTCCTCGAAGGAGTTCATCACCATCTTGACCGGCCGCTTGGCGGCGAGCGCCAAGTGATAGCAGAGAAGGGCGTCCATCAGCGAGCCCTTGCCGCCGAAATCGCCGCCGATGGTCACCGGGTTGAAGCGGATGCGGCTTTCGGCGAGGCCGATCGCGGCGGCCATGTGCTGGCGCGCGATATGCGGGCCCTTATTCGCGATCCAGACATCGACGAGCCCGTCGGCGCCGATCGCAACGAGGCAGGTATGCGGCTCGATATAGCCTTGATGCACCGCGGGCGTCGCAAAGCTGTGCGCGAAGATTTTGTGCGCGGCGGCGAAGGCAGCCGCCGTGTCGCCATGGCGCAGAATGAGGCGCGAGATCACGTTGGGGATCGGCGGAAACATGGCAAGCTCGCCATGGACGCCGGCCGCGGCGCCGGGGAAGACCTCGACCTTCTCCGGATGGATGATCGGCGCGCCTTGCTTCATCGCCTCCTCGGCGGTGAAGACCGCCGGCAGCTCGGCGTAGTCGACCTCGATCAGCTCGAGCGCCGCTTCCGCGATCTCGGCGGTCTCGGCCGCAACCGCCGCCAGTTTCTCGCCGACGAAGCGGGCGACGCCTTGGGCGAGCACCGGGATGTCCTTGCACATGCGGCCATAGCGGGTCTCGGGCACATCGGCGCCGGTCAGCACCGCGTGGACGCCGGGCAAGGCCTTGGCCTTTGCCACATCGATCGAAACGATGCGCGCGAAGGGATGCGGGCTGCGCAGAGCGCGGCCGGTGAGCATGCCCGGCAGATCGACATCGCCGGCATAGCGGGCGCGGCCGGTCACCTTGGCGCCGCCGTCGACGCGCCGCACCCCTTGGCCGACGGATTTTCCGCTGAGTCTCGCTGTCGCCATGAGAGAACGCCCTCCCGTTGTTCTCGCCGCGTTGCCCCAAGTCTATCGGCGTGCGCATTCATTGCAAGGCAGGCGGGCCACCGCGCGAATGGCCTTTCTGGCGGAGAGTGCATATCTCGCTGAGATGGGATCGAATGAGCCGCAATAGATAAACCCTCTCCGCCCGCTTGCGGGGGGAGAGGGTGCGAGCGGAGCGAGCGGGTGAGGTGGGTCGCGCGGAGAGAACACCTCACCCTCCCAATCGCTATCGCGATTGGGCCCCTCCCTCTCCCCGCTTCGCGCGGAGAGGGGCAATTCCATCTTTTCCCGCCATCGCGCTGCATCTCTAACTTGCGCTCTTCGGCCTCGACAGCCGCAGTTTTGCGATGCGCTCGCCCGGCCCTCTTGACGATCGGAACTCCGGCGCGCAGTTTGGCGGCCCGCCCTCGTCACCTCTTGGAGCACGCGCAACGCATTATGGCCGATACAGTGAACACCTTGCCGCTTCGCGGCCTTCGCGTGCTCGAGCTGGGGCACATCGTCGCCGGGCCCACGGCCTCGATGATCCTCGCCGATCTCGGCGCCGACGTGATCAAGATCGAGAATCCCGATGGCGGCGATCAGGCGCGGCGCATGCCGGGCGCCGGCTCGGGCTATTATTTCTTCAACCGCAACAAGCGCAGCGTCGCGATCGATTTGAAAGCGCCGCTTGGCAAGGCGGTGTTCTTGACGCTGGTCAAGGCGAGCGATGTCTGCCTCGACAATTACGCGCCCGGCGCGCTCGACCGGCTGGGCCTCGGCTTCGACGCGCTCTCCGCCGAGAACCCGCGCCTCATTCACATGGCGATCAAGGGATTCCTCCCCGGCCCTTACGAGCATCGCCCCTCGCTCGACGAGCTGGCGCAGATGATGGGCGGGCTCGCCTTCATGACCGGGCCGCCCGGGCGGCCGCTGCGCGCCGGCGCCTCGATCATCGATATCGGCGCCGCGACCTACGGCGTGATCGGCATTCTCGCGGCGCTCCATCAGCGCGCCGAGACCGGGCGCGGCCAGATGATCACCTCGGGCCTGTTCGAGACCACGGTGTTCTGGGTCGGGCAGTGGATGGCGCGCGCGGTCGCGACCGGCCAGCCCTCGCGCCCGATGGCGGAGGTCGGCCAGTCGCTGCGCATGGGCTGGGGCATTTTCCATCTCTTCGACACCGCGGATGGGGCGCAGGTCTTCATCGGCGTCACCTCCAACGCGCATTGGCAGCGCTTTTGCGCGAGCTTCGCGCTCGAGGCGCTCTATGCCGATGAGCGGCTTTCGACCAACGAGAAGCGCGTCGCGGCGCAGGAATGGATGCTGCCCAAAATCCGCGAGGCGGTCGCGCGCTATAGGAGCGCGGAGCTGCAGCAAAAGCTCGAAGCGGCGAGCGTGCCCTATGCGCCGCTGCAGCGGCCGGACCAGCTCCTGGACGATCCGCACTTGAAGGAAACCGGACAGTTGCTGCCCGTGCCGATGGAAGGCGGCAAGATCGGCAATTTGCCGAAGCTGCCTTTCGCCAGCAACGCCTATGATTTCGCGGTGCGGCGCGCGCCGCCGAAGCTCGGCGAGAATACGCGCGAGGTGCTGGCCGAAGCGGGGCTCGGCGCGGCCGAGATCGATGCGCTGATCGCGGCGAAGGTCGTCGTTCAAGGAGAGACGCGCTAGGCGGGCGTATCGCGTTGCGCTGCGACCCTCACCCTACCCCTCTCCCGCTCCGCGGGCGAGGGGACGCAGCTTCGGCATCGCGAGCCGGGAAGAGATTAGAGCGGCGTAGACGCGCGTCCCCTCTCCCATGAAATCGGAGAGGGACAGGGTGAGGGATGCAGAGGGGCATAGGGGCAGGTCATGACCAACACGTCTTCGGCCGGCGATGCGCGCATCGGCGCGCTGGTGCGATCGGGGAAACTCCGCCTCGCGCTGTTCCTGCCGCAATATGCGCAAGACGCGGCGACGGGCGCGCTGCGCGGGCTTGGCACCGGCCATGCCGCCGAGCAGATCGCGCCGCTCATCGCGGCCCGTCTCGGCGTTGATCTCGAGATGCTGGGCTATCCGACGCCGCCGAGCGCGGTCGCGGCGCTGAAGGCGGGCGAATGCGACATCCTCTTTCTCGGCATCACGCCGTCGCGCGTCGCGGAGCTCGATTTCTCGCCGGCGATTTTCGAGTTCGACTATGCCTATCTCGTGCCGCCGGGCTCGGCCATTCGCAACGCGGCGGAGCTGGACCGGCCGGGGATCGCGATCGCGATCATCGAAGGCCACGCCTCGGCGCTGGCGCTCGCGACGATACTGAAGCACGCGCGGATGATCGGCGCGGAGATGCCCGACGCGGCGTTCGCGATTCTTCGCGCGGGCGGGGCGCAGGCCTTTGCCTGTCCGCGCGACGTGCTGCTCAGCTACGCCGCGACGCTGCCGGGCGCGCGCGTGCTCGAGGATGCTTACGGCGTCAACCGCGTCGGCATCGCCCTCCGCAAGGGCGAGGCCGGATTTCTCGCCTTCATCGCCGCGTTCGTAGCCGAGATCAAGCAATCGGGCTTCGTTGCCCGCCTCGTCCAGAGCGAGCATTTGCGCGGCTTCCGCGTCGCGAGGTGATGCGAGCGTGGCGTTGCCGGGGCGCGGCCGCGCGCTAGAATGAGCGGCGAGGCGAGGGGGCGAAACCCGCGCGGCCGGGGGTCGAACCAAGGCCGCCGCCAGAGCAGTGGAGAAACGATGAAGCGCTTCCGATATCCGCCCGAGTTCCGTTACGCAGCCGCCATCGCCGCTTGTCTCCTCGCGGGCGCGCCGCTCGCCGCTCAGGCTGCGAGCCATGAACGCCCGCACTGGATCGCCGATGCGCAAACCGGATGCAAGGTCTGGAACCCCGCGCCGCAGCCGCATGAAACCGTTCGCTGGTCGGGGCCGTGCAAAGCGGGCTTTGCGGAGGGCGAGGGCACGCTGCAATGGTTTGAGAATGGCGTGCCCGGCGACCGCTATACCGGCGGATACAAGCACGGCCATCGCGACGGCTATGGCGTCCTCACCTTGAGCAATGGCGAGACCATTCGCGGCGATTGGTCGAATGGCGGGTTGGTGCAGCTTCCCCCGAACGAGATCAATTTCGTCGAACACCGCTAGCGGCGCGTCTCGTCCGCTGTAGCTGCATTACGAACCGGTGTCCTTCGAGACGCGCCCTTCGCCAGGCTCAGGACGCTCCTCAGGACGAGGAAGATCTTGGTATCAATTGAAGATGCCATTTCAATCCACCTCGTCCTGAGCGCGCGCAAAGCGCGCAGTCGAAGGACGCGCGGTGCCGGGGCATCCAATCTCGGGAACTCCTGCCCGCCGCGCGGCGGCGATGCTAACCTGCCGAGACGAATACTTGGCGCGGGGAATGGGGATAACGGACTATGGGGAAAGAGCGTCTCGCAGCCTTCAGCGATGGCGTCATCGCCATCATCATCACCATCATGGTGCTGGAGCTGAGGCTGCCGCACGGGGCGAGCTGGAGCGTGCTCGCTTCGGTAGCGCCCAATTTCGTGAGCTATGCGCTGAGCTTCGTCTATCTCGCGATCTACTGGAACAACCATCACCATCTCCTGCACACGGTGACGCGGGTTGACGGGCTCATCCTCTGGGCCAATGCGCATCTGCTGTTCTGGCTCTCGATCGTTCCCGCGACGACAGGGTGGCTCGGCGATAATTTCCCGGCCGCGATCCCGACCGCAGTCTATGGCGCGAGCCTGCTGCTGCCGGCGATCGCCTATTTCCTGCTGCAAAAGGCGATCGTGCATCGCCAAGGCCGGCACTCGGTTCTTGCTCACGCGCTCGGCAGCGACGTCAAGGGCAAGATCTCGCCGGTGGTCTACATCGCCGGGATCGCGCTCGCCTTCATCATGCCCTGGGCCTCGATCGCGCTCTACGCGCTGGTCGCGATCATGTGGCTCATCCCCGACCGGCGGATCGAGAGAGCGCTGCGAGAGGGGTGAGGGGCCGAGAGCGCGCCGGCAGTGGGTGTTTTTATTTTGCTCTCGACTTGTCCGGATATGCAGCGCTGCTGCCTGCTTTCGTTACATCGCATTTAGCAACTGCGGCCGAATGTCTTTTTTTCTTTGTAGGCCGCTCAAGCAACCTACATAACGCGTGAGGGAAGGAAACGCGCGCATGCGTCGATGATCGATGAGCTCGATCATCGATCATCGCGCGATTTTCGTCTCTTGGCCTCCGGCGCGTTGCTGGAGCAGAAAAGGTCATTATGAGTCAAGGCCGCTCGGCAATCGCACCGTTGCCCGCCTCTCGCATATCCGCCGATTCCGCTTCGTGTCCTCGCGCTCGTTTTTGGTCGTGCGGGCTCTCGAATGTGAGGACGGTTTCGGATGCGCTTTGTTGGTTGGGCGGCGGGAGTGAGAGTGGCGGTTTTGAGGCTTGGCGCGGCGTGCGCGCCGCTCTTCCTCGGCGGTTGCAGCGGTCAAATGGTGCTTCTCCATCCCGCAGGGCCGGTCGGAACGGCAGAGAAAGGTATCTTTCTCACCGCCTTCGCCTTGATGTTGATTGTCGTGCTTCCGGTATTCGCGATGCTGTTCTTCTTCGCGTGGCGCTATCGCGCCTCGAACAAGCGCGCCTTCTATGCGCCCGGATGGGCCTCTTCGCGTGCGATCGAGGTCGCGGTCTGGACCGTTCCGGTGCTCATCGTGGGCGCGCTCGGCTATCTGACCTGGACGTCGACCCACGCTCTAAATCCTTATCGGCCGCTGGCATCGGCCGCGCGGCCGCTGGATGTCGATGTCGTCGCGCTCAACTGGAAATGGCTGTTCATTTATCCCGACCAGCACATCGCGACGGTCAACGAGCTCGTGATTCCGGCCGATGTTCCCGTCAGCTTCCGCCTGACATCCGAGACGGTGATGACGTCGTTCTTCATTCCGCGCCTCGGCACCCAAATCTACGCGATGCCGGGTATGCGCACGAAACTTCATCTGATGGCCGATCGGCCGGGAGTCTATACCGGCCTCAACTACAATTTCAGCGGCCGCGGTTATTCCGCCATGCACTTCGAGGTCAAGGCGGTCTCGATTCAAGCCTTCGAGCAATGGGCGGCGCAGGCAAAGCGCGGCGGGCAAGCGCTTGACGCCGCGGCGTTGCGGCGCCTCGAGAAGCCGAGCGTCGCCAATCCCGTCAGGTCTTACAGCGACGTCGCACCGCATCTCTTTGCCCGCATCGTGCACAGGACGATGACGGCGGACCGTGCACCGTCCGGTTTGACCGCAGAAAATGGAGCAGGCTGACATGCTGGGCCGACTGACGCTCGCCGCGATTCCCTATGACAACCCGATCGTCATGGGCGCCGTCGGCTTCACGCTGATCGGCGCTCTTGTCGTGCTCGGCGCCATCACCTATTTCGGGAAGTGGCGCTATCTGTGGACCGAGTGGCTGACATCCGTCGACCACAAGAAAATCGGCGTCATGTACATCATCCTGGCGCTGGTGATGCTGCTGCGCGGCTTCTCCGACGCCATTATGATGCGCTCGCAACAGGCTTTCGCCTTCGGCGCCGCTCGCGGCTACCTGCCGCCGCATCATTTCGATCAGGTGTTCTCGGCGCACGGCACGATCATGATCCTCTTCATGGCGATGCCGTTCCTGGTGGGTCTTATGAACATCGCCGTGCCGCTGCAGATCGGCGCCCGCGATGTCGCATTTCCGTTCATGAACTCGGTCAGCCTATGGCTGACCGTGACCGCTGCCATGCTGGTGATGGTCTCGCTCGGAGTGGGTGAATTTTCCCAGGCCGGCTGGACCGGTTATCCGCCGCTGAGCGAGCTGCGATTCAGCCCCGGAAGCGGCGTCGATTACTGGATCTGGGCCCTGCAACTCAGCGGCCTCGGCACGCTGATGACGGGGATCAATTTCGTCGTCACCATACTCAGAAAGCGCGCGCCGGGCATGACGCTGATGCGGATGCCGGTGTTCACCTGGAACGCACTGTGCACCAGCATCATGATCGTCTTCGCGTTTCCGGTGCTGACCGTGACGCTCGCGCTCCTCACGCTCGACCGCTATCTCGGCATGCACTTCTTCACCGCCTCGATGGGCGGCAACCTCATGATGTACACCAACCTGTTCTGGGTCTGGGGCCATCCCGAGGTTTACATTCTGATCCTGCCGGCGTTCGGGGTTTATTCCGAGGTCGTCGCCACTTTCTCGAGTAAGCGGCTGTTCGGCTACACCGCCTTCGTCTATGCGACGATCGCGATCGCGCTCGTGTCCTTCACGGTGTGGCTGCACCATTTCTTCACCATGGGTGCGAGCGCCGATGTCAATGCTGTATTCGGCATCGCGACGATGATTATCGCGATCCCGACCGGCGTCAAAATCTTCAATTGGCTCTTCACGATGTTTCGCGGCCGAATCCGCTTCACGACACCGATGCTCTGGACAATGGGTTTCATCGTGACCTTCACCTTGGGAGGAATGAGCGGGGTGATGCTCGCGGTAACGCCATCCGATTTCGTTTTTCACAACAGCGAGGCGCTGATCGCGCACTTCCACAACGTGCTGATTCCGGGCTCGCTCTTCGGCTATTTCGCGGGCTATGCCTATTGGTTCCCCAAGGCATGCGGTTTCCGCCTGGACGAGCGCTGGGGCAAGCGCGCTTTCTGGGCTTGGCTCGTCGGCTTTTACTTGGCTTTCATGCCGCTTTACGTCTTGGGGCTCATGGGCATGCCGCGGCGGATGGATTACTACGCGAACCCGGCTTGGCATCCTTATCTCGAGGTTGCCGCGCTCGGCGCCGCGATCATCCTGATCGGCATCGTCTGCCAAATCGTCCAGCTGGTCGTGAGCATTCGCGATCGTGCGGCAACCGCCGATCTGACGGGAGATCCGTGGCACGGCCGCACGCTCGAATGGTCGGTGCCGTCGCCGCCGCCCGTCTATAATTTCGCACAGCTTCCGGTCGTGCGCGATATCGACGCGTTCAGCGACGCAAAGGAGAACGGCTTCGCCTATCGACGGCCCGCCAGCTACCACGACATCGAGATGCCACGCAACACGCCGGCAGGCTTCGTGCTGGGCATCCTCGCTTTCGTGTTCGGTTTCGCGATGGTCTGGTACATCTGGTGGCTTGCGGGTGCCGCGGCGCTCGGCCTGCTGACGACGGTCATCCTACGGACCGCCAATGACGACATCGAGATGCGCATCCCGGCCGCGGTCGTGGAAGAGACCGAGACGAAATGGTACCGGCGCCTCGCCGCGGCGTTTGGCGTCGAGCTCGACAAGTCCGATGAGCATGCAGCAGGGGCCGCCTCGGCGGCGGAATGAAGCGATCATGGCCAGCGATATCCTCCAACCGTTTCCCGGACAGAAGCTCGGAGGCGGGCACGCGCAAGAGCTCAGCGATGCGGCATTCGGATTCTGGATCTACATCATGAGCGATTGCGTCCTGTTTGCGGCGCTCTTCGCGACTTTCGTCGTGCTGAGCGGCAACGATGCGGGCGGGCCGAGCGGCAAGCAGCTCTTCGATCTGCCCTACACGTTCGGCGAGACCATGTGCCTCTTGTGCAGCAGCACGAGCTATGGCTTCGCCTCGCTTGCGGCTCAAAAAGGCGGCAGGCGCGCGGTCGCGTGGTGGCTGCTCGTCACGTTCGTATTGGGACTTGCGTTCGTCGGCATGGAGCTGAACGAGTTCCTCGGGATGGTCGCGGCAGGGAACGGTCCCGACCGCAGCGGCTTCCTGTCAGGGTTCTTCACGTTGGTGGGGACGCACGGCACGCATGTCACCGTCGGTCTTCTCTGGATCGCGATCATGGTGGGTCAGATCATGGCCAAAGGGCTGACCGAGAAGGTTCGCTCGCGGCTCCTGCGCCTCGGCATGTTCTGGCATTTCCTTGATATCGTCTGGATCGGCGTTTTCACCATCGTCTATCTGAGGGGAGTGGTCTAATGGAGCAAGCGCTGCACGATCCGGCCGGCCATGGCGGCAGCGCATCGCGCCGCGCCTATCTCACAGGGTTTGCGCTTGCGGTTGTTCTGACGGCTCTGCCTTTCGCGCTGGTCATTGAGCGGCCGGTCTCGTCGGCTGCGACGCTCGCCGGGATCTTCGCCGCCGCGATCCTGCAGATCCTCGTCCATTTGCGCTGTTTTTTGCATCTCGAATGGACGGTCGAAGGGCGGTGGAACGTCCTCGCCTTCGTATTCACGATTCTCATTATCGGGATTGTCGTCGGAGGCTCGATCTGGATCATGTTCAACCTTCAGGCGCGCACCATGCTGCCGAGCCTTGGCACGATGACCATGAGCGCCGCCCCACGCTGAGGGCGTACGGACGCGTCGGCGCGCAACCGCGCGAGCCGCTACGCTCCCATAATATGGCCGCTCGAGGAGGTGCCCGCGTGACGCGGAGCGTCACCGGGGGCGAGCGGCAAATCTTGCTCGGAGCCGGAAGCCGGCGACACGCGCTCGAGGATTTGCGCTCGTGTCTCGACCGCGAAGAAGAAGGCCACCAGCGCGCCCATCAGCGCGAAGCCGCCGAATATCGCGAAGACGGCGTTGATGCCCCAGACCGGGAGGATCAACCCGACCACGAAGGTGCCGACCATCGAGGCACCGCGCTGCCAGGCACTGGCGATACCGCCGCCCAGCGCTCGCAAATGCGTCGGGTAGATCTCCGCCGTGTAGGTCGCAAGGCTGAGCAGCGACATGGTCAGGAAGAAGAAGCCTGCCGCGACGATGCCGACGATCCAGCCCGAGCTCAGCTGCGGCAGGAAGGCGAAGGACAGCAGCGGGATGCAGCACCCGGCCAAGCTCAGCATCAGCATCTTCCGCCGGCCGATGGCCTCGATCAGATAGATCGCGAGGAACGAGCCGCACAGGCCAATGCCGCTGATGACGAAGCCATAGGTGATGGAGAGCTGCACCGGCAGGTGATAGACGGTGCGCAGAAGCGAGGGCATCCACGCGGTGACGCCGTAAGAGACAAAATAGGCACCGATCCAGAGCAGCCAGACCGATAATGTGCGCTTCAGATAAATGCCCTTGAAGAGGTCGAGTATACGCGGCTTCACCTCGACGACGGCTGGAAGATCCGCTGGCAGCGGGGGAATTGCCTTACCCTCGCGCGCGGCGATGTCTTCGATCCGCTTGAGCGCGGAATCGGCTTCGGCGAAACGGCCCTGGCTCGCGAGCCAGCGCGGCGATTCGGGCAGCATGTTGCGCAGCGGCAAGCTGATGATGGCGGGAATGGCCCCGATGATGAACATCCAGCGCCAGCCGAGATAAGGAACGACAAAGATGCCTGCCAGCGCGACGAACAGAAGGCCAATGGCAAACAGCACCTGGACATTGAGCGAGAATCGCCCGCGGCCTTTCGCCTTGGCGAACTCGTTGATATAGGCGGCCATCAGCGGTACCTCGCCGCCAAGGCCAATTCCCTGAACGAAGCGAAGCCACCACAGCACCCGATAGTCGGGCGCGAAAGCGCAAGCGAGGGACCCGAGAGCAAAGATCAGCAGGGTCACGAGCATTGAATTGCGCCGGCCCCAACGCTCGGCGATCCAGCCAAATCCGATCGCGCCCAAAAGTTGGCCGGCAAAGCCGATGCTGATCAAGGAACCGATCTGCTCCGCATGGAGGTGCCACATGCCGATCAGCGGCGGCAGCACATAGGCGATCGCGATCGAATCGAAAGCATCGAAGAACCATGCGGTGCAGATGATGAGCCGCATGTTCAAGTGCCAGGAACAAAGGGGGAGGCGTTCGAGGCGAGCGACGATGTGGCGCGTATCGCCATGGAAGTTGGTAGCCGCGATGTTTGTCATGGAGCGCCCTTTCTTTTCTTTTCTAAGATGCCGCTGCCAGCTTCTTTGCTGCTCCCCCGCGGCAGTTTTGTTAGCAACTGCTAACGATAGCTATAGTATCCTGTCTTGGCAAGCACCAGCCTGCGACAAAGAGCCCGGTCGCGCTGCCGCGGTCGAAAGCGTGAAGCGCCTCATCGCGGCGCGGGCGCCCGCCATCGCCGAAGAGCGGCCGAAAGCGGGGGAATATCGGATTTGTCCGCGAAGGGCGAGAGCGCGTGAGCGAGCGCCCGCCGCGCCCGCGGGCTTACGTCGCCGCTGCTTCAGGCAGGGGGATGTCCTCGTCGCGCCGCGCCGGCGGCCCGCCGGCGATGATCTGGACCACGCCGGCGCCAAAGCCGATCAGCGTGCCGATCTGCCAGGCGGGGCCGTAGGAGCCAGTGAGATCGAAGATCAGGCCGCCGCCCCAGGCGCCGAGCGAGGAACCGATCTGGTGGACGACGAAGGAGATGCCCAGCAGGGTCGCCATGTAGCGCGTGCCGAAGAGTTCGGCGACGAGCCCGCCGATCAGCGGCGCGAGGCCTGGCCACCAGAGGAGGCCCATCGTCGCGGCGAAGATCAGTGTGCTGGCCGGCGTCGGCGGCATCGCGAAATAAACGGCGAACATCACCGCGCGCAGGATGTAGAGCAACCCCAGCAGCACGTGCTTGGGATATTTGCTGCCGAGCCAGCCGGTCATGAGCGATCCGACGGCGCTCGTACCGCCGATCACGGCGAGCGCCTCGGCGCTCAGCATCGGGTCCTGGCCGCAGATCGCGAGATAGGCGGGGAGATGCGTTGTCAAGAAGACGAGGTTGAGGCCGCAGACGAAATAGGCCCCCGACATGACGAGGAACGGCCGGTTGCGCATCGCCGCGCCGAGCACGGTGCGCATCGAGGTCTTGGCCGGCCCGTGGCCGGGCATCTTGTCGGCGCCGCCTGCCCAGAAGGCCGCGGGCAGCATGGCGACGCCGAGAGCCACGAAGAACAATACCGCGATCTGCCAGGGATGGTGCGCGAGCAGCCCCTGGGTGGTGAGCGGCACAACCAGCGTGCCGAGCGAGCCGACGGCGGAGACGACGCCGAGCATCTTGCTGCGCCGCTCCTCCGAGACGGCGCGCGCGCAGGCGGTGATCGCCAAGGAGGTCGCGGTGCAGGAGAGGGCGATGCCGATCAAGCCGCCGGAGACGATGAGGGCGAGCGCGCCCTGGGCCGCCGCCATGATGCCGAGCCCCAGCACATAGATCGCGGCGCCCGCCACCATGGTGAGGCGCAGGCCGAAGCGGTCGGCGGCCGCGCCGACAAGGGCCTGCGAGAGACCCCAGACGATGTTCTGGATCGCGAGCGCGAAGGTGAAATCGGCCGCGGTCACCGCGAGGTCGCGCGTCACCGGCGTCAAGAAGAGCCCGTAGCTCTGGCGTATCCCCATGCCGAGGGCGAGCAGCAGCGCGGTTCCGATCAAGATCAGCCGCGCCTGGCGGGCGCTCGATGCCGTCGTTTCTTGCATACCGAAGATGCTCCAAAGCCGGTGACAGGGGGACGCAGTCTAGCCGAGCCGGAACGCCCGCCAAGCTGCGATTATCGCGGCCCTGCAACGCCATCGCGCTGGCTCTCGAATGTTGCGCCGCCGTCCCCTCACTTCTCCGGCAAGGTCAGCGCATAGCGCTTGTCGATGAGGTCGCCGGCCTTGAGCTCGCTTTTGAGCAGGCCTTGCGAGCGATACCAGTCGATCTGATGCTGCACGTCGCGCGCGTCGATCCGCGCCTCGGCATCGACATAGGAGATGCCGGACTTCAATTGCTCCGGGGTCTGGCCGATCGATTTGGCAAGGATCGCCATGATCGCGGGCGCGTTCGGCCCGTCGCGGTGCGTCTCGTCGGGACCGGTGAACGCGTCGTGATAGTCGCGCGCGCCCTTGCGATAGGCGGCGAGGAAGCGCGTCACGAGGTCGCCGCGCCGATCCGCGGTCTTGGTGGACACGAACACGGCGCCGAGCTGGAACGGTGTCACGTCGCCGATGAAGCCCAAGAGCTTGGCATCGCCGCGCGCGACGGCTGGCAGCAGCGCGGCCGCCGGCCCGACGCCGGCATCGGCCTGGCCGCCACTCACCGCCGAGACCACGTTTGGCGTGGTCTGCACCG
This sequence comes from Allostellaceae bacterium, assembly GCA_035277525.1. Lineage (GTDB taxonomy): Bacteria > Pseudomonadota > Alphaproteobacteria > ATCC43930 > CGMCC-115725 > CAIKMD01. The sequence continues at coordinate 13,012 of DATEKH010000109.1, forward strand.
GCAGAAAGCGGATGCCCTTGAGGTCGAAGCCGAATTTCTCCGACAGCAGCACAATGCAGTATTGCGGCGACGAGCCGACCGTGGTGATGGCGACGGAGCGGCCCGCGAGAGCCTGGTAGGATTTGAGCCCCGCCGCATAGGCGCGATTCGAGACGATCACCGTGTTGTTCTGGAAGGTCGGTGCATCGGCGCTTTGCGCCGCGATGACGCGCAAGCTGCCTTGCGCCGCGAGGTTGTAGAGCCCGCCCGTCAGCGCGGTCGAGCCGAAATCGATATCGCCCGAAACCACGGCCACCGCGATCGGCTGCGCCGCCTCGAAATAGATGAGCGTCGGGGTCAGCCCTTCGGCCGCGAAATAGCCGCGCTCCAAAGCGACGAAGATGCCGCCATTGCCGGCGGTCCTGAGAAGCCCGATCTTGATCGCCTCTGCCATGGCGCTTCGCGGCGCGAGAGCGAGGATCGCGATGACGATGAGCCAAGACGCGAAGAGCGGTTTGGCGCGCATGGACGATTTCCTCCCCCAAAAAGCGGCACGCGTTTCGCGCCCGTTGCGCCGCGCAGCTTAGCATTGCGCCCGGAGCGCCGAAAGCGAGAGGGCTCTCGCGCTCGACGGGCTGCGTGTGCGGAAGTAGGGTTCTGCCATAAGCGAAACCGCCATCGCCAAAGGGAGAGCGCTATGCCGGGTCACGAGGTCTATCTGGTGGGATCGGTGCCCATGGCGAATGCCGAGGCGGTGTTCGCCGCCGTCAGCGCGAGCATCGGCCCGCGCATCAAGCGCATCCCGGATGGCGAGACCGGCCATCGGCTCGACTGGATCACCTGGCTCGAGCCGGTCTTTGCCAACTCGCCCGCGCTCGAGCAATCGGACGAGCTGTTTCGGGTTCACGCGACCTCGGTCGCGCGCAAGCGCTATCGGCTGAAGCCGGGCAAGTCGCTTGCCGATATCCGCATCGACAACCTCGGCTACGCGGACAACGCCAAGGAGTCCTATGCGGTCTTCAAGCGCCTCAGCGATGCCGGCAAGATCGCGGCGGGCACGCGCTTCCAGGTCGATCTCGTGCCGGCGCATTCGGTGCTGTGGCTGTTCGTCGTCGAGGAGCTGCAGGCCGCGCTCGATCCGATCTACAACGCGGCGCTCGGCCGCGAGATCGACAAGCTCGCCGCAGCGATCCCGCATCCAGATCTCGCCATCCAGTTCGATGTCGCCTCGGCGGTGTTCGCGCGCCTCCAGCGCGGCGACACCGGCGTCTATGGCGCGACCAAGGATGCGATGGAGACGCAATTCGCCCGGATTCTCGCGACCCTTGCCAATCGCGTGCCGGCGGATATCGAACTCTTGTTCCATTTCTGCTATGGCGACAGCAACCATCGCCATGTCGTCGAGCCGGTCGACATGGCCGATATGGTCGCGATGGCGGCGCGGCTCGACGCGCTGATCGAGCGGCCGATCAATCTCGTTCACATGCCGGTGCCGCGCGACCGCGCCGACGAGGCCTATTTCGCGCCGCTGAGACAGCTCAAGCTGCGGCCCGAGACGCGCCTGGCTCTGGGCCTCGTCCATCACACCGACGGTCTAGACGGCACGGCGCGGCGCATGGCGACGGCGCGGAAATTCATTCGCGACTTCGCCATCGGCACGGAATGCGGCTTCGGCCGGCGCAAGCCTGAAACCATCCCCGAGCTGTTGCGCGTCCATGCGGAAGCGGCCGAGCTCGATTAGCCGCTGGAATGAGAATTTCCTGACGCGACCCGCGATATTCGCGATGCCCCACCTCACCCTCCCATCGCTAACGCGATGGGTCCCTCACTCTCCGCCCCTCAGGGGCGGAGAGGGTTGGGGTGAGGTGGGGTGGTCGCTCCTCTTCGGATTGTGCTTGCTATTCGCTGAGAGTCGAGGGCGCGAAGAGTTCTTCCATCGTCATCAAGCGCGGGGTGAGGCCCTGCTCATGGGAATATTGGGCACAAGTCTCGAGCGTCTTTCTGTTGGCCTTTAGACCATGCCGTACAATCGGCTCCGCGATGCTGCTTGCATATTCTCGCGACACCAGACCGGTCTCGATGTAGTACTGCATGTGCTCGATGCGCTCTTTGTTCGCCGCCTCGTTGGCCTCGACCATGGCGTGATAGATCGACATGGGCGCCCAGGGATATTTCTCGACCAAGGAGCGGCGGATGATCATCGCGTGGTTGATCGGGTAAATGCCCGTCTTTTTGTAGTAACGCGCGCATTCGGCCATGATGTCGGGGAACACCGGTTTGATATCGGGGTGCTTGCGCAAATCGATGGAGGTGCGATCGATCATGTTCACCGCATTGCCAAAATAAAGGCTGGTCGCCTCGAGCTCGCCCGATATCAGCATCGAGCCGATGCTCTTCTCGGCCGGAATTTGCTTCAGCGTCGTGCCCTTCGGCGGCTTGAACCCCACGGCTCCAGCATGGCTATGCTCCGGCGTGCGCTCCATCCACCATTCGACGTCCTCCTGCCTGCAGCCGAATTCATGCACCATCGCGCCGCGGGCCCAAAGCGCGCCGGTCTGCTGGAATTCCGGCACGCCGACGCGCTTGCCCTTGTAGTCGGCCGGGCTGTTTATTCCCGAATCCTTGCGCGCGAACGCCATCGTATGGAAGAAATGACGCGTGGTGAAAATCGGCAGGCCGATCCAGTTTTTATCGCCATTCGCCATGATGATCAGGAACGATGAAATAGACATTTCCGACACGTCGAATTCCTGGAACCGAAGCTGGCGCCAGAACAGCTCGCTGACAGGAACTTTATGGAGAATGAAATCGATACCCGATGGCTTTACGGTCCCATCGAAAATCGCGCGATTGCGAGGATTGGGACCCATCGCGAAACTCATCTGGACGTCCGTCATGTTCCTACCTCCCGGGTCAGCAGTGGCTCGAAAGTGACGGATCCGACGGATCATCGTCATGCATGACGGCCACGCATCTTCCGAGGGATTGTAACTGCGGTGATGACGTTTGACACGTGTTTGGTACAAGCAAAGCAGGACCAAACGCGCGATCGAGGAATTAAATCTACCCTATTACCATCGAGCTTCAGCTGTCGCAATTCTACATCAGTGTGAAATGATCCGCACTCCAACGACATAGGTTATGGCGTGACGTTTGAGAGCGGCGATCACGAATCCCTCTTGGAACTCCAGCTTGGCGCGATCATTTTTCGCGCATCCCCCGCGTCAGCACACGGCTGAGCGGCGCCATGACATATTGCAGAAGGGTCCGGTCGCCGGTCGCGATGCTCGCCTCGACCGGCATGCCGACATGCAGGCTCACACCAGGAAGCGCCGCCAGCGCCGCCGGATCGGCGGCGAGATGCGCTTCGTAATAAGCGGTGGGTTGCTTCGGGTCTTCGGGGTGCTGCTTCTGGTCTTCTATGCGATCGGCGGAAACCCAGATCACCGTACCCGCCACCGTCGGCGTCGTGCGCTGGTCGTAACCGACCAGCCGCAGCTCGGCCGGCAGCCCTTTGCGCACTTTGGTGATGTCGTTGACATCCACCTTCACGTCGATGATGGCACCCGCCGATTCCGGCACGATATCCATCAGCGCCTCGCCGGCCTCGACGACGCCTCCCGGCGTGTGGACCTTCTCCTGGATAATGACGCCGTCCTCCGGCGCGCGGATGACGGTGCGGTCGAGGACATCCTGCGCCGCCACCACGCGCTGACCGGCGTCGAACATGTCTTTCTGCGCATCGCCGAACTTCGCTGCTGCCTCGTTGCTGAGCGCCGTCCGGAGCTCGCCGATATGCATCCGATCCTCGCCGATCGTCTGCCGCGCGCGCGCGATCTCAGCGACATTCTCTGCCCGCTGGCCGACGATGTCCGCTTGCATACGCTGCTTCTCGAGCACCTGCGGCTTGGGAATCAGGCCCTTCGCCAGCAGATAGTTGAGCCCATTCAACTCCTCGGCCAGGAGCTTCGTCTGTCGATCTTCGGCCGCGATCTGCGCTTGACGGCCACCGATCTCGGCCTGCGCCTGGGCGATGCGTTGATTGAGAATGTCGGTCTGGCTGACGAGCTCGCGATGCCGCGCCGCGAAGGTGTCCGTCTGGCCGACGAGCATCTTCGCCACATCGCGGTCGCTCTGCGCCGCGGCTACGAGATCGGCGGGAAACGTCACCTCCGATGCAAGGGCCTGCTCGGCAGCAAGCTGCGCGACCAGCGCTTCGGCCGCATGATACCCGTCCGCGGCGGATTTGAGGGCGGCCTTGGCCTGCGTGTCGTCGAGGCGGACCAAGACCTGACCCGCGCTGACCTTGTCGCCATCCTTCACCAGAATCTCGCGCACGATGCCGCGCTCGAGATGCTGGATCGTCTTGTGATTGCCATCGACGATGACCTGCCCATTGGCATTCACCGCGCTGCCCAGCGGGGCGAGCCAGGACCAGAGCATGAAGCCGAAGACTAGAGCGGCGATGATGAGATAGCCCGCCAGCACAACACGCGAGAGCCCCTCCGGCCGGTCCACGACGACGGCTGTGGGGAGGCGAGGCAGCGCTCTGTTCAGGCTGTTCATGCGCGCGGCACCTCGATTGCCGGCCGCGGCGGCGGCATCGGCATCGGCACGACGCGCGTCATCTGGCTGATGATCTGGTCGCGCGCGCCGAACGCCTCGATCGCACCCTTGCGCATCACCATAATCTTGTCGGCCAGGCCGAGAATGTTGAGGCGGTGGGTGATCAAAACGACGGTCGCACGGCCCTTCAAACCGCTCAGCGTCTGCAGCAAGCGATTTTCCGCCGGCGTGTCGAGATTGGCGTTCGGCTCGTCCAGCACCAGCAGCTTCGGCCGGCCGTAGAGTGCCCGCGCGAACGCAATGCGCTGCCGCTGCCCCCCCGAGAGCAGGATGCCGCTGTCGCCGATCTGCGTTTCATAGCCTAGGGGCAGCTCGACGATCATCTCATGCGCCCCAGCGAGCTGGGCCGCCTCGATCACCGCCTCGTCATCGCCCTCGCCGAGGCGGGCGATGTTCTCGCGCACCGTGCCGGCAAAGAGCTCGACGTCTTGCGGTAGGTAGCCGATATGTGGGCCCACGGCCTCCGGCTCCCATTGCGAAAGATCCGCGCCGTCGAGCCGGACGTGTCCGCGCTGGGCGCGCCAAGTTCCGACAAGGAGATGCGCGAGGCTGGTCTTGCCCGCGCCCGAGGGACCAACAATGCCGAGCACCTCGCCTGCTTCAAGCGTGAAGGACAGGCCCCGAAGAACCGGCTCTTTCGCGGTCGGCGGCTGCCAAATCACGCTTTCGACCGCAAGATTGCCGATGGGAGCGGGCAGCCGGATCGACGTCACGCGCTCGTCGACGGAGCGCAGCAATGCCGTGAGGCGGTCGAACGCCGCACGCGCCGATACGAAGCCGCGCCAGGCGTTGATCGACTGATCGATCGGAGCGAGCGCACGGCTGAGGATGATCGAGGCGCCGACCATCATGCCGGCGGTCAATTGATGATCGAGCACCAACAGCGCGCCGGCGCCCAACGTCGCGATATAGACGGCCGTGCGCAAATAACGCGAGATCGCGGCGATCGTGCCGGCACGGTCGCTCGCAACCGTCTGCAGTTTCATGGCTTCGGCATTCGGTGCCTGCCACCGCGAAAGTACCGCGGGCAGCATGCCCATGGCATCGATCGCATGCGCATGCCGCGTCGCCTGATCGGCGCCGAGCTGCATCTGCCGCGACGCCGCGCCAGACCGCCGCAACAGGTCGCGGGTCACGAGTTCATTGGCGAGAGCGAGGCTGAACAGCAACACCGCCGCAATCGTCGCGATCCAACCGAGTGCCGGATGCAAAATGAAAATCACAAACAGATAGAGTGGGACCCAGGGCGCGTCGAGCAGGGGGAACATGCTCGGCCCCGTGAGGAAGGTCCGAAAGGTGCCGAGATCGCGCAGCCCCTGCGCCGAACGCTCGCCGCCGCGCAACACGGCACGGATCGAGGACATCAGCACCGGACCGCCGAGGCGGCGGTCGAGCCAGAGGCCGACCCGGACCATCAGCCGGCTGCGCACGAGCTCGAGCCCGGCCATCGCAAGCAGTGCTGCCAGCGCCATGGCAGTCAACATGGCCAGCGTCACTTCGTTGCGACTGGCCAGGACGCGGTCATAGACCTGCATCATGTAGAGCGATGAGGTCAGCGCCAGCAGGTTGATGACGAGGCTGAAAATAAAGAGGCTGATGAAGCCGCTACGGCAAGCGCCGAGCGCTTCCCGCATCGCCCAGGGCCATGATTTCGTGGCGCCCGGCGTGGACGAGCGTGGCATTCTGCTTTTCACATGACCCAATATCACATGGGCCCCCGTCCAATCCTCGTCCCTGCGGATGCCCGGATTGAACCAACGAAAAGCCCCGCCGAAGCAGGGCTTTCCGTTGGCAATGAAACTCAGGTGAACATGAAATCGCCTGACGTCAGGTTATGATCGTTCCCGACAAGGATGCTGTCGGTCGCATCGATGGTGATCAATGAGCCCTGGGCCGTATCGGTCGTGTGGCTCTGAACGTCCGCGAAATTCGTGATGTTTTCGAAGCCCTGAATTTGGATTTGATCCTGGCCCGGCTGGAAATCCATGATCGTGTCGTGACCTATCGAGGGTGACGGCTGGTCTATCAGGGCCAGCGAAAAGACGAACATATCGGCCCCGGTGTGGGCGGTCGGCGCGACGATCGCCGCATCGCCCCACATCTGGTCGTTGCCTGGCCCGCTGATCAGCGTGTCGTTCCCGCCTTTTGCATGGTCTAGAAGCTGGGCGCCGTCCCCGTACATCTGCGTCATCGCATTTGGATTGTTCGGCGCGATCAGCGTGTCGTTGCCGCCCACAGCGAAACCGGTCAACGTGTATGCATCGCCATACAACTGAGGAGCCGGGCCGTTCCCAGTGACGACATCATCGCCGCCGCTTGCGTGATCGGTCATCGTCTGGGCGTCGCCATAGGCCAGTGCGCCGGCGATCGCGGCTTCCGCATCGACATGGTCATTACCGCCATGCGCGAATCCGCTCATGACCTGTGCATCGCCATAGGCTGAAGCGGAGAGACCCGGGGGCATGATGCCGGGGGTGAGGGTGTTGAAGTTGTTGGTCGCAGTGACCGTATCGTCGCCGCCCTGCGCGTGACCAAACATCGTTTCCGAGTCCCCATAAGCGACAGCATCCTGAAAGACGCTGGTTGCGCTCACGGTGTCGTTCCCGCCATGCGCCCGATCGGTGATCGTTTGTGCATCGCCAAAAGCAGAAGCGGCATCTAGGCCCAAGGCCGAGACGCTATCGTTGCCCCCATGGGTATGATCGTTGAGCGTCAAAGCGTCGCCGATAGCCGTGCTTGTCGAGCGCGAGGCCGTAGTCACATCATCATTGCCGCCGGTAGCGTGATTCGTGATCGTGAATGCGTCGCCAATCGCGAGGAAGTCGCCTATGCCGAACATCTCAATCGTGTCGTTGCCGCCATGCGCGAACTGCGAAAGCGTCGAGGCGTCTCCGACGATTGTGGAATCAATCAGAAACGTCGAGCCGTTGTCCAGGCTCTGGTCGCCGGCGACGATATGGTCTTCCAAATCGCCGGAGGTATCGCCGAAAGTGATCGGTTGATACACCGTGACTGACATATGTCTCGCTCCCTACGACTCCCGTTGCACTGTGCGTGCTTCGGGTTTTTTGCAGCCAAAGGATACCATGCATGGGTGTGTATGCGCCTCAATCGCCGCAAATCGAACCGTGTCAATTCAGTGACCGGGTGTGTGCCTCAATTTTCGCATTGGAGCCGCTGAAACTCGGCGGGTGGGTAAATCTAGAGCAGGCGGAAGAAATCCGCCGCATTCCGCACGGTCATCTTGTGCACCTCGTCAAGGGGCACGCCCTTGAAGTTGTGCTCCAGCACCTTGCTCGATTCCGGCCAGTCGGATTCCTGGTGCGGGAAGTCGTTCGCCCAGATCAGGCGATCGACGTTGAGGTGATGGCGGTTGTCGATGCCCGCGCGGTCGCGCTGGAACCCCCAATAGAAATATTCATTGATCAATGCGCTGGGCTTGGCCGGTAGCGGCTTCACGCCATCGTAGCGCTTCGCCCAGCCGATGTGGCGCTCGTAGCGTGTGTCGGCCACCTCCAGGAAGTTCGGAATCCAGCCGATCGAGTTCTCCGCGAAGAAGATGCGCAGCTTCGGAAAGCGCTCGAACACGCCCGACAAGAGAAGTTGCACCGCGTTGTAACCGCCGTTGCGCGCGAAACGCGTCATCTGGCCGGCGAGGTCGGTCCGAAGATTCTTCTCGCGCTTCGGATAATCGAGCAGCTTGCCGTTGAAGCTCGTATCCGTGTCCTCGATCGCGAAGTGGATCGTGACCGGCATGTCGAGATCGAGCGCCATCGCCCAGAAGCGGTCGTCTTCCGCCTTCGGGATGCCGGTGCCGTTCGGGAAATTCGGGAGCTGGATGGCAATGAAACCAAGCTTCTTGCAATGCTGCAGCTCCGCCAGCGAGTCCTCGATCGTCGTTGCCGTGATGCAGCCGACGCCGAAGATGCGGCCTTTGGCGTGCGAATCCGCGAGGTATTCCTCGGCGAACCAGTCATTCCAGCCGCGGATGATGGCCTTCTGCAATCCGGGGTCCTTGGCCTGGAGCCACGTCGCAGGGCCGGCGACGACCGCGGGGAACATGATCTCCGCATCGATGCCGTCCATGTCCTGCTCCTTAATGCGCTGCGCGGGCGAGCCGGTGCCCGGGCAGGTTTCGTATTTCTGGTCGGCCGGATACCAATTGCTCCCGTCGCGGCCCTGGCCGCCGTAGATGTCGAACGTGTTCTGGCGCGGCGGCAGGTCTTCGAACACGGTGGCGTCCGCGCCGCCCTCCAAACGGATCGTGCGCGGCGCGCGGTCGCGGTATTTCTTGTCGATCCGATGGGTCCAACGTTCATTGGGAATTTCCAAATGTGTATCGCCGGAAATGCATTTGTAGATTTGCGACATGGAGGTTTCCTTCGGGTTCAGCCTATAGATGCGCCCGCCTTTGCGCGGCTCATTCCGAGCGTGAGGATGCGATGCAGCAGGTTTGAGTAATCAAGCCCGTCATACCGAGCCGCGGTGGCGAACTCCTCGCTTTTCGCAATTTCGGGGTTGGGATTGGCTTCGATGAAATAGGGCGTGCCGTCCGCGGCGAGGCGAAAGTCGATGCGCGCATATCCATCGAGCCCCAATGTCCGGTATATGCGTTTCGCGGTTCGCTGAATGCGGCCGCAGACCTCCGGCGCGAGGTCTTTGGCCGGCCCGTCCACGATTCCGACGCGTTCCTGATAATCGAGATCGTGTTTGGCCTTTTCGGTGGCGATCTGCCGCGCACCCTGACCGCCCAAGCTGCCGAATTTCAATTCCCACACCGGCAGAACGCGCAGCCGGTTGTTGCCGAGCACGCCGACATAAAGCTCGCGTCCCTCAATGTACTGTTCAGCGATGGCGGCGGTCCCGAGCCGATCGTGAACGAAGGCGACGCGCTCGGCGAGCTCCTCGTCCGTATCGACGATGGATGCTTGCGAGATACCGACAGATGCATCCTCGCTCAGGCTCTTGACGATCAGCGGCAGGGCAAGGCGCGCCGGCCGTTTGACCTTGTGGCGTATCGGAAACACGGCAAAGGCCGGTACCGCGATCCGGCGATGGTGCACCAAGGTTTTGGACAGATCCTTGCCGCGCGCCAAAATCAGGCCGCGCGGGTTGCACCCGGTATAGGGGATTTTCATCAGCTCGAGATAGCTCGCGATGTGCTGGTCATAGGCGGTCGCATAGTGGAACTCCTCCAGCAACGTGTAGACCACATGCGGCTTGAAATTTTCGATCTCGTCGCGCACCGGCTTGATTTCCTCCTGCACGCCGAGCGGGCGGACGTCATGGCCAGCCGCGCGCAAGGTGCTCACGACGTCGAATTCCGTTTTCCATTCGTTGATCTCCCGCGCGGTGTATCCGTCGGTCGAGTCGGGCGGCACGCAGTCCGGATGCATCAGCACGAGAATGCGCAAGCGTCTCATAGCGCGATCCATTTGCGCCGCGACGGACCGAACAGCGCGTGCATGGTCTTTGCGGTCAACAGGATGGTGAAGTTGACGACAAGCTTGCGTTCGGAGCCAGGGGCACGGAGATCGAGCTCGCGGCAGCGGGAGATCATATTATCGAGAACGGCATCGAGCGTAAGCTGGTTCTCGCCCGTCCAGCGCGAGACCATCTGCCGGACTTGCGCGCGGTGCCGCCTGATGAAGACCGCCGCCGGCTGCGCCCGTCGATGTCGCGGATCGGCGGAGAAGAGATGGGAGAGGTCGCGGTCGTAGGTCTTCGGCGGCTTGAACGCGTAGAGCGCCTGCTGTTTCTGGTAGTGCTCGCCCAGCGTCTGGCCGAGCCGAGACAGCGGATCGACACGCTCGCGGTTCGTGACCGGCGGCCTTTTCCCTGCAATCTCGCCCATCAGCTCGTCGACATATTCGAGCTTCTTGAGTGCCGGCCAGCCGGCATAGCGTGTCCGCCAGAGCGACCGCGGCCGCAGCCATACCGCGAAAGTTTCGGCAAAATCCTCGTCCGGATGGCTCTGCGCGTACCAGCGCCGAAGATGCTGGACATAACGCCGGCTGGCCGGATTGGGCCGGTAATAGTGCGGGTAGTGTTTCGAAGACGGGCCGAACAATTGTTGCCAGCGCCGGCGGCGTTGCAGCTGGTAGGCGTGCTGCACGGCATGGCCGGCCTCGTGACGGAGAATGGCCATGCATTCCGACCGGGTGCCGCCCTCGACCTCGAGCATCATTTTCTTCTCGAGTTTCATCAGGCGGGGATGAGCAAGATAGAACGGGATGGCGATGCCCGGCACATCCGCCGGACTGAACCATTCGCTCGATATCCATGCATGTGGCCGCAGCCGGATGCCCCGCGCTTGCAGCTCTTCGTTCAGAGTGTCGAGACAATCCTCGAGCCAGGTGCCTTCGATTTTAACCCTCAGACCGCCGAGGCGTTGCTTGAGCAACTGCTGATCCGACAGCTTCTCCCAAGGATATTTCCGACGCGGCATAGCCATCCATAAATCATAAGACGCAATGCTTGGATGGTGTCACAGCGGGCTGCCGGCAACAACCGCCGAGTCTTCGCGGCGTGCGGTCGTTCAGCGAGTTGCGCCGGCTTTGGGTCGGAAGCGGCCTTGGGTCCGCGCCCGCGGCTTGCGCGCAAGTCGGCAATTGCCTCGTAAACTTGCGTTAGGCGGCGCCGAGGAAGCCCTTCGGCCGCTCTCTGTCATTGCACCGACAAACGATACTAATATCTCCCGCGACCTTTCTTCAATGTGTCGGAGATGCCTATGACCACACGTCCGGAAATGGAAGGCAAGAACTACTGGAGCGAGCTGTTTGCGCTGCGCGACGAACAGCGAGCGCGGCGAGCGACCGCGATCCAGGTCGTGCGCGGGAGGGACCTGCCGCTCGAGCGCAACCGGCACGGCCTGATGCGATGGTATCTGCATCCGGCGATCCGCGACACGATCCTGTCGACGTTGATGTTTTACAAGCAGGAGATACCGCCCGGCAGCCGCTCCGGCCGGCTCAAATTCCAGGGCGGGCAGGTGATGTACATCCTCCAGGGCCGCGGCCACACCGTGCTCGACGGCGTCAGGCATCCCTGGGCCGCAGGCGACGTGCTTAACCTGCCGTTGAAACGCGATGGGATTATCGTGCAGCACTTCAACGACGATCCTGCCACGCGCGCCGTTTTCCTCGCTTGCGAGCCCAACTGGTTCGCCTGCACCGGGGTGGACCGCGGCTCGGGCTTCGAGCAGATCGAAGAATCCCCCGACTACGGAGCCGATCATGGCTGAAAACGAGCGGACCCGCACGCGCGAGCGCGAGGCACCAAATCTCGACAGCTACGAGCGACAGCTTCGTGCACGCGCGGAGTTTCAGGATCGTCAATTGGTCGGGCCGGTGGTGATCCGCTCGTCCGACCGCGAGTTCACCGTCACGCGCCAAGCGAATCTCAAATACTATCTCGATCCCATGACGTACAAGGATACGCCGCTGCAGGACTGGCTGGTCTTCGTCAACGACGTGAAGCGGCATTCCGGCAAACACCGCCATCAGGGCGGGCTGGTCATCTATGTGATCGAGGGGCGGGGCTATTCGGTGGTCGATGACGAGCGCATCGAGTGGGAGGCGGGCGACTTATTGCTGCTGCCGATCAAGCCGAACGGGGTCGTGCATCAGCACTTCAACCACGCGCCGGGCGAGCCCTGTCTCTGGATCGCCTTCGTCCACATGCCGATCATGGATTCCGTATCGATGGAGATGACGCAGATCGAGGCCTTGCCGGAATTCAGGGAAAGATAGCCGCTTCCCCGCCAGGCTCTCGCCTGCGCGGCACATCAGCCTCGGTGTAGAGCTTGGTCATCTCGGGCGTGGCGTCGGCGAGCTTCAGATCGCTGAAGCTCTGTTTCGGCGTCGCCGAGCCCTCGGCATCGCGACGGAAGACCCCAACCCGATCGGACTTTCGTTCGAGCTTGCCATGAGGTGTTTACCGTATTTCGCTTTCAAACACTGGGCTTATAGTTTCATCCAGCAAGGGCATCACGAGCGGCTTGCGAGTGAGGCAGGAACCATGTTCCAAAATGGAACGCGCCTTTCGAGTCTGTCGTCAGACACAAGGCGTGCGGTGGGTGAGGCGGTCATTTTTGCCGTGCTCGTTTTGTATGGCCTCTACGCCGTTTGGCCGCGTTCGCATTTTCTTGCTCTTTTTGGACTCGTCATCGGCGCGAGCGGTCTTCTTTTCTCGCTTCCAACGCGAGCCTGGGCCATCGCAACCGGGTTTGCGGCCGCTCTTGCCGCAATCATCTACGCATCGACCGCTCCGAATGAGGCTTTCACCGGCGAAGCCGCCGACGTCCTCCATACCGCCAATGATCCGATCCCAAGTATCGTTTGCAACACGGCGCCGCCCGACGCGATCTATGTCTTGCTTGGCCCCACGGTTATATTCCACGCCCCCACCGAAGCCTCGATGACCTTGATCTCGCGGCGAGACGGGCCGGTTTTGACGGCCGAGCGGACACGCGACGGCCTTGCAATCGATTCGAGGGTCTACAACACCGACGGCACTTTGATCGGCACGATCGAGAAGAATTCGTTTCGACCGCTGGCGAGCGGCAACGCGTATAGCCGTCGCGGTGACTCCAGCACCCTTGGAATCTATGACGAACGCGGAGACGAATTGCTCTATGTGCGGTATTTGAATCTTCACGCGATCCGCGTTCGCGGCACGTTTATGGGCTCGACAAGAATTGTCATTTCGGAAAATAGGGTGGGGATCGGGACCAGCGTTACGGACGGGACTCGCACTTGCACGAATTCGCAGAGCGGCTTTTTGCTGCCTTGACCAACTGGGTTACGCTCGCGGGTCCCGAGGTGAGGCCGCTCAGTGGCGGAGACGGCACGTCAGCATGATCGGGCCTGACAGATCTGGCGTCGAAGCAGCTCGCCGATGCGTGGTCACGCCCACGCCCTCTTGTAGGGCGGGAGTTTGTTTCAGAGTGGGGTACCTCTTCCGGCTATTCCTCGCTCTCGCGTTGGGAGGTTTGGCGCTCGCTGCGTTTGGCACTGCGGCGCGTGCACGGGACGGTTCGACGCAACTCGGTCTCGCCTCTTGGTATCATGCGCCGTCAGCACGGAAAAGGACGGCGTCCGGAGACCGGTTTGACGACAATGCCCTCACCGCGGCCCACCGGTCGTTGCCGCAGGGCACATTGGTGCGCGTCACCAATCTTGACAATGGCCACGCCGTGGTGGTGCGGATCAATGACCGCGGTCCGCATTATCGCGGTCGCATCATCGACGTCTCTCCCGCGGCAGCGCGTGAGCTTGGCATGAAGAAAAAAGGGCTCGCGCGCGTTCGCGTCGAGGTTCTGAAGGGAGAACAGGCGGGACCCTGAGCTCAAGACCATGCTTGCCAATGGGGGGTCATGCGCGGCGGCGATGTTGGCGGCGAATACTCCCACGCGACCAGCCACCGCGCGCGACCAGCGTGCCAACTCAAATGCCGGCGGCCTATAGCTCTCTATTTTGCCACGCGCTCTGCACGCCCCGGTAATCACGCGAGGCCGCCGGGCGCCGGAGTCACGCCATCTAAGTCTACTTTGGCTCCGATACCTTCCTCACGCACGCTACCGCTCTGTCGTCGCGCCGGCAAAAGGATGTGGAATTCCGCTCCGCTCTGGCCGTCCGATGAGGCCGTCAATTCGCCGCCATGATACTCGATGATCCGGCGACAGATCGCCAAACCCAAGCCCGAGCCATGCGGCTTTGTCGTAACGAAGGCATCGAATATTTCACCCAATCGCTTTGGATCAATTCCGGGGCCAGTGTCCAGTATGTCGACGGAAACCGCGTCGCGACCGCGCGGTCGCGTTCTCACCGTGAGCACGCGATTCTCGCGGCTCATCATGCCCATCGCATCAGAAGCGTTGCTCACGAGATTTACGATGACCTCCTCAAGTTGAGCCTCGTAACCATAGACGAGCGACAAGCCGGGTGTGAGCTCTCGACGAACCTTTATGCTCCGACGCGCCAATTCGTCCTGCTGCGATTTGAGGACGGCGAGAATGACCTCATTCAGGTCGACGAGTTGTTCAGGTTGATCCATTTTGCGGAATAAGCTGCGAATGGCCTCGATTGTTTCGTTGAGGTGCTGGCAGTCCTGCAGCGTCATCTCCAAGTGTTGTCGCGTTGCCTCAAGATCCGGCGGCGTCTTTCGAAGAAATCTCATTCCTGCTTCTACGTTTAACATCATCAAGGCAAGGGGCTGCCGTATTTCATGTGCGAGCGTGGCCGCGGCCGCCTGCGCGCTCAGCAGTTTGTTGTCGCGCTCCCTTTTAAGGGCCCAAAGCGCAGTAGAAATTCTCGCGTAAAGGCGGGTGTTTTCGGTGAGCAGCGCCAAGAATACCGCGGTCGATGAAACCAGCGAGAACAGACGAACCGAATACCACCCGATATCGTAGCGACCGCTAGAGAAGAACGTAACCATGGCCATTTCAGCCGTGGTCGCAGCGACCGATATGGTAAGCCATTCATCGAGAACGGATGTTTTGCGGGTTGTAAGTCGCCAAAACGCAATCCCGCATATGATGGTGTCGAATGCTCCAGTGTAGAATACGAAAGGCGAAAAGGTCTGGCGATCGAGAAACAGGGGAGGAAGGAATTCGTCTATCGCCGTCACGCCCCACAGAATTGCGCAAATCAGCACGACCATGCCGGTCACGCTGCCGTAGATGATCAGCCGGGCCGATATCCCAATTTTATTCTTTGCATCCTTCAGCGAGGCGTAAAGGACGACAGCTGCGGGGAATGAAAAATGCCAAATGATATGAAGCCAGCCGGTCGTCTGAGGGCCAGCGCCCAAAAGCCCCCGCGGTGCGAACGCGCCTGGAAAGGTGAGCGTATGCACGACGACAATGAGTGCAGTGAAAAGATAGGCATTCGCGAGCACCAACAGTCCGCGCGCGCGGATGAGCGAGACCTGGGTGAACAGGAGGGCTGCCGTGGTCAGGTCGGTGACAAAGATCATCCCTTGCGTGGCAGGAACAAAGCCCACGGCTTCAGGCACGCGGATCCTTGCGACCGTCGCCGCTGCGCAGAAAGCGACGAGCAGCACTGCGATTGCCGCGATGGTCCACAGGCGCCCCCGCGGCGTCGCCGGCTGCACTGCCACCGAAACAACGAGGCCGCTTTCCACCTGCGTCATTCTCCTATCAATCGGTTTGGGCGCGTATGAATTTTCCCCGGAAACTAATTGTCGCCACTACACAATATCTGGTATCGCACCACTTAATGTTTGGTAGCACAAGGCAACGTAGTACAAAATCGGATACGCCGCTCGCAAGGCGAAGGAAATCAAAATGGTGGCAGCAACAGCCATTTCGCGAGGAAGGTGCGAGTGCGGCAGCCAGTAAAGCGGGCCCCAATCAGCGCTGGCGAGAACCCGACTTTTGCCCGCCTAGCCGCGCTTCGCTCATGAGAGCGCGCATACTGATCGTAGAGGACAATTCTCGCATGCGAGAGATCGAGTCTGCGGGATTGCGGGAGCATGGCTACGAGGTCTTCGATGCGGGCGGCCTCAACGAGGCGGCAATACTCCTGCGCAGCCAAGGCTTCGCACTCGTTGTGACGGACATCCGCTTGCCCGGCGGCCTAAGCGGGATCGATCTGGCGCGGGAGGTCAAGCGACTCTGGCGCGGCACTAAGGTCCTTCTCGTGGGAGCAGACCTCGAAGGATTCGCAGTCGATGATTTTCGAGACGCGTGTGACGCAACCCTTGCCAAGCCGTTCACGCTCGAGCAACTCAGGGCCCGGGTCGCATTCCTAATCGTGGAACAAGACGCGTTGACCTGTACGCAGAACAACTCACGGTTTGTCGACTAGATTCAATAGATTCAAGCAGAGTCGGAGCCGCAAAAAAGATCGTTGCTCGATCGCCCTGCTCGTCGAAGAGGAAGGTTGCTATGGGCGTGACCCTGCGATACCTGAACGATGGTCGCGGCGTAATGGCCGCTGCCTCTGGTGAAGTTACGGGAGATGAATTGATCGGAGCGGTACGGCAAGTCAATGCGTTCGCCGCGAATATCAAAGCGATCTGCTACACGTTTGTCGATTTCGAGGCAGTTACGGCAATTTCGATTTCGATAGCCGATTTAGCCAAGGCGGCAGAATGTGCCATCGAAGCTGCGCATCTCGGCAATCAGGACCGTATTGTCGCGATCGTCGCGAGTAACGAATTCGCGTACCGGCTTGCGACGATATACATGGCGTTCGTCGAACAGACAGGGTGGGAAACCTGGGCCTTCCGGCATCGCGTTGAGGCGGCCTCGTGGCTGCGATCTCGTGCGGCGGTAAAACACGGACTCATCGTCGAGGTCGAGTAGCGGAAAATGAACGGCCACTCCGCTCGTCATCCAGGCAGGGCACGTCAGCATGACCGGGCCTGACAGATCCGGCGTCGAAGCAGCTCGCCGATGCGTGGTCACGCCCACGCCCTCTTGTAGGGCGGGAGTTTGTTTCAGGGTGGGGTACCTCTTCCGGCTTTTTGGCGGCTGGCGCGAGTTCGAAGGCCGAGGAGTTCCGAAGCGCCAAAGCGCAACCGTCTCAAGGTCGGCGATGGGGAGCATCCGGGATGCCAGGGCATACCTGATTTGCCCGGGTCAGATACAGGCAATTCCCGATGGCCAATTCCATGGCGGGGCTTGAGCCTTCTCGAATGGGCACCGGTTGAGCCGCAGGAACCGCTAGCGACTGCAACGCAGGTGCGGGCTCGAGGGAGCGCAAGAACATGACGGCATATTTCGAGGTCCCCTCCCGGCACGGCCACCTTGAGCAAGTTCGAGGTGTATCCGCCTATTGGATGACGTTCCTTTTCGGACCATTCTACCTTTTTGCCAAGCACGCGTTTGGAGCCGCCCTTCTCTATGGCGTTTGCGAGTTGATCATTTGGCTCGTGCTGATTCCGGACGCCAGTCTCGCGGACATGAACGCGGACATCGTGCTTGCAGCGCTCGGCGTGATCAGCAACTTGATTCTGGCGGCGATTTTCTACGATGCGGCGTCAATTCAAGTGGAGCGGATCCGGCGAGAAGCGCCTTCGGCTTCGCACCTCCTGCCGCGAAGATCCGAAGCCAGGGCATCCGGCGTGTCGAGACCGCCATACGCCTCTTTGCGCTTCTAAGCCAAACGGGCACGCGGCACCGCCGGTGACGCCGACCCGCCCTACGCACGAGGGCGGCAAAGCAGCGCGCGGATCGATCTGGTTTAGGGGCGCCGCACCGCGCCGTTGGCGATCCAGCGATTGCCCGGGATCGAGACGAGGAAGGCAAGATTGGCGGCGCTGCAGCCGGGCGGCGGCGTGATCGTGCCTTCGAAATGGGCATCGCCCTGCGCGCTCAGCGGCACGGAAGGTCCGAACGCCACCGCGCCCGTCCCGCAGGCGATGGTCGCCATCACGCTGGTGATCGCGCCCGGCGTGCCGACGCTGTTGCCGCCCGCCAGCACGAGCCCGCGCACCTCGAACTCGACCTCGCCGGTGCGCAGATCGACGCTCGCCTCGCCGCCGAGCGTCGACCAAGGCTGGCCGCCGCCTCCGATTCCGTCGACGGCATTACCCGGCTGGATCAAGCCGACGATGGTGCGCCAGGTGACATGATCATCGGCGCGCGCGGGCGCGGCGATGGCAAGAATCGCAACAGCAGACGCGGCAAGCGCGGCGATTTTCATGAGTGGGCCCCCTCAACATGCGTTGATGAGCCATCACTCTAAGCCGCGCCGCGATCAAGGAGCGTTCAACTCGTCTCAACTGCGCGTGATGCGCGCGTGTGCGCGGCGTGAGGGTCCGACGAGCGGCCGATCCGCGCGGCGTCAGCGCGGCACCGTCCGCTTCATCAGGATCTCGTCGCTGATCATGGCGACAAACTCATAGCCCTGCGCGGCGAGGCGGTTCATCTCGATGGTGAGATAGAAGGCGCGCTTGTTGGCATCGTCGGGCCGCTGGATGTCCTTCATATCCTTGCCGAAGAAATCGACGCGCCCGTCGGGATAGACGACGCACATCCGGTCGGTTCCGTCCCACCGGATATCGATATATTCGACCTTGCCGGCGCGCTCTTGCGCGAGCGCCCGGGTCGCCCCCAGGCCGGTCACAGCGAGAACGGCAAGCGCGGCGGCCGCAACGGCCGTGTTCGACCAACTCATGGAATTCCCCCTGAATGAAACTTCGCCCTGGGAGAATGCAGGTTTTCGGCGTCCCGTCCAGCACGGACGCGGGGGCGCCGCGTCGGTGCGACGTTCAGCCGGTCGCGCGCTTGGCCGAACGCATCGCGTCGATGCTGTAGGCGCCGGCGCCCGAGACATAGACGAGAATGAGCCCGCCGAGGATCGCGAGATTCTTCGCGAAATTCGAGTACTGCGCCACGAACTGCGCCTGCGGCGCCTGCCAATAGCGATGCGCGAGCGCGGTCGCGATCACGACATAGACCATGCCCAAGACGGCGCCCCAGCGCGTCTCGATGCCGAGGATCAGCGAGATCACGATCAGCGCCTCGGCGATGATGGCGATCCAGCTCCACAGCAGCGGCGGCGACAGGCCGAGACTGCCGATATAGCCGGGGTTGGGCGAGCCCAGCCACGCGGTCATGAGAAAGACGAGCGCGATCAGCACGCGTCCCACGAGCAACATCGTGTCGTTCATCGTTTCCCCCTTTGGACGGCGATATTTGGCGAAAGTCTATTCCGCTTGCGCGCGGCCCACAATCGCGGCCGCGAGTCGGCTCCCGAGGATGTGAAAACCACTTAGGCCCTGCCGGTGGGGGTGGCGAGCCTTTCGCGCAGGACGAGCCGCTTGCCGCAGTGCAGATCGAAATCATGCGCGCGACAATCGGCGGAAAGCCGCCGCGCCGTGGCGACGGCCTCGGCATCATCCGCGGCGCTCAGCTTCACGGCAGAAACCACTGCGCCGCGCGAATCGAAGAACCGGCACCAATAATCCGCCATGGCCCACCCCTGATATCAGAATAGGGAAATATCAGGGTGAAAAGCAACTTTTACGTGTATCAGAAAGCGCCACTCGCGGGCGTCTGTGCGAGGCCCCGGTCCCGAGTTGGCCGCAATTGTGCCATGAGGACGGCATCATCCGCCCCTAGCGTCGAAAGCCAATTCGGGCTTCAGCCAAGGGGTCGGCGATGCAGATATCGCAAATGGAGTTGGTCCTGACGCTCGCCTTCGCGTCGGTCGCGATCTACGCCCTGGTCCAGGCCGTCACGCAACTTTGAGGGCGGCGCGGTCGCATAATAAAAGGAGCAAGGCGGGCATACCCGCCCCGTCAATCACTGGAAACGCGCGCGCCAGCCTTGCGGCGAGGTCGTGATCGTGGCTTCGATTCGCACAGCCTGCGCTTCGTAATCGCGGCTCTGGGCGCGCAGCATCTCGGCGACGCTGCGATAGGCGTGATCGATGCGCTCGGCGGTCTCGAGGCATTGCCGTGCCTGGTTGTGAAACAGCTCGGCGATCGCGAGGCTCGCGCGCAATTGCTCGGGCAGCGTTGCGAAGGAAGAGGAGGTCGGCATAGCGGAGCCTTTGCAGGGACAGCATTGGTCGGTGAACGGCGGCTTTCCCGCATGGGTTCTGTGACAAAATGAAGACGGCGGGCGCGGCCGCGCCCGCCTCTTCCTTGAGATCAAGCGTCCTTCAAGCGTCCTTCTCGTCGCTTTCACCCAAGAGCACGATCACGTCGGTCGTGACCGGCTTTTGCGGCGCCAAGGTGGTGCATTCCTTGTCCTTCCACCGCGCCAGCTTGATCACCTTGCCGGCAGGGCCGCGCTCGCCCTCGCTCTCGATCGCTTCGACGATGTGCAGCCCGTCGCGATCGATGAAAAAGGTGTGATCGCCGAAGATCTCGCTCAGGCGCGCGTTGGTGGGGTTGTCCTCGGGGACGGCGTAGACATCCTCAAAGCTGTTCTGCTCTTCGAGCTGATCGAGGGTCTGTTTGACCAAGACGGCGGACAATCGCATCGCGGTTTCCTTTCGCTGTCGTCGACTGGAGGTTGCAATCGGCCCCTCTCGCGGGAAAAGGGCGCGGGGATGTGCGAAAAATGCCGTCCCTCGGGAAGTCAGCGGCACGCAAGGACGCGCACCAGGGCGGCGCTGCTTTCGGCAGAAAACTACGTTCGGCTTGACGTGGGGCCTGATGGACGAAGATCAAGCGGCGCGGCACTGCCCCGCGCGGTTTTCTTAAACAAAATTTAGCGGTGCTTTTCCGGCCGCAACAGGCGCAACGCCTCTCCCGCGGTGAAGCCCAAACGCCGCAGCCGCACCAGAGCCTGCTCCTCGGTGAGCCGCGCGTTCGCCTCGACCGCGCCGATGCGATAGCGGCGCAGAATCTCCTCGAGTTCAGCGAGATACTCTTCGGCGGATCGGATCTTGATCATCGGCAAGGGCGCGCTCCGCGCCAGTGCGGCTCCGCGCCGGCGCATCAATGGGAGAGGACAGGTTAAGGCTACAGGGCTCTATCTGGGAGCCGCGCGCGCGCCATCAAGGCCGCATGCCGGCTCTCGCTCATGCCCGCGAAATGTCACGGGGCGGCGCTCAGCGCGGCACCACCATGCGGTAGAGATGCCAGGTGGCGTGACCCAGCACCGGCAGTACGACGATGAGCCCGATGAAGAACGGGATCGAGCCCAGCGCGAGCGCCGCCGCGACGATCAGGCCCCAGACCGCGATCGGTCCGGGATTCGCCTTCACCACGCGCAGCGAGGTGGCGATCGCTGTATCGAGCCCGACATCACGGTCGAGGAGGAGCGGAAACGAGACGACGCTGATGACGAGCACGACGAGCGCGAAGAGAAATCCCAACCCCACGCCGACGACGATCAGCGCCCACCCCGCCGCGGTGGTGAAGACGGCCGAGAGAAACGCGCCCAACGAGGCCGGCGGCGCGGGGCCGAGCGTCAGCTTGTAGACCTCTTCGGCCGCAACCAGCCACAGCAGGAAGATGGCGACGAGAATCAAGCCGAGCACGGCGATCGCGCCGAAGGCGGGCGCGCGAAACACGGCGAGCGCGGTTGCCCAGGTGATCTCCGCGCCCTCGCCGCGCTGCCGGCTCATCTCGTAGAGACCGAGCGCGGCCAAGGGCCCGACCAGCGCGAAGCCCGCGGCCAGGGGGAAGAGCAGGGGCAGGGCGCTCGCGCCAACGGCGAAGCGGCCGAGCAGCAAGCCGATCACCGGATAGATCACGCAAAGGAAGATCACGTCGGTGCGATAGGCGCCGAAATCGTCGAGTCCGCGCTTCAGCGCGACGACGAGATCGCCGAGATCGATGCGCGTGACCGCGGGCGCCGGCGAGTGCAACGTCTCCTCGACGTGATGCACGGCATGGCCGGCGTTGCTCATGCCGGCCCCGACATGGCGAAGCTGGTCCAAACCCCATTCCACCGGGTTGCGGATCGTTGTCATGACGTTTCTCCCGTCTTGAGCGCGCGCCCGTGACGCGAGGCCGCGGGCGCCGAAGCGTTGCCGGCGGGGCGATGCCACTCGCCCTGCCTTTCTCTCAACCGAAGGTTCGTCTTGAGGCGCGTCTCACTGCGCCGCGGCCGGCCGCGGATGCCGCGGCAACGGCGCCATTTCAAAAGGCTAGGCCCGGCCCGGCCGCCCAGTCAATCCTCGCGGAGGGCCGCTCAGAACTCCTTGCCCAAGAGCCGATCGATCGAAATCGGCCCGCCGCCGCGGAAGAAGATGGCGATGCAGAGGAGCCACCATAAGAGCGCGTATTCGATGCCGCGATCGGTCCAGAAATAGCCGAACTTCCAT
This sequence comes from Allostellaceae bacterium, assembly GCA_035277525.1. Lineage (GTDB taxonomy): Bacteria > Pseudomonadota > Alphaproteobacteria > ATCC43930 > CGMCC-115725 > CAIKMD01. The sequence continues at coordinate 35,373 of DATEKH010000109.1, forward strand.
TGGAAATCGAGAATGATGATGCTCATCTCGATCCAGATCAGCAAGGCCGCGAGGCGCGTGAAGAGGCCGATCGCGAGACAGAACGCGCCGACCGATTCGGCGAAGAAGGTCGCAACCGCGAGCACCGTCGGAAAGGGCAGCCCGGCATGGCCGATCGTGACCACGTAGGTGCCGAGCGACTTGAAGAAGATTTTCTGGATGCCGTGCGGCACCAGCACCGCGCCGGTGCTGAAGCGCATGAAATCGTAGGCATAGGGCGAGAGCGCATCATAAAGCCCGGCGAGGCCGGGAAAGATCAGCCGTTTTGAATCGATGGTTGCATCTGTCATGCGTTCCTCCAAACAACTTTGTTGCTCCCCCTCGACCTTTGGCCGATGGCGACGGTAATTTCTTAAGGCGTGGCGCGCGCGAGTGTGTCCGCGCGCAAGCGACACAATCTCGTGAGGGGCCGCGTGGCAGAAATGTGACCGCGCCGCTAAGCTTTGCCGCGCGAGCAGCGGCGTCGGAGGCGCGGCATGATGAAACTTTTGCGACTTAATGCGGATTTTCTGCCCGAAGCGGGCGATCCGGTGTTTCTCCCCGCGGCCGAGCGCGCGCTCTATGTCATGGAGGGCGCGGTGACGGTCGAGTGGGAGCGCGGCGCGCGGCTCTGCGAGGAGGGCGGCGCGTTTCTTGGCGACGTGGCGATCGCGCTGCTGCCCGGCGCCGCCGGCGCGCGGCTCTTGCGCTTTGAGCTCGTCGGCGCCGGCGCGAGCGATGGCGGGCTCTTGCGTGCCGCACCTGCCGCCGCCTCGGAGCAGAAGCTCGCCGTCGATGTTGCGCTCGATTCCGGATTTCTATGGCTGATGCGCCTCGACCTTGTCGGTTTCCCCAAGGGCGGCGTCGCCTATACCCATCTTCATCAAGGCCCGGGCATCCGCTATTGCCTCGAAGGCGCGATCACCATCGAGAGCGAAGGCGCCTCGCACAGCTATCGCGAGGGCGAAGCGTGGTACGAAAGCGGCGCGGCGCCGGTGCTCGCGCCGACCTCGAAGGATAGCGAGACGCGCTTCCTGCGCTGCTTCATCCTGCCGCGGCAGTGTAAAGGCCGATCCTCGATCCGTTATGTGCGGCCCGAGGATGCCAAGCGCCCCAAGCCGCAGCGCTACAAGGTGCTGGGCGAGCGCTTCATCGCGATTGCGGACGGGTGAGCACTCTCACAATTGCGTCCACTCCGTCCAAGGCACGGTGCCCGACTCGTCCCCTCTCCCATAAAATGGGAGAGGGACAGGGTGAGGGTCGAGTGGATAGAACTTGGAGATGGCCAATTCGAACGCGCAGCGACTGCATCGCGCGATAAGCGACACGGAACGCGCGCTGTGGCACGTTGAAACCACTCTTCGCGCGATCGATGAAACGGCGCTAGCGCCCTGACCCTCACCCTATCCCTCTCCCGCTCCGTGTATGGACCGGGGAGATACTGGACAGGTGTTCGGGGACATAGTGGACACAATCTATCTGGCATTTTCGACCTTGGATGGGGGCGAAGGTGCCGTGGTTGGAGACGTCCATTATGGAGCAGCGGCGCGAGTTCGTGATGCTGTTTGAGCAAGACGGGGCGAACCGGCGGGCGCTGTGCGAGCGCTTTGGGATCAGTCCCGAGACGGGGTATGCGCTGGCACGGCGCTATCGGCAGGAGGGTGCGGCGGGTCTTGCCGATCGCTCGCGCCGGCCGAAGCGGTCGCCGGAGCGAACGCCCGCGGCGATGGAGGGCTTGATCCTGTGGGTTCGCGATGCGCATCCGAGTTGGGGCGGGCGCAAGATCCGCCGCCGGCTGCAGGATCTGGGCCATGCGGGCGTGCCGAGCGCGAGCACGGTCACTGAAGTCTTGCGCCGCTATCGCCGCCTCGATGCGGCGGCGAGCGCGGTGCGCGAAGCGCGCCAGCGTTTTGAGCGGGCGGCGCCCAACGAGCTGTGGCAGATGGATTTCAAGGGCCATTTCCTGCTCGGGCGCGGGGGGCGGTGCCATCCGCTGACGGTCCTCGACGACCACTCGCGCTATGCGCTGGGATTGCGCGCCTGCGGCGATGAGACCGATGGGACGGTGAAGACGGAGCTGACCGCGGTTTTCCGGCGCTATGGCTTGCCGCAGCGGATGCTGATGGACAATGGCTCGCCCTGGGGATCGGCGTCTGCGGAGCATCGCTACACCCGGTTCGAGCTGTGGCTGATGGAGCTCGGCATCGCGGTGAGCCACGGCCGGCCCTATCATCCGCAGACCCAGGGCAAGGACGAGCGCTTCCATCGCACGCTCGCGGCCGAGGCGATCGGGCGGCGCAGCTTTGCCGATCTTGCCGACTGCCAACGGCGCTTCGATCAGTGGCGGCAGGTCTACAACACCGAGCGTCCGCATGAAGCGCTCGACCTCGCGACGCCGATCACCCGCTATGTTCCGAGCCGGCGCGGCTTTCCCGAAACGCTCGAGCCCTTCGACTATGGTCCTGGCGCGATCTTGCGCCGCGTCGACGAGACCGGATGGCTGAGCTTTCGCAACCATCCTCTAAAGCTCGGCCGCGCCTTCATTCATCGCCAGGTCGCCCTGCGCCCCGCTCTGCCGGATGGCTGCTTCGACGTCTTCTTCTGCGGCCACAAGGTCGCCGCCTTCGACCTGCGCGAGACGACGTCGTGACGCGCTCGCCGCTGGCTCATCTCATCCCGCGTCGTCCCGGCGCAGCACGCCGCCAGACTCTTGGCGGTCGCGGCCCGCTGCGCCTATCTTCCACCTGTCCAGTATGTCCCCGAACACCTGTCAACCATGTCCCCGGTCTTTACACTC
>DATEKH010000110.1:0-5534 GCA_035277525.1 Allostellaceae bacterium
CGGACAAAACCGGTGGATGAGGACGAAGGCGAGCATCTTTCACCGTGCCGGAGCAAAAAAGCAAGACTACCTGGACGCGGCTGCGGCCCGGGACGTTGCCCGGACCGCAGCAGCATCAAGCGCTTATGCGTGTCGTGGAAATTTAGCGCTTTGCCGGCGGCATTGCTGACGGCTTGGCACCGCTCGGGCCTGACCCGGTGGTGCTGGCGCGTGGCGGCTCATAACGCGCAAAGTTTTGCGCATTCTTGAGTTCATCCTTGGTAGCGGCAAGCTTCAGCTTGTCTGCCGATCCGTTTTGCCCAGGAACGACATCGAACGAGCTTGGTGCGAGGGCGACTTCTTTTGAACCGACCCCGAGGAAACCGCCCACGCTGATCACAAAGGCTTCGACCTTTCCGGTTTTATCAAACAGGATGTCACTGACGTTACCGATCTTCTGGTTGTCGGACCCGAGTACATCGGTGCCCTTGAATTTCGTCGCCAGCCACTGATCGGGCTTTTGCGATGAAATGAAGTTCATCTTGCCCGACGAATTCATGGAGTCCTTGGCCTGCGCGGCGGGCGGTGGACTTGACGGAGTTGACGGACTTGACGGACTTGACGTCTGCGCCAAAGCACCAGCGACCATGACGGCGCTCAGCGCGGTCGACAGCAACAATTTTTTCAGCATCTTTGCCTCCTCTCCAATAGGCAACGAGTTCCTGCACAGCACAACGCGCCGGTATTGGCGCCGTTCCCTTGCGCCGGAACATGCAAATGAAAAATAAACTTGGAACTCAGAATGAGTGCGGTGCGATGTCGGAATCGACCCGCGTGTGTGCCCTTGAGCGAATGACGGTCACGCTGCAAGGCGCCTCGGCGACGACGCGCGCCGACACGCTTCCGAGATAGCGGCGCAAGGTCGAATTTCCGCGTGCGCCGGCGACGATATGATCGACGTGGTTGTTGCGCGCATAGTCGATCAGTTGGCCGGCGGCGTCCGTTCCCTCAAGCACATGATATGTGATGCGCTCCGGGGCGATCGGCAGCGTGCGCGCCCAGTGCTTGAGTTCGATCAACCGCCCAAGGTGGGGGTTGCGGCCTTGCGCATCCTCAAGCGCGTCCAGCGAAAGCCGGGCGACCTTGCGGACGTTGACGCAGGCAAGCCGGGCGTTGGGCTCTGTCGCAAGCGTGCGTCCAACAGCCAGTGCAATCGCATCATTTAGGGTTTCGAGGCCTGCTTCGAGGTCAATCGCAACCATGATGATCGGCGCGTTCGCGAGATGGCTTGTGAGGCCCCGCGTCTTTGCCGGAGCCCGGTCGCGGCGGCTATGCAACCATCGCCACGCTACGGTCAAACGGCCGTCGCGTTTGAGACGACGCCCCCTCTCGGTGATTGCCACCTGCGCAGGATGCTGGAGGTCGAAAGCGAGCTGTGCTGCGGTCGCGTAGCGTGCATCCGGCGAAATCTCGAGGCACCGCAATATGATTTCTTGCAGCCAGTCAGGGATACTCGCGATACGGCCGCGCGGGGGCACCGGATCGCGCCACAATCTGCGGCGCCATTCGCTTACGCGGTCAGGGTCACCGTAGGGGCGCTCCCCCGTTGCCAGAAAATAAAGGATGACACCCAGTGCAAACAGATCGCTGCGCGGATCACTCCGGTTTCCCAAGATCTGCTCCGGAGCGATATAACCGCCCGTCCCCACCGGACCCTCGGCTTCCTGCACGAGATCCGGCAGTTGGTCGTGGCGGGAAAGGCCGAAATCGATCAGCACGGCCTGGTCCGAGCGCAGGATCACGTTACTTGGCTTCAGGTCGAGATGAATGACATGCTGCCGATGAATATCGTGCAGCGCGAACGCGACTTTTGCGCCGACGGCGACGACCTCGTCCGGCGGAAGCGGCGTTTTTTCAAGAAGCGATTTCACCGATTGGCCGTCGATGTACTCCATAACGATGTACGGTCGCTCGAAATCGCCGGCGGCAACGAACCGAGGCGCGTGTGGACCCGATAGCCTTGGCAGGATCATCTGCTCAACTTCGTAACCGATGATCGTGAGGGGGCTTTCTCCCGGCCTGAGCAGAGGTATCTTCATCAGCATCGGCGCGCTGCTGCCGTCGCGTATCACGCGCCAGAAACTCGACATGCCGCCTGAAGGCAGATGGCCAACAAGCCGAAAACCGTCGATGACATCTCCGGCCTGGAGTTTACGCGGATCCACGGCTCACGCTCCTTCCAGGAGGCGAAGGCTCAAGATTTCCGGCAGGCCGGCCGCGCGGATTTTTTGCGCAGCCGTTTCGTTATCGTAGGGAACACGCACATAGGTCAGGGCACGACGCTCGGTGTCGAGCGCGCCATAGCAGGCGGCCGGGTTGTAGTCGCGCGGCTGGCCGACGGAACCGATGACCGCGATCCAGCGGCGCTGCGCCAGGAGGGGCAGCTCAACGGCCTGTACCGGATCGAAGCCGGCAAGCCTTCCGGTTGGCGACAGGTGGTAAACCTGCGGCACGTGGACATGGCCGCAGATTGTGACACGGGCTCGCGTGGCCATGAAACTGCGCGCCGCATTTTCAATACTGACCATATATTCCCAGCGTTCGGGCGCACGGGCGCTCGCGTGGACGAAGAGGATGCCATTGTCTTCGAAGGTCAGAGGCAATCGCGCCAGAAAGTCGCGTTGCGTGCTGTTGAGCCGCAGCCGCGTCCATTCGATGGCCTCGGCTGCGACTGAATTCATGCCGGCGGTGCCGCTTGCGATCGCGGCGTCATGATTGCCTATGATGGCTCTCGCGCCGGCTTCGACCTCGCGCATGATCGTATCGACGGCAAATCCGGGGTCGGCGCCATATCCGACATAATCTCCCAGGAACACGAACCGCTCGATCCCTGAACGGCGGGCGTGGTCAAGGCAGGCCTGGAGCGCCTCGCGGTTGGCGTGGATATCGCTGAGAAGCCCGATCCACATTGTGTTCACCTCGGGTCCGCGGCGCGGACTGAATTCGGCAACGTTTCTTTAAGTTTAACCGTCATTAATGGCGTTGATCCGCCGCAACGCCGCACCTCGGGAGGATTTGCCCGATTTCTTGACGGCCATATTATCCCATGATATCCCATGATTTCCCAAAATGGGACAGCGTCAGGTTTGGTCTCCGTGGCGGCCGCATACGCCACCACGTATCCCGAGGCGTCCTTGGCCGCGGGTCGGTATGGAGTGGGGTGTATGGACCGCTTCGTGGCGAATTTCACGTTGCGCCTCGACTCCAAGGGACGTGTCTCGATCCCTGGCTCGTTTCGCTCGGTGCTGGCCCGCGATGGCTTCGAAGGCGTTTACTGCTATCCGGCTTTGGATCGTCCCGCGATCGATGCCGGCGGAAATGCGCTGATGGCGGAGATCGAAGCCTTGATCGGACGCTTTGCCTCCTTCTCGAACGAGCGCGAGCAGCTCGCGGTCGCGCTCTACGGGACGAGCGAGACCCTGAAGATCGACGGCGAGGGCCGGGTGGTGCTGAGCGAGAACCTCAAGCGCCATGCGGGCATTACCGACACAGTGGCGTTTGTCGGCCTGGGTCAAAAATTTCAAATCTGGGAGCCCGGGCGGTTCGGCAAGGAGCTCGCGGAGGCCACCCAAAGGGTGCGCGCGCTCAAGGCCGAGCTTGGCTCCCAGGTGACGGCGCGCAACGCGCTCGGAGCACGGGAATGATGGCGGGCCGCGGCGGCTCGGCTGTCGCAGGCGGACCGGCCCTCCACGTTCCCGTGCTCGGCGGCCCCGCCGCCGACTTGCTCAAAGTTCGAGATGGCAGCGTCTATATCGACGCCACATTCGGGGCCGGCGGTTACACACGCGCAATTCTCTCGGCGGCGGATTGCAAGGTCATCGGCATCGACCGGGACCGCAACGCAATTGCGCTCGGCGCCGACATGGTCGAAGAAGCCGGCGGTCGGCTTACACTCGTCGAGGACCGCTTTTCACAACTCGATATTGTTGCGCGTGAATCGGGATACGACGCGGTCGACGGCGTTGTGATCGACGCCGGGGTCTCCTCGATGCAGCTCGACCAGGCCGAACGCGGTTTCTCGTTTCGGCTGGACGGCCCGCTCGACATGCGCATGAGCGCGGAAGGTGCAACCGCCGCCGATGTGATCAATTCCGCCAGCGAGCGCGATCTGGCCAGCATCATTTTCCTGCTTGGCGAAGAACGCCATTCGCGCGCCATTGCTCGTGAAATTCTAAGGGCCCGCACGGATGCACCGATCAGGACGACCGGAAAGCTAGCCAACATTGTAGCCTCCGTCGTTCGCGCAAGGCCCGGCGCGATCCATCCCGCAACTCGGACGTTTCAGGCATTGAGAATTTTCGTCAATGACGAGCTGGGGGAGCTTGCCGGCGCGTTGCTCGCAGCCGAACGTGTCCTCAAAGCCGGTGGCCGGCTCGTCGTCGTATCTTTCCATTCGTTAGAAGATCGTATCGTCAAGACATTCCTTGCCGATCGCGCGCAAGCCCGCGGCACCTCGCGTCACGCGCCAGAGACAAGGAGCCCGGAGCCGACCTTTCGGATCCTTACCAAGCGGCCGGTTGTGGCAAGCGAGCAGGAAATCGAGGGCAATCCTCGTTCGCGCTCCGCCAGGCTCCGCGCCGCGGAACGCACCGCCGCATCTCCAAGATCCGGCATTTCAGCGTCGCTACTGCCGAAATTGCCGGCGATCGCCAATGTCGTGAGGGGGAGGTAACTGGTGCGCCTCCTCAATATTCTCGTCATTGGAGCGCTTATCCTCGCGGCATCCTTTGTCTACAAGATCAAATTCGACTCGACGCTGCAGGCCGAGCGGGTCGCCAAGCTGCGCGGCGAATTGCGGCGCGAGCACAACGAGATCGCGATTTTACGTGCGGAGTGGGGAAAGCTCGATACGCCGGGCCGCATCCAGGGTCTGGCGGAGCGCCACCTCGCATTGCGGCCGATCGAGTCCACGCAATTCGACAGCCTCGACAATCTCCCGGATCGTCCGGCCGAAGCTCCCCGGGGGGGAGATCCGATCGGAGCCATGCTCGAGCCCAGTCCACCGGATACGACCGCGAGTGTGCCTGCTCCGGCACGACCACGGTGACCGCGATGGCCGGACACAGCAAAACACCGGAAAGCCGATGGCAGCGGGCGCTTCGTTCGCTGCTTTACGGTCGCGATGTCGACCGGAACATCAAGGCGAAGGCGCGGCTCGGTCTGGCAATCGTGGCTTTCGCCGGAATTTTTTCGATTATCGCGGTCCGCCTGGTGATGTTCGCCACCGTCAGTGAAGGGCACGGCGGCCGCCGCAGCGTGTCGCAGGATGCGGTTGCGACCGCTCGCCCGGATATCCTCGACCGAAATGGAGAAATCCTCGCAACCGACATCAAGACTCCATCGTTGTTCGCGGAGCCGCGAAAGATCATCGATGTCGATGAGGCGGTCGAGCTGCTGACCGCGGTTCTTCCCGATCTCGATGCGAACGAGGTGAGGGAGCGGCTGTCGTCAAAACGCGGCTTCGTGTGGCTCAAGCGCGATATATCGCCCGAACA
>DATEKH010000111.1:0-6036 GCA_035277525.1 Allostellaceae bacterium
ACCGGCGGGAGCGACCGGCGCCAAAGCACGGCGCCGGTTGCCTTATCCCGAACACGGGGAGCCGACTCAGTAGGTCTGGCTCAACGGAATGACGAAGTCCGGGCCGTCATAGGGGCCGGAGTTCGACGGCTGGTGCGGCGCGGCAGCCTGCTGTTGCGGCGCGGCCTGGGCAGTGCTGTTGTCGGCAAAAGCCGGAGCCACCATGCCGAGCGGCGCGAGCAGCGACAGAGCAATCGCGGCCGAGCGAAGATTTGAAGGAATGCGCATCGTTTTCTCCTTGGTTTTGTGAGCGGCCCAAAGCGGGTTCCGCCTGACAAGCCAAAGATGGGCGCTGGGGAGGGGCAGGATAATTGCTGCGCCGCAACATGGGCTATTTGGCTGGGCCGAACAATCGATGTCACGCCAGGCACCGTCGCCGGATTGAGAACATTATAGGAACAACACCAAAGACGCCGCACCGTCCGAGACTAATTCTGCGCCTTGAGCCCGGCCTCCTGGTAGTAGCGCGCGGCCCCGGGATGAAGCGGGATGGTCACGCCCTTCAGCGCGTTCTCGAAGCGGATGAGCTTGCCGGCGGGATGGCCATTGTCGAGGATGCGCCGCGTCGCGTCCTGCCATAGCGCCTTGGTGATGTCATAAACGAGCTCGTCGGGCGCGGTCGCGGAGACGACGAAGAGCGCGGTCGTGCCGACCGTCTGGATCTCGGCGTCGAGCCCGGGATAGGTGCCGCCCGGGATCGTCTGCGCGGTGAAGCCGAATTCGCGTTCGAGCTTTGCCCGGGCGGCGCCGATCACGGGCACGAGCCGCACCGGCACCATCGAGGCGGCCTCGCTGATCGCCGGGACCGGATATCCGCCGGTGACGAAAAACGCATCGAGCGATTGACGCTCGAGTTGAGCCGCGGCCTCGGACAGTCGCGGATATTGCATCTTCAAGCGGCATTCCGACAGCCCGGCCGCCGCCAGCACGAGCCGCGCCTCGGCGAGCGTGCCCGAGCCGGGCTCGCCCATCGCGACACGCTTGTCTTTCAAATCGGCAAGCGTGCGGATCTTCGCACCGGCGCGCGCCACCACATGGATCGCCTCGGGATAGAGCGCGGCGATGGCGCGCAGATTGGTGATCGCGCCGGATTTTGCCAACAGCGCCGTTCCGGCCTCCGGCGTCTGAACGCCGCGGCACGACTTCGCCGGCGGCGAGCGTCCGCTATAGGCCCAGCGTGCAATATCCGCGGCGATGAACGCGGCTTCGACCTGCCCCGATCCGAGCAGCAGGGCGTTCTCGATCGAGCCCTGCGTCGCCTGCGCGACGGCGACGAGCCCATCCACGCCGCAGCTTCCGCCGCGCGCGCAATCGCGCGCGCCGGGTGGCTTGCTGATCGCGTTCGCGATCTCGGCGCCCATGACGAAATAGGTTCCGGTCGTGCCGGCGGTGGCGATGCGGAAGAAGCGCGGCGCGGGCTCGGGCGCGGCCGAGCTCGGCGCACTCATCGCGAAGAGGAGGGTGAGCGCGGGCACGATGGCGTGCCATAACGCGACGCCGGCCAGGCGCCGAGGCCTTGCGCGCCTGGGCTTGTCTCGATCCATGCGGGCGATGATCCGCGCTTTTCTTAAAGACGAACGGCCGGCCGGGTTTATTCCCGGGTCGGGCTGGCCCGGCGGGAGCCGACGGTCACGCCCGCGATCGGCCGAAAGAGCGCTTCGCCCGCCGTGCGCGGCATCATTAAAACAGGTGGTGCGTTTACTCATCCTTAACCCTAACGGGCGTTTACTGAGTTCGCACTGTTTTAGTGCGTCAAGACATCGCCGTTATCCGGCGCGCCGCAACAGAAAAGGCTGGGCCTGGGGCCCCAGCTCGGGTGGTAGGGTTGGATATCGGCCAGTGCGGAAGGAGATTCCGATGGTCGCGAACGAGCTGAAGGACGACACCCGCTCGAGCGTAAAGGACGAACATGACCTGCTGGATCTTGCGCTCAAATGCTTCGAGCGCGTTGCCGTGGTCGGCTTGGTCATCAGCCTGCTCTTTATTGCAACGGAACTCCCGGCCTATTTCTAAAGCGCCGGATCTGCACGTTTCTATTCGGGCAGCGGGATCACGTAATCCTGCGCGATGACCGTTCCAGGATCGATCGAACCCAGCAGGTTCTGCTGCTTGAACCACTGCAGCTGATGGAGAATGTCGCGGCGCTCGAGCCGGGCCGCGGCATCGACATAGGCGATGCCGAGCCGCACCTGATCCGGCGCAAGATGCGCATATTTGCCGATGATGACGAGCGCCTCGGCCGCGCCCGGGCCATCTTGCGGCCTTCCCTTGGGGTCGGCGAAGGCATCGTGGTAGTCATGCGCCCCTTTGCGCAGCGCGCGCAAAAACGCCTGAACCGTACTGCTGTGATCGGCGAGCATACGCGCCGTCGTGAAGGAAACACCCGCCTGCCAAGGCGTTTCGTCGCCAACCCAGCCCAGGAGCTTGGCCTGGCCCGCCTTGAGCGCCGGCTCCGCGGCGCTTGCGGGAATGATCGCCATCTCGGCCTGATTTGCGCCGAGCGCGCCAAGCGCGTCGCGTGGCGTCGGCGCCGCCACCAGCCGCATGGTTGCGAGATCAACGCCGTATTTCGCGGCAAGGAGACCGAGGCTGTAATGCGCGGCAGAGCCGGGCGCCGCAAGCGCGACCGAATGGCCGGCCATGCCCTTAACGCTGCGCAGGCCTTGGTCGTAAGCCGGGTCGGAGGCGATGATCGCCGCCAGGTGGAATCCCGGCGCTTCGCTATAGAGACCGGCGATGATGCGCAACGGTCCTTGGCCGGCGAGGCCGTAAAGCCCGGCTGACACGGGCCCGGCGCCGAAATCCGCGGCGCCCGACGCCACGGCCGCCGCCGCGCTTTCCGGCGTATCGCAAGGCACGATTTGGGTCTCGAGCCCCTCGGCGCCGAAATAGCCCTTTTCCTTGGCGATGAAGATGGGACCAGCCGCCGCGGCCGAGATTGTGCCGATCCGGATCACCGCCGCCCGGGCGGCACCTGGCAGCAGGACGAGGAGCGCGAGAACCGCAAGCCCGCCCCAGCAGCGGCGGATTGCGCCGCGCCGGCCGCGCTGCGCCGTGATCGATCCGGTCATGTCGCGCTGCCTCCGCGGTTGCCGGGCGCGGCCGCCACGATGCCCGGCTTTGCGGCTGCGGGCAAGGGCGCTGCCACGCCATCAAAACTAAGCAAGTCTTAACCTTGCGTGGAGAGAATCCGCCGCCGCTTTTGTCCTTGCGGCGCAAGTCCTTGCAAAGGATTTCGATGCCCGCGCGACGCGCCGTCGCTAGCTTGCCTCGAACGCGGCTGCTCTTCGTCGCCGCGATGGCGATCCTGCTCGGCGTCATGGCGTTGACGATTTGGACGCTCTCCGACGAGCGCGGCCGAGCCTGGGAGCGCGCCGTCGAAACCTCGCAAAATCTCGACGCAGCCTTGGCGCACGATATCGACCGCAGCATCGAGGTCTACGATCTGTCGCTGCGCGCCGTCATCGATGGGCTGAAGCTCAAGGACATCTGGCGCGTCTCTCCCGAAATCCGCCAGAGCACGCTGTTCGACGGCGCGGCCAGCGCCCAGGATCTCGGCGCCATTCTCGTGCTCGATGCGGCCGGCAGCGTCATCATCGATTCGCGCTCGGACGTCGCGCCGCGGCTCGATTTTGCCGACAGCGATTTCTTCCGTGTCCATCGCGACGATCCCCATCTGGGCCTTTATATCAGCGCGCCGTTCAAGGACCCGCGCAGCAAAAATTGGCTGATCGCGTTCAGCCGCCGGCGCAACAACGCCGATGGCAGCTTCGCCGGCGTCGTCGTCGGCTCGATGCGGCTCGATTATTTCCAGCGCGCATTCCAGGCTTTCGATCTCGGCACCTATGGCACGATCACGCTGTTCCGCTCGGACGGCACGGTGATTATGCGCACGCCCTATGACGAGCGTAACCTCGGCCGCGATCTCAGCAAGGGCGAGATCTTTCAATATTATCCGAGGGTCCGCTCCGGGCATTTCGAGACCAAGGCGATCATCGACGGCGTCGAGCGGCTCTACGTCTTCCAGCAGATCGGCGATCTGCCGCTGGTCGTCACGGTGGCGCAGACGCGCGATGTCATCTTCGCGGAATGGCGGCAGAAAGCGGCGGTCTTTGTCGCCGTGCTCGCGGCGCTTTTGGGCCTGTCGGGCTGGTTCGGCGCCGCGCTCATCGGCGAGCTGCGCCGGCGCAGCGATGCCGAGCGCAACGCGCGCGACAGCGAGCAGCGCTTTCGTCTGCTTGCCGAGCATTCATCGGATATGCTGGTGCGCTCCAAGCCCGGCGATATGCGCCGTCTCTACGTCTCTCCGGCCTCGCGCGAAATCTACGGCTACGAACCCGCCGAGCTGATCGGCGCCAATCCCGAGGCTCTCATTCATCCCGACGATGTCGCGCTGTTCGAGGAATCGACCCGCAAGCTCGAAACCGACGAGCAGGCGACGGTCACCTATCGCGTCCGGCGCAAGGACGGAACCTATCTCTGGGTGGAGGCGAACCGGCGGCGCGCGATCAATCCCGACACGGGCGAGGCCGAAAATATCAGCATCGTGCGCGACGCGAGCGAGCGCATGCGCAATGAAAGCGAGCTGCGTCTCGCCAAGGAGCGCGCCGACGCCGCGAGCAAGGCGAAATCCGAGTTCCTGGCGCGCATGAGCCATGAGATCCGCACGCCGATGAACGGCATCATCGGCATGAACGAGCTGCTGCTGAAGACGCCATTGAACGAGCGGCAGCGCGAATATGCGCAGATCGTCGGCCAATCCGCGGCTTCGCTTCTCGCCATCATCAATGACATACTCGACGTCTCGAAGCTCGAGGCCGGAAAAGTCGAGATCGAGACCGTCGCCTTCGACCTCGTCCCGCTGGTCGAGAACGCGGTGATGATCCTTGCGCCGAAGGCGCGCGAGAAGAAGATCGAGCTCGGCGTCTTCGTCGAGCCGGAGCTGGGCGGAAGCTATCGCGGCGATCCCGCAAAACTGCGCCAGATCCTGCTCAACCTCGTCAGCAACGCGCTCAAATTCACCGAGAAGGGCGGCGTCTCGGTCACGGTGACGGCGCAGACCGCGCCCCACGGCCGCAGCGGCGGCTTGCGCTTTGCCGTGAGCGACACCGGCATCGGCATGGACGAGACGGTGCATGCGAAGCTCTTCCGCAAATTCGAGCAGGGCGACAGCTCGACCGCGCGGCGCTTCGGCGGCACGGGCTTGGGGCTCGCCATCTGCCGTCAGCTCGTCGAGCTGATGGGGGGAGTGATCGGATTTTCGAGCAAGCCCGATCGCGGCTCGACCTTCTGGTTTGCGCTGCCGCTGCCGCGGCTCAGCGCGCCGCCGCCCCTCGTGCCCGCGCGGTTCGAGCGGACGCGCGCGCTCGTTATCGCGGCGAACGATGTTCCGCCCGATATGCTGTCGCGACACCTCGCAGCCTTCGGGCTTGCCGTCACGGTGGCGCACGACGCGCTCGAAGCGCTCGGCGAACTCGATCATGCGCGCCGCGACGCCGCGCCCTACGCCCTCGTCTTCGCCGACGAGGCTATTCCGGGATCGACGCTTGAAGCGCTGTCGAGCCGCATCCGCACCCTCGCGCCGCGCGGCGAGACCAAGCTCGTCCTGGTCGCCTGGCCCGACGCCAAGGAGGGCGGCGGCACGGCTGGCTTCGCCGACGCCGTGATCGAGAAGCCGCTGCGACTTTCCGGTGTCGCCGAGGGCCTCGAACAAGTCGATGCCGCAACCGTGGAGAGCGCAGCCGCCACCGCAGCGCCGCGCGAGAGCGCACCGCGGGGCTCGGGGTTGCGTGTCCTTCTCGCCGAGGACAACAAGATCAACCAGCGTCTCGCCGTCGCCCTCGTCGAGCAGGCGGGGCACGAGGTCGACGTCGTCGGGGATGGAATCGCGGCTGTCGAAGCGGTGCGCCTCAAGGATTACGACGTTGTGCTGATGGACAGTCAGATGCCGGGCGTCGACGGCATCGAAGCGACGCGGCGGATCCGCGCGATGGCGCC
>DATEKH010000112.1:0-41301 GCA_035277525.1 Allostellaceae bacterium
GCATGCGGCGCAGCGTGGCGATGATGCGGCTGCGGCGGCGCAAGGTCTCGCGGCTTTCCTCGCTCATGATGAGATCGAGATAGCGCTGGCGGTAGCGCGTCTCGATATCGGCGAGGCCGTGGAACTTCTCCGGCAGCGGCAGCAGCGCCTTCGCGAGGACGGTGATTTTCGTGCTGTTGATGGTAAGCTCGCCGCGCGGCGTCCGCCGCACGACACCCTCGACGCCGATAAGATCGCCGAGATCGAGCAATTTCACGAGCGCGAGCTGATCGGGCGGCAAATTGTCCTTGTGGCTGAAAATCTGGATCTTGCCGCTCGTATCGTGCAGATCGATGAACATGCCGCTGTTGCGGATGGCGCGGATGCGGCCCGCCACCGCGACGCGGTCCTCGGTCACCGCGCCCGGCGCCAGGACCGCATAGCGCGCCTCGATCTCCTTGGCCTCGGCCGAGCGCTGAAACCCGTAAGGATAGGGATCGACGCCCAGCGCTTTGAGCGCCTTCAGCTTCTCGATGCGCGCCGCGCGGAACTGGTTTTCGTCGGTGTCTGGTGCGTGTTTCTCGGCCATCAGGGCGTTGTAACAGGCTCGGACAAAGGACGAAAGATGGATATGTCGTGCTGCGCGTCATGGAGGGCGGCGAGCGTGCTGCGATGCCCGATGCTGACGATGGTCGGGTGCCAGGCGGCGCTGCGCAGCGTGCGGTAAAGCTGCGCTTCGCTCGGCTCGTCGAGCGCCGAGGTCGCCTCGTCGAGGAACAGGAGATCGGGCTGGGTCAGCAAGACGCGCGCGAAGGAAAGCCGCTGCTGCTCGCCGAGCGAGAGGCGCTGCGCCCAGTTATCGTCTTCGTCAAGCCGCGGGATGAAACCTCCAAGCCCGACCATTGCCATCGCCTCGGCGAGGCGGGCTTCGGGCAAATCCGTCTCGGCGCGGGGATAGATCAAGGCTTGGCGCAGCGTGCCGAGCGGCAGGTAAGGGCGTTGCGGCAAGAAGAGAAGCTTGCCGATGGCGAGACGGATCGCGCCTTTGCCATAGGGCCAGATCCCCGAAATGGCGCGCAGCAAAGTGCTCTTGCCGACGCCGGTGGGCCCGGTCACCAGCACCGCTTCGCCCGGCGCGGCCTCGAGATTAACGTCTCGCAACAGAGCGGCGCCGTCCGGCCGGTCGAGATCGAGATGCGAGACCGCGAGTCCCCCACCGCCGCGCTCGACGTCGATAGGCTGCTTGCCGCGCGCTTCCTGCCTCAGAGCCTGCATGCGTTGC
The DNA here is from genome assembly GCA_035277525.1 of Allostellaceae bacterium. Lineage (GTDB taxonomy): Bacteria > Pseudomonadota > Alphaproteobacteria > ATCC43930 > CGMCC-115725 > CAIKMD01. The sequence goes on from DATEKH010000112.1 coordinate 1,262, forward strand.
TCGAACCCGCCCAGCCGTTGCACCACGGCCTGCCATTGCGCAATGTCGGTATAGGAGTTGATCAGAAACGATAGCGAAGTCTGGACTTGGCCGAAGGCGTCGGCGGTCTGCATGAGGCCGCCAAGTTCGATCTTGTGAGCGAGATAGCGCGGCGCGGTGACGAGGTAGGGGAAAATAATCGCGAACTGAGTATAGAAGTAGGTCCACCAATTGATGATCTTGATCCGCCGCATGATCGCCCAGAAATTATCGACCACGTGGCCGAAGCGATCGCCGAAGATGCTGCGCTCGCGCGGCTCGCCGCCATAGAGCGCGATGCTCTCGGTGTTTTCCCGCAGCCTCACCAGGCTGAAACGGAAATCGGCCTCGTAGCGCTGCTGTGCGAAATTGAGCGTGACCAGCGGCCGGCCGATCTTGAAGGTGACCCATGTGCCGCCAACCGCGTAAACGAGCGCAAACCAAAACAGGTAGCCGGGGATGGTTATGGTTCCGAACCCACCGAGCGGCACCGCGAGCGAGCCCGAAAGCGACCAGAGAATGCCGAGGAACGAGAACAGCGTGACGACAGAGTTGAGGAATCCGGTGGCGCCGACGGTGAGCGACAAGGTGACGGAAGTAAAGAGATCGATATCTTGCGAGATGCGCTGATCGGGATTGTCCGTTGTCCCGCTGATGAGTTGAAGTCGGTAATAGGTCTTGTCCTCGAGCCAATGGTCGAGATAGCGGTGAGTGAGCCACCGCCGCCAACGTATCTGCAGCATCTGCTGCAGATAGGTTTGATAGACGCCCGTAATGATCGCGATCACGGCGAGCAGGGTGAAGATGCCGATTTGAACCCAGAATCCATGCACATCGTACTGTTGCAGGGTGTTGTAGAAATCGTTCCGCCAGAAGTTGAAGCGGACCGACAGATAGACCGAGAAAAGGTTGAGGCCGATCACCACGGCCAAGAGAAGCCACGCGGCCTTGCGGTCCTCCGATACGAAATAGGGCTTGGCGAGGCGCCACACCTCGCGCAAAAAATCAAGCCGCCTGGTATTCTCGTCGCGTTCCATCCGCCACCTGCTGATCGCCGTCCGGGAGTTCTCGCATGCTTGAGCCACGCGACATCGCCCGAACGCTCTGCCGCGGCGTCACCAGGGCACTCGCGCAGCATGGCTTCACGTTGCTGGCCGAGGTGCCGCTCGCCGATGGCAGGCGCGCCGATCTGATGGCGCTCGGCCGCGACGGCTCGCTCGCGATCGTCGAGATAAAATCGTCGGTAGCTGATTTCCGCTCCGACCGCAAATGGCCGGAGTACCGCCAATGGTGCGACCGGCTCTACTTCGCCGTGCCTCTCGGTTTCCCGCTCGATCTCATCCCCGAGGAATGCGGCCTGATGCAGGCCGACGGCTTCGGCGCTGCGATTCTGCGTGAGGCACCGATGCAAAAGCTCGATCCGGCGCGGAGGCGAGCGGTGCATCTGCGGTTTGCCCGGCTTGCCGCGGCCCGACTCCAGCGGCTCCTCGACCCTGGCGCGAGCGATCCGGAGACGCTCGTCTGAAGCCGCGAGATGGCGCCTGCGCAGGATGATTTGCCTTTGCTTCGCACGACGGCGCTCGCGCGCCTGTGCTACGCTTAGCGCGCCGCGCGGGCGATGGTCGCGGTCGTGCTGAAGCCCGGCATCAGCTCCGCCAGGAGCACCTTGCCGCCGTAGGATCGAACGGCGTCGCCGCCGACCACCTGGTCGAGCCGGTAATCGGCGCCTTTGACCAGGACATCCGGCCGAATCGCCTCGATCAGCTCGATCGGCGTGTCGGCGTCGAAGACAACCACCAGATCGACCGCCGCGAGCGATGACAGCACCGCGGCGCGCGCTTCCTGGTTCTGCACCGGGCGGTCAGGACCTTTGAGGCGCACCACCGAGGCGTCGCTGTTGATCGCGACGATCAGCCGGTCGCACGCCGCCTTGGCCTGATCGAGCAGGGACACATGGCCGGGGTGAAGCAGATCGAAGCAGCCATTGGTAAAGCCGATCTTCAACCGGCCGCGGCGCCAGCGCGCCACCTGGTCGAGAGCGAGCGAAAGCGGCAGGGTCTTGCGCTGCTCGATCGTATCGCGATTGAGAAGAGCCGCTTCGAGCTCGGTCGGCTCGACCACCGCCGTGCCGATCTTGCCGACCACCACGCCGGCGGCGGTGTTGGCAAGCCGCGCTGCGTCGGCCAGGCTTGCGCCCGCGCCCATCGCCGCCGCGAGCACCGCGACCACCGTATCGCCCGCGCCCGAAACGTCGAACACCTCACGCGCTTCGGCCGCAAGCTTCAGCGTTGAGCCATTTCCCTCGACGAGCAGCATGCCGTCCTTGCCGCACGAGACCAGCATCGCGCGGAAGCCATGTGCGGCGATGAGGCTGCGAGCGGCTTTGATCACGTCGTCATCGCTCGCGACCGGCATTTGCGCGGCGACGGCCAATTCGGGCCGGTTCGGCTTCAACAGATCGGCGCCGCGATAGACGCCGTAGTCATTGCCTTTGGGGTCAACCACCACCAGGCGTCCGGCCGCTTTCGCCGCCGTGACGAGCTCGGCGGCGACGCCGTCGCCGAGCACGCCCTTGGCATAGTCGGAGAGGATCATGACATGGTGGTGCACCAAACCCTCTTTCGCGAGCTTGATGAAGTCGGCGCGCAGCTCCGCCGGCAAGTGCGCCACGCGCTCGTGATCGGCGCGCAGCAATTGTTGCGTGCCGGCGATGTAGCGGGTCTTCAACGTGGTGGTGCGGCCGCGCTCGGCCAGCACATGCGCTTCGGCGCCGCCAAGCCGCGCCACCATTCGCGCGACGTCGCGGCCGGACGGATCGGTTCCGGTCACCGAGATGAAGCAGGTCTCGACCCCGACCGCGTGAAGATTGCGCAGCACATTGCCCGCGCCGCCCAGCGTGCGCTCTTCGCGTTCGAAATGCAGCACCGGAACCGGCGCTTCGGGCGAAATCCGCTCGACCCGGCCATAGATGTAATGGTCGAGCATGAGATCGCCGAGGCACAGCACGCGCGCCTGTTTCAGCTTTTCGACAAGGGGAATGAGATCGGCCTGGGTCACGGGCCACCTCTTATGGTGCAAGGCCGCGCCTGGCAAGCCTTAGCTGCGCGGCGCGTGCTTGCCGAGGATGCGCTGCAGGGTGCGGCGGTGCATCTTCAAGCGGCGGGCCGTCTCGGAGACGTTGCGGTCGCACTGCTCGAAGACGCGCTGAATATGCTCCCAGCGCACACGGTCGGCCGACATCGGGTCTTCGGGCGGGGGCGGCAGCGCCGATTCGGTCGCGAGCAGCGCGCGCTCGACCGCATCGGCATCGACCGGCTTCGGCAGGTAATCCACCGCGCCTGCCTTCACCGCCGCGACTGCGGTGGCGATATTGCCATAGCCGGTCAGCATGACGATGCGGGCGTTGGGGCGGGATTTGCGCAACACTTTGACCACGTCCAAGCCGCTGCCGTCGCCGAGGCGCAGATCGACCACGGCGAAGACCGGCGGGCGCTCGGTCGCCGCGGCAATGCCGGCGGCGACGCTGTCGGCGGTGCGCACGATGAAGCCGCGCCGTTCCATCGCGCGCGCGAGGCGCTGACAGAGCGGCTCGTCGTCGTCGACGATGAGGAGCGTTCGCTCGCTCTCCGGCTGGCCGGCCAGCGCGTCCGCCCGGCCACCTTCGGGTTTGAATTGATCGTCGCTTTGAGTCATTCGCCGGCCTCCCGCAATGGCGTCGTCGGCTCGAGCGCGGCGATGCGCTGGCGGCGCCATTCGATCACCACCTGGGCGCCGCCATCGGCAAGATTGGCAAAGCTCAGCTTCGCGCCCGTGCGCTCCAGCAGACTCTGCGCGATGAAAATGCCAAGCCCCATATGCTGCGCTCCGATCCCGGCCACGGACGGGCCGCGCCCGGAAAGATAGGGCTCGCCGATCCGCGACAAAACGGCGGGCGGGAAGCCGGGTCCGTCATCGACAATGTCGACGGCGACCACCTCCTCACTCCAGCTCGTCGTGACGACGACCTCATGGGCGGCGAATTGGATGGCGTTCTGGATGAGATTCCCGAGACCGTGCATGATTTCCGGGCTGCGCGGCACCAGCGGCTCCTCGATCGGATGACCGGCAGCGTCGCGGCTGGCGCCGATCTCGTAATGCATCGCAATGCCGGGCACGACATAAGGCTCGCCCGCAGCCTCGACCAGGGCCGAGAACGGCAGCCGCGCAAAGGGCGAGCCGTGCTCGCCTTCGCGCTGACGCGCGAGGTCGGTCAAAATCGTTCGGCAGCGTTCGCTCTGGCTGAGCAACAGCTCGGCATCGGCGGTATGGGGCGAGCCCGTTGGCAGGTCGCGTACCAACTCCTTGGCGATCACCGCGATGGTGGCGAGCGGCGAGCCCAATTGATGCGCGGCCGCGGCCGCGAGGCTGCCGACGGCGGAAATGCGTTGCTCGCGCGCAAGCGCGAGCTGCGTCGCCGAAAACGCGTCGCGCATGCGTCGGGCCTCCGCAGCGACCGACCAGGCATAGCCGGCGATGAATATGGTCGAGCAGACGAGCGCGGTCCAAATCCCGAGCATATAGAGCGGGGGCGGATCGAAGAAAGTTCCGGCGCGCGCCGGCAAGGGCAAATGGAAGATCGCGAGGGCGGAGATGGCGGCCACGGTCAAAGCCGAAAGGCCGATCACGCTGGAGCGCGAGAGGATGGTCGCCGACACCGTCACCGGTGCGAGCATCAGCATCGCAAAGGGATTCTGCAGCCCCCCGGTCAAATAGAGCAGGAGCCCCAATTGCAGCGTGTCATAGGCGAGGTAGAGCGCCGCCTCGCGATCGCCGAGGCGAGCGCCTGCGCTGCGCGGCAGCGATGCCGCGGCATTGAGCACGGCCGAGGCCGCGACGACGGCAAAAGCGCTCTCGATCGGCAGCCGATAGCCGAGGCCGTAATGGATCACGAGCAACGTCGCCGCTTGGCCGATCACGGCGACCCAGCGGATCAGCACCAGCTTGCGCAGGCTGATGGAGACGTCGGTTCGCGGCGTGGCCTCGCGTGCCACGGTCGGGCTCGGCGACGCCGCCGATGGTCTCGCATCCTCGCGCCGCGCGTTCATTCCGTTGAGAGCCTATTCTGTCGCATGCATCGCGTCATGCTGCGCCGGCGCGCCCTGCGGTGGGGCGACCCATGGCGCGTCATCCGAGCGCTCGCCTCAGGGCAGCGTCCATTTGGTATAGCGCAGCTTGTCGATATCGACCGCCGTGCCGTGGCCGCGCGCCGGCCCGCGCGGCAGCGTGTCGGCGCCGGCGAAGCCTTTCTCGCAATAGAGCTCGATCATGTTTCCCGACGGATCGCGGAAGAACATCAGCGCTTCGACGCCGCTGCGCGTCCAGAAATTCGAGCTCGGGATGCCGCAGCGGGCGAGCCACGCCTTCATCTGGACCAACTCCTCGGGACCGCAGAAGAAGGCGAAATGCGGATACTCGGTGCTCGGCTCGAGAAAGGTGCAGCCATCGCTGCCGATGCCGACATCGACGCCGCAGAGGCGGAAGGAGGCAAAGGTCGGGGTCTCGACGTGGAGCTCACCGCCCAGGACCTTGCCATAGAAGCGCTTGCCTTCCTCGAGATCGCGGCATGGCAGGCTGACATGCGCGAAGGCGCGGAATTTCGGCGGGCCGGAGGCAGCGTTCCCGCGCGCAAGCTCGTCCGAAATCATGGTCATGCGGATCTCCCGTCACGCGAGTGGAGAATGAGCGTGAATTCTCTTGATTTTTCGGAATGATGCGTCGGGCGCTGGCGCGAGTCAACGCGAGGGGCCGGCCAGGGGCAAGGCCTCATTCCTTGCCGCTCACGCCCGCCTCGGCGAAGGTCGCCATGCCGTTGTGACACGCGAGCGCCGCTTTGACGAGCGCGATGGCGAGCGTCGCGCCCGATGCCTCGCCCAGCCGCATGCCGAGATCGAGCAGCGGCGTCTTGCCGAGTTGCTCGATGAGGCGGCGATGCCCGGGCTCGGCCGAGCAATGAGCGATGACGCAATGATCGAGCGCGCGCGCATCGCTCGCGAACAGTGCCGCCGCCGCCGCGCAGGTTGCGTAGCCGTCGAGCATAACCGGTACGCGGGCCATGCGCGCCGCGATCACCGCGCCGGCCATGGCCGCGAATTCGCGCCCGCCGAGACGGCGCAGGAGATCGAGCCCGTCTTTCGCCGCGGGCTTGTGCAGAGCGACGCCCTCTTCAACGACCGCGCGCTTGCGCATCATGCCGTCGTTGTCGACACCGGTCCCCGGTCCCACCCAGTCCGAAGCCGCACCGCCGAACAGCGCGGCGCAAAGCGCCGCCGCGGCAGTCGTATTGGCGATGCCCATCTCGCCGATGGCGAGCAGATCGATGCCGGGCTCGACCGCCATCATGCCATAGGCCATCGCCATCGCGCAGTCTTCCTCGCTCATCGCCGGCTCGAGGGTGAAATCCTTGGTCGGCTGCTCGAGCGCCATTTCATAGACGCGCAGATCCGCGTCGACCGCGCGGCAGAGCTGATTGATCGCGGCGCCGCCATCGACGAAATTCTTGACCATCTGCGCGGTGACCGCGGCAGGATAGGCGGAGACGCCGCGGCTTGCGACGCCATGGTTGCCGGCGAAGACGGCGCTGCGCGGGTGAACGCATTGCGCCGGGTGCCGGCCTTGCCAGCGCGCCGCCCAGGCGCTGAGTTCCTCGAGCCGCCCGAGCGCGCCGGCGGGCTTCGTCAGCTGCGCTTCGCGGGATGCGGCCGCCTGTTCCGCCTCGCGATCGGGACCCGGTAAACGCGTCAGGATTTCGCGCATCTCGTCCAGCGTCGTCGGCGGGCGCTTTTCGGCCATCGATGGTCTCCCGAGAAAAGTCGTCGCGACTTTCCTCCATCGTATGCGGTCCGCCAAGGGAAATCGCAGCGGTTGGCGAGGCTCGCCGAATTGGGTTAGAACCGGCGTCATGAGCGCCTCACCGGAAAGCTGGCGCGCGGAATTGCTGGCCGCCCTCACCTTTCTGACGCGGTTGCCGCTTCATCGCGCGGCGCTCGACGAGCCCATAGCGGCGGATCTTGCCTCGGCCGCCTGGGCCTTTCCATTGGCCGGCGTCGTTGTCGGTGCGATCGGTGGGGCAAGCTATGCCATCGCTCGCGCCTTTGGCCTGCCGGCGCTGGCAGCGGCGCTGATCGCGGTGGGCGCAACGGCCCTTGCGACGGGCGGGTTGCATGAGGATGGTCTCGCCGACATGGTCGATGGGCTGGGCGGCGGCGCCAGCCGCGAGGAAAAGCTCGCCATCATGCGCGACAGCCGAATCGGCGTTTACGGCGTCCTTGCCCTCATCTTCAGCGTCGCCTTGCGCGTCGCCGCCATCGGCCAAATCGGCACGACCTGGCGCGTAGCCGGCGCGTTGATGGGGGCCCACGCGCTGGCGCGCGGCTTCCTGCCCGCGGCCATGCGGTTTCTCGATCCCGCGCGCAGCGACGGTCTTGGCGCCAGCGCAGGCCGCCCCGCCGCGCGGGTGGTTCTGTGGGCGGCCGGGATTGGCCTTGCCGCTGTGCTTCTTGGCGTTGGCCTTCGCCCCGGCTTCACGGCGGCGATTGCGGCGGTGGCCGCGGTGGCGGCCGTCGGCTGGCTGGCGGAGCGACAGGTCGGCGGTCAAACCGGCGATATTCTGGGCGCGATCGAGCAAGGCGGCGAGATCGCGGCGCTGCTGGCGATCGCGGCGTGGTCGCCGTGAACGCGGCGCCGACCACCCGCTGGTGGTGGGTGCGGCACGCGCCGGTCACCGTCAATCTCGGCTGCTGCTATGGTCAAACCGATTTCCCGTGCGAGGTCGGCGATACCGCGTCGTTCGCAAGTCTGGCAAGGCGTCTGCCGCCGGGCGCAGCCTGGATCACGAGTCCGTTGCAGCGCACGCATATGACCGCGGCGGCGCTCGTCGCCGCCGGGCTCGACGGTCCCGACCCGATCCCCGGCCCCGGCGTCGTGGTCGAGCCCGAGCTGATCGAACAGCATTTCGGCGAATGGCAGGGCGTCCGCTACGACGAGCTCGCATCGCGCCGCGGCGAGGCCTGGCACCGGTTTTGGCTCGCGCCCGCGCATGAAACGCCGCCCGGCGGCGAGAGCTTCGTTGCGTTGATGCGCCGCGTGCATGGCGCGATCGACCGTCTCAATCGGCAATTCGCCGGCCGCGACATCCTCGCGGTCACCCATGGCGGCACGATTCGCGCGGCCTTGGCCCTGGCTCTCGACCTCTCGGCCGAGGCGGCGCTCGCCTTCACCATCGACAATCTGTCGCTGACCCGCATCGATCACATCGCCGGCGCGGGGGTGGGTCATGGCTGGCGCGTGAGCGTCGTGAACCAGCCGCCGGTGTGACGCGCGTCAGGCGTCGAGCACCAGGCGCGAGCCTTTGACGCGCGAGACGCAGATGCACATCCGCTTGTCGCCCTTCTTCTCGTCGGGCTTCAGCACATGGTCGCGATGATCGATCGGCCCGTCCGCAGCGACGACGGTCATCGGACAAATGCCGCATTCGCCGCGGCCGCAATAGAATTTCGGCGTGTGTCCGGATGACAGCATGGTCTCGAGAATGCTCGCATCCGCCGGAATGTGGAGCTCGACGCCTGAGCGCCGCAGCAGCACGTCGAAGGCGGTGTTCTCGATCCGAACCGGGGGCGGCGGCGCGAAGCATTGCTCGTGAATCTGCATGCGCGACAGCCCGGCAGCGCTCGCCGCGGCAACCACCGCCTGATTGAGCGCGTAAGTGCCGCAGACATAGACTTCGGCCGGATAAGTGAGCGTTCTGACGAGCGCTTTCACATCGAGCGGCTCCGCCGCGCTGCTCTCCTCGTGAAGAATGGCGCAGCCTTGGGAAAGCGCCTCAATCTCCTCGCGATAGGCCATCTGGCTTTTGAGCGGCGCGAGATAGGCGAGCGCGAAGGGCAAGCCTTCGCGCTCGAGGCGCCGCGCCATGGCGTAAATCGGCGCGATGCCGATGCCGCCCGCCACGAGTAGACGACTAGCCTTGTGGGTCTCGAGCGCAAAATTGTTCCGCGGCGCGGAAATGCCGAGGCTCGATCCGGCGCCGACGCGGTCGCTGAGGAACCGCGAGCCGCCCGCGCCGTCGGCGCGGCGCTCGACCGCGATGCGATAGGTATCGGGCGGGTCGTCCCGCTCCAGGGTTCCGCCGAGGAGCGAATAGGCGCGCCTCGTCTCGGTGCCGTCGTCGAGCCGGACATCGATCTCGATATGCGCGCCCGGCGCGTAGGCGGGCAGGGCCGCGCCGTCCTTCGCGCGCAGCACCAATTCGCTGACCGCTGCGCTGCGCTTCGTGACGGATGCGACGCTGACTTCGTATTGACCCATCGACTCCCTCGGATCTCCATGCGCAGGAACGATAGCGCTCACGCGGCGCTCGTGCTAGGTTCGTCGCCGCGATGCGACAGGGAAGCCGGTGCGATGCCGGCGCTGCCCCCGCAACTGTAAGCGGCGAGACCGCGGCATGCATGCCACTGGCGGAGAGTTTCCGCCGGGAAGGCGCAAGCGGTCGATGACCCCGAGCCAGGAGACCTCCGCATCGCGTCGTTACAGCCGACCATCCTCGGGCGGAGGAGTGTCTTGCCAGTAGAGAGCGTTTCCACCTCGAGTGACGCCGCGCCCGCGGGCTTGCCGCGCATTGTTCTCGTCCTGGGCGGTGCGCGCTCGGGCAAGAGTCGCTTCGCCGAAAACTTGATCGCGCAAGCCTCCGCGAAGGCGCTCTATATCGCGACCGCCGAGCGCCGCGACCCCGAGATGATTGCGCGGATCGCGGCTCATCGCGCGCGCCGCGGCGCTGCTTGGACCACGCTCGAAGAGCCGCTCGAGCTGGTCAATCGCCTGCTCGAATTACCGCCCGATTCGCCCCCGGTCCTGGTCGATTGTCTGACCTTGTGGCTCGCCAATCTCATGGAAGCGGACCGCGACATCGGCTTCGAGACCGAGCGGCTGTGCAGCGCGCTCGCACAGATGAAACAGCCCGTCGTGCTCGTCGCCAACGAGGTCGGCCTCGGCATCGTTCCCGACAACGCGCTGGCGCGGGCCTTTCGCGACCATGCGGGCCGGCTCAATCAAAGCGTCGCCGCGCTCGCCGAGCGCGTCGTCTTCCTCGCGGCGGGCCTGCCCATGACGCTCAAAGGGTGAGGGCGATGCGCAAGATCCCGGCAACGATTGTTACGGGCTTTCTCGGCGCCGGCAAAACCAGCCTGCTGCGCCATCTCGTCGCCCATGCCGGCGAACGCCGTCTCGCGCTCGTCATCAACGAATTCGGCGAACTGGGGATCGACCGCGAGCTGCTGCTCGGCTGCAGCGACGAATCCTGCCGTGCCAGCGATGTGGTCGAGCTCGCCAATGGCTGCATTTGCTGCACCGTGGCCGAGGATTTTCTGCCGGCGCTCGAGCGGCTGATCGACCGCGCCGATCCGCCCGACCACATCGTGATCGAGACCTCGGGCCTCGCTTTGCCAAAGCCGCTGGTTCAGGCGTTCAACTGGCCCGAGGTCAAGGCGCGCGTCACGGTCGATGGCGTCGTCGCGGTGATCGACGCGCCGGCCGTCGCCGCGGGGCGTTTCGCTGCCACCACGCCTGAACTCGTCCACGACAATCCGCTCGATGAGGTGTTCGGCGATCAATTGGCCTGCGCCGATCTGGTCGTGCTCAACAAAGCCGATCTCGCCGATGCTGCGACGCTCGATCTCGTCGAGCGCGAAGTGCGCTCCCGGCTGCGTCTCGGGGCCAAGCACGTTGCCGCGTCCTTCGGGAGGATCGCGCCCGAGGTGCTGCTCGGGCTCTCGGCCGCGGCGGAGGACGATCTCGATGCCCGTCCCTCGCAGCATGATCTCGCGGGCACGCATGACCATGACGATTTCGAGAGCTTCGTCCTGCCGCTTGGTCCGGTGCGTGATCCGACACAGCTCATGCCGGCTCTGTCGCGCGTGATCCAAGCGCACGACATTCTTCGCCTCAAAGGCTTCCTCGATGTTCCTGGCAAGGCGTTCCGGCATGTGATCCAAGCCGTCGGGCCGCGCATCGAGCAGTATTTCGATCGGCCCTGGCGCGCCGAGGAAGATCGCCTCTCGCGGCTCGTCGTCATCGGCCGCAAAGGCATCGAGCGTGCGCCGATCGCCGCGGCGCTCGCCGCCGCGGTTTCGGCATGAGGGCGGAATGCACCTCCTAGCCGCCATCCCCGGTACGATCAGCGACGGCGCGGCTGCTGTCGATCTCGGCCAGACGCCGGGCGATATCGTCGTGCTGTCGGCGGCGGACAGCGATCTTGCCTGCCTCGCGACCGCGCAAAAGCGGCTCGTCGCCGAGAATCCCGCTTGGCCGTCCCTGCGCTTGGCGAGCCTGTTGAAACTCGGGCACAATTTCTCGGTCGATCTCTATCTCGATAAAGTGGCCCAGCACGCGCGGCTGGTGATCGCGCGCATCCTCGGCGGGCGCTCCTATTGGAGCTATGGCGTCGAGCGCCTTTCTGAACTCGCGCGCCAGCGCGACTTCGCGCTCGCGCTCGTGCCGGGCGATGATCAGCCCGATGCCGATTTGGCGCGATCATCGACGCTCGATGCCGCGGCGCTTCATCGGCTGTGGCGCTTCCTTGCCGAGGGCGGCCCCGCCAATGCCGAGCACTGCCTGCGTTATGCGGCAAGCCTCCTCGGCAGGGAGACCCTGTGGCAGGAGCCGGCGCCGCTGCTGCATGCCGGGCTTTATTGGCCGGGTGCCAGCTTCGCCGGGACCGCCGATATCGAGCGGCACTGGCAGAAAGGCGCGCCGGTCGCGGCGATCCTCTTCTACCGCGCGCTCGTGCTGGCGGCCAATACAGCGCCGGTCGACGAGCTCGTCGCGGCGCTGCGCGCGCGCGGGCTCAATCCCTTGCCGATCTTCGTCGCGTCCCTGAAGGACGCGCAATCGCTCGCGATTCTCGACGCGCTGCTCGCGCGCTCGCCCCCGGAGCTCGTGCTCAACGCGACCGGCTTCGCGGTCTCGACCGGCAAGGGCGAGGTGGGGCCTTTCGCCCGCTATGACTGCCCGGTGCTGCAGGTCATTTTCGCCGGCGGCAGCGAAGAGGCCTGGCGCGCGGGGATGCGCGGGCTCGATGCGCGCGACATCGCCATGAATGTCGCCCTGCCCGAGCTTGATGGCCGTATCATCACGCGCGCCGTCTCCTTCAAGGCGCAGCCGGCGCGCGATCCTCTGACCGAAGCCGATCTCGCGCTTTACCGCACGGTTCCGGATCGCATCGCTTTCACCGCCGATCTCGCGCGCAACTGGGTAAAGCTGCGGCGAACGCCCGCCGAAGAGCGCCGCGTCGCGCTGGTGCTTGCCAATTACCCGCATCGCGACGGGCGCATCGGCAATGGCGTCGGTCTCGATACGCCAGCCTCGGTCGTCGAAGCGCTGCGCGGCTTGCAGACGGTTGGCTATCGCGTCGACGACATTCCCGAAGATGGCGACGCGCTGATCGCGCGGCTTCAGGCCGGGCCGACCAACGCCGTTCGCGCGCGCGAGGCGGGGGAAACCTTTCCGCGCAGCGATTATGCGGCGTTCTTCGCCTCTCTGCCGCTCGAAACCCAAGAGGCGGTCAATGCGCGCTGGGGTGCGCCCGAGCGCGATCCGTTCTTTCGCGAGAGCCGTCTCGATTGCGGCGCTTTCGCGATCCCCGCGATCCGCTGCGGCAACATCATCGTCGCGATCCAGCCCTCGCGCGGCTACGACATCGATCCCAAAGCGAGCTATCACGCGCCCGACTTGCCGCCGCCGCACGGCTATCTCGCCTTCTATGCCTGGCTGAGCGATGCGGCGCGCCTGCATGCCGCCGTGCATTTCGGCAAGCACGGCAATCTCGAATGGTTACCCGGCAAAGCGGTGGCGTTATCGGCCGGATGCTTTCCCGAGGCGGCGCTCGGGCCTTTGCCGCATCTCTATCCCTTCATCGTCAACGATCCCGGCGAAGGCACGCAGGCCAAGCGCCGCGCCCAGGCCGTCATCATCGATCACCTGACGCCGCCTTTGACGCGCGCCGAGAGCTATGGCCGGCTCGCCGAGCTGGAGCGGCTGGTCGATGAATATTACGCCGCGTCCGCCGGCGACCCGCGCCGGGTGAAGCTGCTCGCCGCGCAAATTCTCGATCTCGTGCGCTCGGCTGGGCTCGATCAAGATTGCGGCATCGCGCGGCATGAGAGCGAGACGGACGCGCTGAAGAAACTCGACGCCTATCTCTGCGAGCTCAAGGAAATGCAGATCCGCGACGGGCTCCATGTCTTCGGCCGCTCGCCCAAGAGCGCTGATCTCTTGGTCGCGCTAGCCCGCCTGCCACGCGGCCCGGCACCGCACCAGGCCTCACTCATCCGCGCGCTCGCCGAGGATTTGGCGCTGGGCTTCGATCCGCTCGACGCCGCGCTCGCCGAGGCTTGGCAAGGGCCGAGGCCCGCAGCGCTCGCCGGCGCCGATCCGTGGCGCAGCGCCGGCGATACGGTCGAGCGGCTCGAGGCGCTGGCCCGCGATCTCGTCGCCGCGACGCGGTCCGCCGATCCGTCCTGGCTGCGCACGCGTGCCGTGCTGGCCTGGATCGAAGAAGACTTGCGGCCGGCAATTGCGGCTTGCGGCCGCGCCGAGCTCGAGGGCCTCATCAAGGGTCTCGATGGGCGCTTCGTTCCGCCCGGGCCGTCGGGCGCGCCGTCGCGCGGCCGGCCCGAGGTCTTGCCGACCGGGCGCAATTTCTTCTCACTCGATAACCGCGCGGTGCCGACTCCGGCGGCGTGGCAGCTTGGCTGGAAATCGGCGTCGCTGTTGATCGCGCGCTACGCGCAGGATCACGGCGCCTATCCCAAGAGCCTCGCGCTTTCGGCCTGGGGCACCGCCAATATGCGCACCGGGGGCGATGACATTGCGCAGGGTCTCGCGCTGATGGGCGTGCGCCCGCGCTGGGAGGAGCGGACTGGGCGCGTTATCGGCTTCGAGATTCTGCCGGTTTCGGTGCTCGACCGGCCGCGTGTCGACGTGACCTTGCGCGTCTCGGGCTTCTTTCGCGACGCTTTCCCGAATCTCATCGACCTCTTCGACAGCGCGGCGCGCACGGTGGCGGCGCTCGACGAGGAGGCAAGCGTCAATCCGCTGGCTGCGCGCGTGGCTGAGGACCGCCGCGCGCTCGAAGCGCAGGGAGCCGCATCGGATGACGCGGCGCGCTGCGCCGGCTTCCGCGTCTTCGGCTCGAAGCCCGGCGCCTATGGCGCGGGGCTCCAAGCGCTGATCGACGAGCGTGGCTGGAACGATGCCGGCGATCTCGCCGCCGCCTATCTCGCCTGGGGCGGCTTCGCCTATGGCGCCGGCGCGGCGGGCCAGGAGGCCCAAGCGCTCTTTCGCGCACGGCTCAAATCCGTCGAGGCCGTGCTGCAGAACCAGGACAATCGCGAGCACGATCTGCTCGACAGCGATGACTACTATCAGTTCGAAGGCGGGCTTGCAGCCGCCGTGAGCCACCTCGCCGGCGCGGCACCGGCGATCTATCACAACGATCATTCGCGCCCCGACGCGCCGCGCATCCGCAGCCTCGAAGAGGAAATCGGCCGCGTCGTCCATGGCCGCGCCGCCAATCCCAAATGGCTCAAGGGCGTGATGCGGCACGGCTATAAGGGCGGATTCGAGATCGCCGCGACGGTCGATTATCTCTTCGCCTTCGCGGCGACGACGAAGGCGGTGAAGGACCATCATTTCGATGCGCTCTACGACGCCTATCTCGGGAATGCAGAAACGCGCGGCTTTCTCGAGGCGCACAATCCCGCCGCCTTGCAAGAGATCGAGGCGCGCTTTGCCGAGGCGATCGAGCGCGGTCTGTGGCGGCCGAAAAGCAATCATCTGCGCGAGAAGCTCGGGATCAAGGCATGAGCGAGACCATCGAGACCGAGGACGAGATCAATCGCCGGCATGCCGAGAAAATGGCGAAGCGCAAGGCCGCGCGGGCGCGGATGCTCGCCTCCAAGACCGCCGAGCGCGGCCTGCTCATCGTCCATACCGGCACGGGCAAGGGCAAATCCACCGCCGCTTTCGGCATGGTGCTGCGCTGCCTCGGCCATGGCATGCGCGTCGGCATCGTGCAATTCGTCAAAGGGGCGTGGGAGACGGGCGAGCGCAACGTGCTCGCGGCCTATCCCGCGCTCGTCACTTGCCGCGCCATGGGCGAGGGCTTCACCTGGGATACGCAGGACCGCGTTCGCGATATCGCGGCGGCACGAGCCGCCTGGGAGGCGGCCAAGGCGATGATCGCCGATCCCGGCTACAAGCTCGTGCTGCTGGACGAGCTCAACATCGTGCTGCGCTATGATTATTTGCCGCTCGGCGAGATTATCGAGACCTTGAGATCGAAGCCGCGCGACCTTCACGTCGTCGTCACTGGCCGCAACGCCAAGCCGGAGCTCGTCGAGATCGCCGATCTCGTCACCGAGATGACGATGGTGAAGCATCCCTTCCGCTCCGGCGTCAAGGCGCAGCGGGGGATCGAGTTCTGATGATGCGGCCGGCGCTCATGGTGCAAGGGACCGGCTCCGATGTCGGCAAATCCGTCATCGTCGCCGGTCTTGCCCGCGCCTTCATGCGCCGCGGCTTGCGCGTGCTCCCGTTCAAGCCGCAGAACATGTCGAACAACGCGGCGGTGACCGAGGATGGCGGCGAGATCGGCCGCGCTCAGGCGCTCCAAGCGCGCGCCGCCGGTGTCGCGCCGCGCATCGATATGAATCCCGTGCTGTTGAAGCCCGAGGCCGCGCGCTGCGCGCAGGTGATTGTCCAGGGCCGCATCGAAGCGACGCTCTCGGCGCAGGACTACCACGCGATGAAACCATCGCTGCTGCCGCGTGTGCTCGAGAGCTTCGCGCGGCTCGAAAAGGATTGCGATCTCGTTCTCATCGAAGGCGCCGGCTCGCCGGCCGAGGTCAATCTGCGCGCCTTCGACATCGCCAATATGGGCTTCGCGCTGGCGGCGAAGGTCCCGGTGCTGCTGCTGGGCGATATCGACCGGGGCGGGGTCATCGCGCAGCTCGTCGGGACGTACGAGTTGCTCCCGCCCGAGGAGCGCGCGCTGGTGAAGGCCTATGCCATCAACAAATTCCGCGGCGATCTCGGCCTTTTCGCCGGTGCGCTCGATATTCTGCGCGCGCGGCTGGGCGTGCGCTGCTTTGGAATCGTTCCTTGGCTCGACAAGCTGCGCGATCTGCCGGCCGAGGACAGTATGGCGCTGCGCGCAGCTGCGACGCCCACGCGCAACGGCACGGTGACGATCGCGGTGCCGCTGCTGCCGCATATCGCCAATTTCGATGATCTCGATCCGCTGCGCGCCGAGAGCGGCGTCGCGCTCGATCTCGTCGCGCCGGGAAAGCCCCTGCCGGTTTGCGATCTCGTGATCTTGCCTGGCTCGAAGGCGACGCGCGCCGATCTCGCGGCTCTGCGCAGCGAGGGCTGGGATATCGATCTCAAAGCTCATGCGCGCCGCGGCGGCCATATCCTAGGCATCTGTGCTGGTTATCAGATGCTAGGCCGCCGCATCGCCGATCCGCGCGGTATCGAGGGGGCGCCGGGCGTTGAGGAAGCCCTGGGCCTGCTCGCGGTCGAAACCGAATTCGCAGACGAGAAGCGCCTCGTCGCCGCGCACGGCATCGACACGACGACCGGCGCGCCGGTCAAAGGCTATGAGATGCATATGGGCCGGACGACAGGCCTCGATGCCGAGCGGCCGATGCTGCGGCTCGATGGCCGCGCGGATGGTGCGCTGTCGCGGAACGGACGAATCGCCGGCTGCCATCTCCACGGGCTCTTCACGAGCGATGGGTTCCGGCGGGCTTTTCTCGAGCGCTTGGGCGGTGCGGGCGATCCGGCGCTCGACAATGAAGCGCGGATCGAAGCGGCGCTCGACTCGCTCGCGCGCCACCTCGAGCTGCATCTCGATCTCGACGCGCTTCTGGCCATCGCCCATGCGCGCTGACCTAAAGGAATTGCCGCGCCGCGGCGCCGCCGAGCAGCAAGAGCGCAAGGCACGCCGCCGCCGCGAGATAGAGCTTCAGCGCCGCGGCGATATCGGCGAGGGTTGCCCGCGCCCGGCCGTCCCCGAGCCACGGCTCGGGCGCGGCGGCGCCGCCATAAACCCGCGGCCCGCCCAGCGCCAGACCCAAGGCGCCGGCCGCCGCGGCTTCGGGCCAGCCGGCATTGGGCGAGCGATGCTTGCGTGCGTCTTTGAGCATGGCGCCGAAGCCATGGCCGGCTTGCGCTTCGGGGATCGCCAGCGCCGCCGCGCAAATGATAAGCGCGCTCAACCGCGCCGGAATCGCGTTGAGCGCGTCGTCGAACCGCGCCGCCGCCCAGCCGAAATGCAGGTATTTTGGCGAGCGGTGGCCGATCATGCTGTCGAGCGTGTTGGCGGTCTTGTAGGCGAACAGCCCGGGCAGGCCGAGCAGCACATACCAGAACACCGGCGCCACCACGCCGTCGCTGAAATTCTCGAACAGCGATTCGATCGCGGCGCGCGCAACGCCATGCCCGTCGAGGCTTTCGGGATCGCGGCCGACGATTTTTGCCACGGCCTGCCGTCCCGCGTCGAGTCCACCGCTTTGCAAGCCGCGCGCAACCGCGGCGACATGCTCGAAGAGGCTGCGCTGTGCCAGAAGCACCGCGACGATCAGCGCCTCGATGCCCCAGCCGAAATGGACCACTCGTACATAACCGCTGGCCGCCCAGCCCAAAGCCGCGGCGCCGCCGACGAGAACGGACACGGTGATCAGCCCGCGCACACGCCGCGCGCGCTCGCTGCGGTCCGCGCGATTGAGGCGCTTATCGAAGAACGCGATCGCATTGCCCGCCAAAACGACCGGGTGAGGCAGAACGCGAAAGACCCGCTCCATATCGCCGAAGGCGAGGTCGATGATGAGCGCCAACAGCACGACAAAGAACGGGTCGGGAGCGGAGGCGATCAGCATGCGCCCGCAAGATCGGCCGCGGGCGGGCATCAAGACAAGGGGAAAGCGAGGATCGGATGACCGTGGGGGGTGACAGAACCGGGGTGATGGTTTGCGGCCATGGCAGCCGCGATCCCGAGGCGCTCGCCGAATTCGAGCTGGTGGCGGCCGGCCTCAAGTCGAAGCTCCCGGCGATCGATATCGAGACGGGCTATCTCGAATTCGCGCGGCCGATCATCCGCGACGGGCTCGAAAAGTTGGCCTCGCGCGGCGTCCGGCGCATTCTCGCGCTCCCGGGAATGCTGTTCGCCGCGAGCCATGTGAAGAACGACCTGCCCTGGGAGGTCAACAGCTTCGCCGCGCTCAATCCCGGCATCGAGCTGCGCTTCGGCCGCGACTTGTCGATCGAGCCGAAATTGCTGAAGGCGGCGGCCGAGCGCATCGCCGAGGCGGAGCAGCGTGCATGCCGTCCGGCCGCACGGGAGGAGACGCTGCTCGTCGTGGTCGGCCGCGGCACCAACGACCCGGATGCGAATTCGAACATCGCCAAGATCACGCGCATGCTGTGGGAGGGGATGGGGTTTGGCTGGGCCGAAACCGCGTTCAGCGGCGTTGCTCATCCGCTGGTGGAGCCCGGGTTGCGGCGCGCGGCGATGCTCGGCTTTCGCCGCATCATCGTCTTTCCCTATTTCCTCTTCACCGGGGTGCTGGTGAAGCGAATCTACGCCGCGCTCGACCGGGTGGCGGCGGATCACCCCGAGATCGAGTTCGTCAAGGCCGGGTATTTGCGCGATCATCCGCTGGTGCTCGACTGCTTTGCCGATCGCGTTGCCGAGATGGCCGATGGCGAGCCCGCGATGAATTGCCGCTTGTGCAAATATCGCGCGCAGATCATCGGCTACGAGAGCGCGGCCGGCGCGCAGCAGCTGGGCCATCATCATCATGTCCGTGGCATCGGGACCGGCGGCGATCACGGCGAGGATCATCATCACCACAATCACCATGACGGCCACTTCCGTCATCACGGCCATGACTCGAACGGCGCATCCTAGCGAGCCTTCGCGCTACGCCTATTTGCGCGATCCCGCGGCGATCTATCGGCGCTCTTTCGCGATGATCCGCCGCGAGGTCGATTTGACCGCGGTCCCGCGCGATTTGCGCGCCGTCGCGCTGCGTCTCGTGCACGCGACGGGCGAGCCCGCGATCCTCGACGACCTCGCCGCATCGCGAGGCGCGGCGACGATCGGGCGCGCGGCGCTGGCGCGCAGCGCGACCATCCTCGCCGATGCATCGATGGTGGCGGCAGGCATCACGGCGCGTTCCGCTCTTTGTTGGCTCGGCGACGGACGCGTGCCCGCACTGGCGAAGAGGCTCAAGACCACACGCTCCGCCGCCGCCCTCGAGCTGTGGCGGCCTCATCTCGACGGCGCGGTGGTGGCGATCGGCAACGCGCCGACCGCACTCTTCCGCCTGCTCGAGATGATTGGTGAAGGCGCGCCGAAACCCGCTTTGATTCTGGGATTCCCGGTCGGCTTCGTCGGCGCGACCGAAGCCAAGGCGGCGCTCGAGGCCAATCCCTGGGGCATTGCTTTCATCACACTGCGCGGGCGTCGCGGCGGCAGCGCGCTTGCCGCGGCGGCGGTTAATGCGCTGGCGAGCGAGACATGAGCGCGTGGCTCGCGGTGATCGGCATCGGCGAGGAGGGATGGAGCAGCTTGAGCGGCGCCGCCCGCGGCTTGATCGAAGCGGCCGAGCTTGTGGTTGGCGGCGAGCGTCACCTCGCCCTTGTCCCGCGCTTTGGCGGGGAACGCCTCACTTGGAAGAGCCCGCTTACCGACACGCTCCCCGAGATCGAGCGGCGACGCGGCCGCCGTGTGGCAGTGCTCGCGAGCGGCGATCCGCTGTGTTACGGCGTCGGGGCGCTGCTTGCGCGATGCTTTGGCCCCGATGCGATGGTGGTGCTCCCGAGCCCGAGCGCCTTCAGCCTCGCCGCAGCGCAGATGCTCTGGCCGCTCGAATCCTGCACCTGCTTCAGCCTCCATGGCCGTCCGCTCGAGAAGCTCATGCTTCATCTCGCGCCCGGCGCCCGGCTGCTCGCTCTTTCCGAAGACGGTACGACGCCGGCGAAGGTCGCGCGGCTCTTGAGCGAGTCCGGCTGGGGTGGCTCGTCCTTGCACGTTTTCGAGCATTTGGGCGGGCCGGAGGAGCGCCGCCGCGATGGGCCCGCAGCGCAATGGGGCGCAGAGCGCGTCGCCGACCTCAATGTCCTCGCGCTCGAATGCCGCCCGAGCCCGGAGGCAAGGCCGCTGTCGCGCCGCGCCGGCTTACCCGACAACGCGTTCCGGCATGACGGGCTGCTCACGAAGCGCGCCATCCGCGCCGCGACGCTCGCGGCGCTCGCGCCGCTGCGAGGCGAGTTGCTATGGGACATCGGCGCCGGCAGCGGATCGATCGCCATCGAATGGCTGCGCAGCGAGCGCTTCATGCGGGCGATTGCGATCGAGCGCGCGGCGCCGCGCGCGGCCTTCATAGCCGAGAGCGCGGCGCGCTTGGGCGTGCCCGAGATCGAGATCGTGCAGCAGCCGGCGCCGGCCGCGCTCGCGGCGCTGCCCCGACCCGATGCGATCTTCATCGGCGGCGGGGTGAGCGAGGCGGCGATTTGGGACGCGGCCTGGGATGCGCTGAAGCCCGGGGGAAGGCTGGTCGCCAACGCGGTCACGCTCGATGGCGAGGCCGAACTGTTCCGCCGTCATCGCAGCCTGGGCGGCGAGCTCACGCGCCTCGCTGTGACGCGTGCCGAGGATCACCGGTTCTGGCGCCCGGCGATGGCGGTCGCACAGCTCTTCGTCGTCAAGCCGCAATGATGGCGCAGGCGCTTCTCGGATGGCGGCCTTACGCGCTGCTTCTGCTGCTGTGTCTCGGGCTCTATCTGCCGGGCTTCGCGAGCCTTCCCGTCACCGATCGCGACGAGGCGCGCTTTGCCCAAGCAAGCCGGCAAATGCTCGAGACCGGCGATTACGTCAATATTCGCTTCCAAGACGAGGCTCGCAACAAGAAGCCGGCGGGGATTTATTGGCTGCAGGCGGCCGCGGTGAGCGTGCTGAGCGACGCAAAGAGCGCCGCGATTTGGCCTTATCGCGTTCCGTCCTTGCTCGGTGCAACCATCGCCGCGCTCATGACCTTCGGCATGGGCAGCGCCGTGGTTGGACGAAAGGGGGCCTTTCTGGGCGCGGCGCTGCTTGCCGCCTCGATCGAGCTCGTCGTCGAAGCGCATCTCGCCAAGACCGACGCGGTGCTGCTCGCCTGCATCACCGCCGCGCAATTGGCGCTGGCGCGGCTCTACCTTGCCGCACGCCAAGGTGCGCAGGCTGATTGGCGTATTGCGCTGCTGTTTTGGTTGGCGCTCGCGTTTGGCATTCTCGTCAAAGGCCCGGTTGGGCCGGCGGTCAGCGCCTTGACCATCATCCTGCTCGGAATCGCTGATCGCGAGTGGCGCTGGCTCAAGGCGCTGCGGCCCGCGCGCGGCCTTGCGCTTCTCATTGTCATGGTCGCACCTTGGCTCATCGCGATCTCGACCACGACCGAGGGCGCATTCTTGAGCCAGTCGCTCGGCTCGGATTTCCTCGGCAAGCTGATCGGCAGCCAGGAAAGTCATGGCGCGCCGCCGCTGCTTTACCTTGTCACGCTCGCGATCGCCTTCTGGCCGGGGGTCTTGTTCCTGGGCCCAGCCATCGCCTGGGCGTGGAAGCATCGCTCCGACGGGCCGGAGCGATTTCTTATCGCTTGGGCCGTGCCGTTCTGGATCGTGCTCGAGCTGGTGCCGACCAAGCTGCCCAACTACCTGCTGCCCGCCTATCCGGCGCTGGCGCTGATGATCGGACGCGCGCTCGTCGCAGCCGCCGATGGGGCGTTCGCCTCATGGCGCTGGCTCGATCGGGGCGTGGCCGTGATCTGGGCCGCCGCATCGCTCGGGCTTGCCGCGGTCCTTGTGCTGACGCCAATGCAATTCGGCAACGGCGATGCATCGGGATTGGTCGCGGCTGCGATCCTCCTCTTCCTCGCCACGCGGATCGGCTTCGCGTTCTGGCGCGGCGCCGCGGCCTTCCTCGTTCCAAGAACCATCATCCTTGCCTTGCTGGTTCTGCCGCTCGGCTTCGCCTTTGTGGCGCCGCAGCTCGACCGGCTTTGGCTGTCGCGCGCCGCGGCCGAGCTCGTGGCACGCAACGCGCCTGCGCAAGACGCGCCCGTGGTGGCGGCGGCGGGCTATGCCGAGCCGAGCCTGGTCTTCCTGCTCGGCACGCGGACGATGCTGGTCGATCCCGGCCGCGCAGCGGCGCATGTCGCAGCCGTGCCCGGCGCGCTGGCTTTGGTCGAGAGCCGCAGCGATGCCGCCTTCCGTGCCGATCTTGCCGTGCAAGGCAAGGTCCCTCGCGTACTCGGCAAGGTTTCGGGCCTCGACTATTCGAACGGTCGTCCCATGATCCTGACACTCTACGGCGGAGCGCAGCGATGACAGGGAGCATCTATGGGCTCGGCGTCGGGCCGGGCGATCCGGAACTGATGACCCTGAAAGCCTGGCGCATCCTGCGCCGCGTCGAGGTTGTGGCTTATCCCGCACCCGAGGAGGGGTCGAGCTTCGCGCGCGGCATCGTTGCGCATTTCCTCTCGCCCGCGCAGATCGAATTGCCGATCCGCATCCCGATGGAAGCGGCGCGATTTCCGGCACAGGCGGTGTACGATCGCGCCGCCGAGACCATCGCCGAGCACGGCGAAGCGGGCCGCAGCGTTGCCGTGCTGTGCCAGGGCGATCCATTCTTTTACGGCTCGTTCATGTATCTTTTCGGCCGGCTTGCCGAGCGTTTCGCAATCGAGGTCGTGCCCGGCGTGTCCTCGCTTGGCGCCTGCGCGGCGGCGGCCGGGTTTCCCTTGGCGGCACGCAATGATGCGCTGATCGTGCTGCCCGCAACCTTGTCCGACGATGCGCTGGCGCATCGGCTCGAGGCGTGCGATGCGGCGGCAATCATCAAGCTCGGGCGCCATTTTGCCCGCGTGCGCGCGCTGCTCGGCCGTCTCTGCCTTGGGGAAAAGGCGCGCTATGTCGAGCACGCGAGCCTGGCCAATGCGCGGCTCCTGCCGCTCGACGCGGTCGATCCCGCGGCGACGCCGTATTTCTCGATGATTCTGCTGCATCGCCGCGGCGAGGCCTGGCGATGAGCGCATTGCCGGAAGGCGCGGCGATTGTGGTGCTGGGGCCGTCGGCGCTCGCGACGGCGCGCCGCATCAAAGCCTCGCTGCCCGGCGCCTCAATCCATGCTTCCGCCAGGCGAGACATCGAGGCGGATGTCTTCTTCGACAAGGCGACCGACCATCTTGCCGCGCTATTCGCCCGCGGCACGCCGATCGTCGCGCTCTGCGCCAGCGGCATCGTCGTGCGTGCCTTGGCGCCGCTTCTTGGCGCAAAGCGCACAGAGCCGGCGGTCGTGGCGGTCGCGGAAGATGGCTCCGTGGCGGTCCCGCTTCTCGGCGGGCATCGCGGCGCCAATGCCCTGGCGCAAGCCATCGCCAAAAGCATGGGCGGGATTGCCGCCATCACCACCGCGGGCGATGTGCGCTTCGATCTTGCGCTCGACGAGCCGCCGCCGGGCTGGCGCGTCGCCGATCCGGCGCAGGTGAAGCCGGTGATGGCGGCGCTGCTGGCCGGCGAGTCCGTCGGCTTGACGATCGAAGCCGGCGACGCCGCCTGGCTCGAAGCTTCGGGCGCCCGCTTCGCAGCCGCCGGCATAGCAAGCATCCGAATCACCGACCGGGAAGCGAGCGCCAGGGATGCGGCGCTGGTGTTGCACCCGCCGGTCCTCGCGCTGGGCGTCGGCTGCGAGCGAGGTGCTTCCGCCGAAGAGATGCGCGCCCTCGCGACCGAGACGCTGCGTCGCCATGGACTCGCCTCGGGCGCGGTGGCGCTGATCGCCTCGCTCGATCTGAAAAGCGACGAGCCGGCGGTGCACGCGCTCGCAGAAGCGCTCGACGTGCCGGCGCGATTCTTTTCCGCGCAAGAACTTATGGCCGAGACCTCGCGATTGCAAAACCCGTCCGAGAGGGTGTTTCGCGCCGTCGGCTGCTATGGCGTCGCCGAAGGCGCGGCGCTGGCGGCGACCGGGCCCGATGCCGCGCTGATCGTGCCGAAGCAGTCGGTCGGGCGCGTCACCTGCGCAGTCGCACGCGCACGCGCTCCGCTCGATCCGGCGACGATCGGTCGAGCGCGCGGCCGGCTCGCCATCATCGGCATCGGTCCAGGCGACGCGCTTTCGCGCACTGCGGCGGCCGATACCGCTCTGCGCGAGGCGACCGAGATCGTCGGCTACCAGCTTTATCTCGATCTGCTCGGGCCCGCGATTGCCGGGAAGACGCTGCATCCCGGTACGCTTGGCGCGGAGGAGGAGCGCGCGCGTCTCGCGCTCGATCGCGCGGCGGAGGGCCGCGCGGTCGCGCTTGTTTCTTCGGGCGACGCCGGGATTTATGGGCTTGCGAGCATGGTCTTCGAGCTCATCGATCGCGCGGCGCGGCCTGATTGGCTGCGCATCGCTATCGAGGTTTTCCCCGGCGTCTCGGCCATGCAGGCGGCGGCGGCGCGGCTCGGAGCGCCGCTCGGGCATGATTTCTGCGCCATATCGCTGTCGGATCTGCTGACGCCCTGGGAGGCGATCGAGCGCCGGCTCGAAGCCGCGGCAATCGGCGATTTCGTCATCGCGCTCTACAATCCGCGCTCGGCGCGGCGTGCCGATCAGCTCGAGCGGGCGCGGCAGCTCCTTCTCGCCAAGCGCTCCGGCGACACGCCGGTGGCACTCGCGCGCAATCTCGGCCGCGGCGGCGAGCGCATCACGCTCACAACGCTCGCCGCACTCGACCCGCGAGCGGCGGATATGCTGACGCTGGTTCTCGTCGGCAACAGCGCGACGCGCAAGCTTGCCGGAAGGGATCTGCTCTACACGCCGCGGGGCTATGGGGCGAAGCGCCCATGACCGTGCATTTCATCGGCGCCGGGCCGGGCGCGCCCGACCTCATCACTTTGCGCGGCTTGCGCCTCATCGAGGCAAGCCCCGTCTGCCTTTACGCCGGCTCGCTCGTGCCGCAAGCGCTGATCGCCGCCGCTCCAGCCGATGCGCGCGTCGTCGATACGGCGCCGCTGACGCTCGATGACATCATCGCCGAAATGGCGGCGGCGCATGCGGCGGGCAAGGATGTGGCGCGGGTCCATTCGGGCGATATCTCGCTCTACGGCGCCGTGGCCGAGCAGATGCGTAGGCTGGACACGCTCGCGATCCCTTATGATTTGACGCCGGGCGTGCCGGCTTTTGCCGCGGCCGCTGCGGCGCTCGGCACCGAGCTGACCTTGCCGGGCATTGCGCAATCGGTTGTCTTGACGCGCAGCGCGATCCGCGCGTCGCCCATGCCGCCGGGCGAGGATTTGGCAACCCTCGCACAAAGCCGAGCAACCTTGGTGCTGCACCTCTCGATCAACAATCTGGGCCCGATCCTGCGCGCGATCGTGCCGATCTATGGCGCGGATTGTCCCGCGGCGGTGGTTTACCGCGCGAGCTGGCCCGATCAAATGATCCTGCGCGGAAGCTTGGCGACGATTCGCGATCAAGTGAAGCAGGCGGGCATCACCCGCACGGCCTTGATCGTCGTCGGGCGCGTGCTCGGGAGCGGCGACTTCTCCGACAGCCGCCTCTACGCGCCCGCGCATCATCATGTGCTAAGGCCGCGCAAGAAGCCGGCGACCGAGGGGGGCGCTTAACTTAACCCGCGCTCGCGGCTTTGATTGCCTCGAGCACATTGGCTCTGCCCTCGGCCCAGCCGATGGCATCGCGTCCGGTGTAGTCCTGCTTGTGCGCATCGGCGCCGTGCTTCAGCAGCAGGCGCACGGCGAGGACCTGGCCTTTGCTGGCCGCCATCATCAAGGGCGTGACGCCCTCCTTGTTCTGCGCGTCGACCGTCGCCTTGGCGTCGAGCAACAGCCGCATGACATCGACGCTGCCGCGCTGTGCCGCCCAATGCAGCGGCGTATTGCCGAAGCTATCCGGACGATCGACCGGCGCGTTGTAGCGCAGCAGGAGTTGGGTCATCTCGGCATTGCCGAAGCTCGCGGCATAGCCGAGCGGCGTTTCGCCCTTGTCGTCGGTCACGTCGGCGCTTTTGCCGGCGACGAGCAGCGCGCGGACGCTCTCGGTCTTGTTCTGCGACGCGGGCTGCGTCACGGTCAACCAACCGGAAAGATCGATGCCGCCCAGCGGCATGCTCTGCGCGATGCCGCGCCCGGACGCCCCAAGCAAAAGCCCCGCGACGACGATCAAGGCAACGACGTACTTCAACGCTCTACCTCCATACGCTCGTGGAATTGGCCCGCGATCCAGTCGAGCGCGTCGGCGATACGCTCGACGGCGAAATCGGCCTCACGCTCGGGCCGGCGCAGCATGATCACCGGAATCCGGAGCGTTCGTGCTGCATCGAGCTTCGCCGCGGTCGCGGCGCCCCCCGAAGCTTTCGCAACCAAAACATCGATCGCGTGGCGCGCCATAATAAGGCGCTCGCTCTCGAGGGTGAATGGTCCTCGGCCGAAGACAAGGTCATAGGAGCGGAGCGGCAGCGGCGCCGCTGGCGGGTCGATCAGCCGCACCAGGAAATGCATGCCGCTGATATGCGAAAAGGCTGCGATACCGCGCTGGCCGATGGTCAAGAAAACGCGGCGGCCGAGTTGAGGCAGCATCGACGCGGCCTCAGCCGCGTCTACCGCCTCGATCCAGCGATCGCCGCTTTGTGCGCGCCAATGCGGGCGCACGAGGGTCAGCAGCGGCACGCCCCGCGCATGGGAGGCTGCGCGCGCCGCCGCCGAAATTCGTGTGGCGAAAGGATGGGTCGCATCGAGCACGAGATCGACGCGCGCCGCCTCGAGATAGGCGGCAAGACCGGCGGCGCCGCCAAAACCGCCGCGCCGCAACGCGCCCTTTGGCTCCGACGGTGCGCTTGTGCGGCCCGCGAGCGAGGTGGTGACGCGCAAGCTTTGGCCGAAACGCTCGAGCGCAGCCTCGGCGAGCACGCGCGCTTCGCCGGTTCCGCCGAGAATCAGCAAGTGAAGGGGTTCACGCGCCTTCATGCGCGAGGAGCTTTCCCATCCGGTCGAAGATCGCGACATCGACCGCGATACCGCCGGCCAAGGTCGAGAGCGCCGTTGCGCGCGCCTCGCGCGCGACGTGCGCGGCAAGACGAGCGGCCAATTCGGGCGATGCCGCGTCCAGGACTTCGCCTGCTCCGGCCGCCTTTTGAGCCAGCGCGATCAGGGCCGGCGATGCGCCGAGCTCGTCGAGGCAGCGCGCGAACGCGCGCATATCCAGGCGGCTGCGGGCCGAATGAAGATCGAGGTGGCCTTGCGCGAGCTTGGCGAATTTGCCGACGCCGCCCGCCAAGGTCAGGCGCCGCACCGGATGACGCCGCAGATATTTGAGCGTTCCGCCGACGAAGTCGCCCATGTCGATGAGCGCGATCTCGGGAAGGTTGCAAAGCCGCTGGATCGCCTGTTCCGAGGTCGTGCCGGTCGAGGCGGCGATGTGCGCGACACCGGCTGCGCGCGCGACATCGATGCCGCGATGAATCGCGTGAATCCAGGACGAGCAGGAATAGGGAATGACCACGCCCGTGGTGCCCAAGATCGAAAGTCCGCCGAGAATGCCAAGGCGCCCGTTCAAGGTCTTGGCCGCAAGCGCCGCGCCGCCTGGGATCGACAGCGTCACGATGGCGTCGCCCTGGTCCCCGCCACGGGCCTTTGCAACCTCGTCGAGGGCTGCGCGGATCAGGGCGCGAGGGCCGGGGTTGATCGCGGGCTCGCCGACCGCGAGCGCGAGGCCCGGTCGCGTGACGGTGCCGACGCCGTCGCCCGCGCGAAAATCGATGCCGGTGCCGCGCGGCGCCTGCGCGACTTCGGCGATCACGAGCGCGCCATGGGTGACGTCCGGATCATCGCCCGCATCCTTGACGACGCCGGCACGGGCGCAGGCTCCTTCGCGCTCTTTGAGGGCAAGCGGAAATTGCGGGCGCATTCCGCCAGGCAGGGCAATCGTCACCGGGTCGGGAAACGTCCCCGTCAGAAGCGCGGCATAGGCCGCGCGCGCCGCCGCCGCCGCGCAGGCGCCAGTGCTCCAGCCGCGCCGCAAGGCCCGGTTTTTGTCTCCCGCCATGACGCTGCAAATTCTATGGTACCGGCGGCGCGCCGGCTACACGGCCGAAAAGCGCCGGTGTAGGCTGGGCGGATGGGTCGCTCGAGCCTCGAAACCGCGTCGCTGCCGCTGCCGGAATTTCATCCCGGCACGGTTTGGCTGGTGGGCGCCGGGCCGGGCGATCCCGGGCTTTTGACGCTGCTCGCGCTTCACGCGCTCAAATCCGCCGACATCGTCGTCTACGACGCGCTTGTCTCGCAGCCAATCCTTCGACTGGCGCGGCGCGGAACGACGCTCGAGCATGCGGGCAAGCGCGGCGGCAAGCCCTCGCCCCTCCAGCCAGATATTTCCTTGCGGCTCGTCGAGCTCGCGCGCGCCGGCAAGCGCGTGCTCCGCTTGAAAGGCGGCGATCCCTTTGTCTTCGGCCGTGGCGGCGAGGAGGGGTTCGCCCTGGCTGCCGCTCATATTCCGTTCCGTATCGTGCCGGGGATCACTGCGGGCATTGGCGGTCTCGCCTATAGCGGGATTCCGGCGACCCACCGCGACACCAATTCGGCGATCGCCTTTGTCACCGGCCAGGCGAGCGGAGGCGTATTGCCCGATGGGGTTGATTGGGAAGCGCTGTCGCGTGGCGCGCCCGTGCTCGTCATCTATATGGCGCTCAAGAATATCGACGCGATCGCGCAGCGCCTGATCGCGGCGGGACGCCCGAAGAGCGAGCCGGTCGCGATCATCAGCAAAGCGACGCTTCCCGAGCAGCGCGTGATCGAAACGACGCTCGGCGCGGCGGCGGCCGATGCCGCGGCCGCGGCGCTCGAGCCGCCCGCCATTGTCGCGGTCGGGCCGGTGGTGCGCTTGCGGCGCGAGCTCAATTGGATCGACGCGCTTGCCGGCCGCGCGCTCGAGCGCGCGCGCTAAGCGGCGTTTATCACTGGAAAGCAGCGCGATCCGGTCCTATATCGGCGCCATGTCCGATGCCGCCCGCCGCGGGCTTTATATCTTCCTCGCCGCGCTTTTGGTCATCATCGGCGGCGTCGTCTATGAACAAGTCTGGCTCGGCGGCGGCGACAACGCCACGCCGGCGGTGGGCGGCTCCTTCGCCTTGATCGATCAAAACGGCGCGCCGCGGCGCGACACGGATTTCCGCGGCAAAGTGATGCTGGTCTATTTCGGCTATACCTATTGCCCCGATGCGTGCCCGACGACGATGCAGGCGATCACCAACATGCTCGATCTCCTGGGCAAGGACGCCCAGAAGGTGCAGCCGATCTTCATCTCGGTCGATCCGGCGCGCGACACGCAGGCGCAGCTCCGCTCCTTCGCGGCGAATTTTCATTCGGGCATTCTTTATCTCACCGGCGCGCCTGACGAGCTGAAGAAGGTCGAAAGCGAGTTCCATATCTATGTCGCCAAAGTGCCGCAATCGGGCGGCGACGACTATCTCATCGATCACAGCTCGATCATCTATGTGATGGGACGCGATGGGCGCTATCTCGGCCAGATGCCGACCGGCCTTCCACCCAAGGCCATGGCCGCGACCATCGAGCGCTACCTGTGATGGGCGCTGCGCCGGCCTAGCCTCATGAACGGGCTTATCATCGCCGCGCCGCGTTCCGGAAGCGGCAAGACGGTGGTGACCCTCGGCTTGCTGCGCGCGTTGCGCCAGCGCGGCTTGCGCGTCGCCGCGGCCAAAATCGGCCCGGATTATATCGATCCCGGCTATCTCGCCGCGGCAAGCGGCCAGGCTTGTCCCAATCTCGATCCCTGGGCGATGCGCCGCGACACCATCGCGGCCGAGCTTTGCACGCTGCGCCAAGACGCGGAGCTCGTGCTGTGCGAAGGCGTGATGGGCCTGTTCGATGGCGCCGGTGCCGAAGACGCGGGCTCGACCGCTTCCTTGGCGGCGCTCACGGCTTGGCCGGTCGTTCTCGTCCTCGATCTCGAAGGCCAGGCGCAATCGGCTGCGGCGCTCGTCGCGGGCTTTGCGCGCCATCGGCGCGACGTGACGCTCGCGGGCGTGATTTTCAACCGCGTCGCCGGCGGGCGCCACGCCGCGCTGGCAAAGGCGGCGATATCGCAGGCGCTGCCTGAGATGAAGCAGCTCGGCGCCGTTGAGCGCAACGCCAAGCTCGCGCTCCCCTCGCGCCATCTGGGTCTCGTTCCCGCTGCCGAACAGACGCGGCTCGAGGCTTTCCTCGATGAGGCGGCGACGCTCATCGCCGCAGCGATCGATCTCGACGCGCTGACGGCGCTGGCAAAGGCTTCAGCACTGCCGGATCACGCGTTCGAAGCCCCATTGCCGCCCTTGGGCCGTCGCATCGCCGTGGCGCGCGACGACGCCTTTGCCTTTGCCTATCCGGGCGTGTTGCGCGGCTGGCGCGAGGCCGGGGCGACGATCGAGTTTTTCTCGCCGCTCGCGGATGAAGCGCCGTCCCACGCTTGCGATGCCGTCTATCTGCCGGGCGGCTATCCCGAGCTCCATGCCGGGCGCATCGCCGCGAACCGCCGCTTCATCGCGGGGCTGCGCGATGCGGCGCGGCGCGGCGCCGCCATCTATGGCGAGTGCGGCGGCTATATGGTTCTGGGGCGCCGGCTCGTCGACGCCAACGGCACGTCGCATCGCATGGCGGAGCTTCTGCCGCTCGAAACCAGTTTCGCGGCGCGCAAGCTCCATCTCGGCTATCGCGCCGTATCGCTGACGAGCGACGCGCCGTTCGGCGCGCGCGGCGCCGCGTTTCGCGGCCATGAATTCCACTATGCGAGCATCATCGATGAAGGCGAAGGCGCGCCGCTCTTCTCCGTGATCGATGCCGAGGGCACGCTGCTGGGAAAGATGGGCCGGATCGAGGGCACGGTGATGGGATCCTTCATCCACCTCATCGATCGCGCCGCGCCCTGACGCGCGACGAAGTTTTTGGCACGCACGCCGAGTTCCGGTAGAATCCAGCGCGTGGCTGACGCGGCTTCCGTTTTCTCCTCCTTTCCGACGAGCTGGTCCTATACGGGCGGCGAGGTGGCGGTGCGGCTGCGCCCGCATCCGCGTGCACGGCGGCTCGCGCTGCGCATCGACGCAACCGGCGAGGCGATCGAGTTGGTGTTGCCGCGCCGCGGCTCGCGCGGCGAAGCGCTGCGTTTCCTCGAAGCCAACCGCGCCTGGCTCGACAAGCGTCTCTCCGCCCTGCCGCCGCGCACCGCCTTCGAGGAGGGCGCCGTCATTCCGGTGCTCGATCAGCCGCATGTCATTCGCCATATCGGCCGCGCGCGCGGCCGCGGCCCCGTCTGGCTCGAGGCCGGAGCAATCTGGGTTTCGGGCGATCCGGCCTTTCTAGCCCGTCGCGTGCGCGATTTCTTGCGCGCACTCGCCAAGCAGGAGCTGAGCAGGCGCTCGCATGCGCTGGCGGAGTCGATCGGGCACAAGGTCATCCGTGTGGGCGTGCGCGACACCACGACGCGCTGGGGCAGTTGCGCGCGCACCGGCAGCCTGTCCTTTTCCTGGCGGCTCATCTTCGCGCCCGAAGCGGTGGTCGATTACGTGGTGGCCCATGAGGTCGCGCATCTCGCCGAGATGAATCACGGGCCGCGCTTCTGGCGGCTGGTCGAGCGGCTTCACCCTGCGCCCAAGGCGCAGCGTCTATGGCTCAACCGCAACCGGGCGCGGCTCATGCGTATCGGGTAGGCGCGGCGCGCTACCGCGCGCGCGCGGCCGCGACGGTCTCGGCGGTCTCGAGGCCGAAGCGCCGATCGAGCCAGAGCAGGAGCACGAGGCTCGGCAGGCAGATCACGGTTGCAATCAGGAAGAACGGCGCCCAATCGATGTGGTCGACGAGCCAGCCGCTTGGCGCCGAGAGGACGCGGGCGGGAACAGCCGCAAGCGAGGAGAAGAGTGCATATTGTGTCGCGGTAAAAGCGGCACTGCAGAGGCTCGAGAGATACGCGACGAAGGCGGCCGAGGCCATCCCGCCGGTGAAATTCTCGCCGAAGATGGAGAATGCCAGCATGATGTTGCTCCGCCCCGAGGCTAGAAGCGCGATATAGAGCAGATTCGACAGCATCTGCAGCACGCCGCCCAAGAGCAGCGCGCGCACAATCCCGAAACGTGCCACGGCGAGACCGCCGATTGCGACGCCCGACAAAGTCGCGGTGAGGCCCACGAGCTTGCCGATATCGCCGACATCGACTTTGCTGAAGCCGAGTTCCTGGTAGAGCGGGCTCGACATCGCTCCCGCCATCGCCTCGCCGAGCTTATAGAGCACGATGAAGCACAGGATGGCGATCCAGCCGCGACGCTGCATGAAATCGGCGAAGGGCTCGACCACTGATTGGCGTAACCAGGCCCGGAGCCGTGCGCCGCGGCTTGCCGCCGCTGCCGGCCTCGATAAATTGGCTGCGACCATCGGCTCGCGCGTCATCAGCACGCTCACGATGCCGACGAGCATGAGCGCCGCCATGACCGTATAGGCGAAATGCCATCCGCCGAAATAGGCCGCGTTGAAGGCGCCGGTACTCGCGGCGAGCGTGCCGAGGCGATAGCCCCATTGCGTTGCGGCGGCGCCCGCGCCCTGCTCCTCGGGCGTCAAGAGTTCGATGCGATAGGCATCGATGACGATGTCCTGGCTCGCCGAGAGGAAGGCGACGATGACCGCGAGAAGCGCGGTGGTGCCGAGATGCGCCGCCGGATCGGTGCTGCCGAGGCCGAAGATCGCCGCCATGAGCGGCAGCTGAATGGCGATCGCCCAGCTCCGCCGGCGCCCGAGCCGCCGGGTCAGGATCGGAATCGGCAGCCGGTCGATAAACGGCGACCACAGGAATTTGAAGCTGTAGGAGACGCCGACCAGCACAAAGAGCCCAATCGCGGTGCGGGAAACGCCCGCTTCGCTGAGCCAGAAGGACAATGTTCCAAAGACGAGCAGCAGCGGCAGGCCGCTCGAAAATCCCATGCAGAAGATCGCCAGGATGCGCGGGTCGCGATAGACCTTGAGCGATGCGAGCCAGGATCGCATCGGCCGCGCGAGATCCTTAGGGCTTGGCTTTCTCGGCGTCCGCGGCCACCTGCATGCGGATGATGTGATCCGGATCGCTCACCATCCCGTTCGGGCCGCTGCCGCGCTTGATGGCGTCGACATATTCCATGCCCGAGGTGACCTGGCCGAAGATCGTGTACTTCCCGTCGAGGAACGGCGCGGGCGCGAAGCAGATGAAGAACTGGCTGTCGGCGCTGTTTGGGTCCTGGGCGCGCGCCATGCCGACCGTGCCGCGCAGGAAATGCGCCTGGCTGAATTCGGCCGGCAGATTCTTGCCCGAGCCGCCCGTGCCGTCGCCGCGCGGATCGCCGGTCTGCGCCATGAAACCCTCGATCACGCGATGAAAAGTGAGCCCGTCATAGAAGCCTCGCCGCGTCAGCTCCTTGATCCGCGCGACGGTCTTGGGCGCGAGATCGGGGCGCAGTTCGATCACGACGCGGCCCTTCGGCACGTCGAGATAAAGCGTGTTTTCGAGATCGGCGGCGCTCACGGGACCTCCTGCGTTGACGATGAAGCCGACCGCGAGAGCGACAGCGAAAATGGCTCGAAGCATGGCGCGATCCGTACCAAAGATGCGAGGGCGGCGCGACCTTAGCGCAAGGCTTCGCGCGAGGAAAGCTGCGCTCGCGCGTTCCTCGGCAAATGATAGAGAGGCCGGAGCCTGCTTCATCTCGCTGAAGCGCGGCCGCCCGGACCGGCGCATCGTCGCTATATAGCGGGCAGCGCCGCCTTGATCGCCGCCGAAAGCTCCGCCGCGGTAAAGGGCTTGCGCAGAACCTTGGCGTGGGGCGCAAAGCGGCTGATCGCGCCGGTGTCTATCGAGCCGCTCATATAGACGGTCTTGAGATCCCGGCGCCGGGCTTCCGCCATCAAGCCGATCGAAAGGCCATGCGGCGTGCCCGGCGGAAGATTGATATCCGCCAGCAGCAAATCGACCTCGTCGCTGCCTTCGATAATCGGCAGGGCGGTGACGAAGTCTTTCGCGATCGTCACCCGGTACCCCTCCGCCTCGAGCATGCGGCGCACGAGACGGGCATAGGCTTCGTCATCCTCGACCACAAGGATATGCTTCAACGTCGCCGGCGAATCCGACATCGTTCCGCCTCCTGGCCGCGCTTTAAGGGCAAAGGAGCTTGTTGGCGTCCGTTATCTCTAAGTCTGAGATCGGGCCGCGCGTTACGTCAAGCACGGTGACGGCCGGACACGGTTGCAAGGCCCCCGGGTCAGCCGGCTTCGGCCTTGCGGCTTTCGCGCTTGCGCTCGTTGGGATCGAGGAAGCGCTTCCTCAGCCGGATCGATTTCGGCGTCACCTCGACCAGCTCGTCATCCGCGATGTAGGCGATCGCCTGTTCGAGGCTCATGAGGATGGGCGGCGTCAGGCGCACCGCCTCGTCGGCCGCCTTGGTGCGGATATTGGTGAGCTGCTTGCCCTTCGTCGGGTTGACGTCGAGGTCGTTGCCGCGGGTATGCGCGCCGACGATCATGCCTTCATAAACCGGCGTGCCCGGCGTGATGAACATCGGCCCGCGCTCTTCGAGGTTCCACAGCGCATAGGCGACCGCCTCGCCGTCGGCGGTCGAGATCAGGACGCCGTTGCGCCGGCCCTCGACCGGCCCGCGCCACGGCCCGTAGCCATGGAAGAGCCGGCTCATCACGCCGGTGCCGCGCGTATCGGTCAGGAACTCGCCGAGATAGCCGATCAGGCCGCGCGTCGGCGCCAAGAAGACGAGGCGCAGCTTGCCGCCGCCGGTCGGCTTCATCTCCTGCATCTCGCCTTTGCGCAGCGACAGCTTCTCGACCACGATCCCGGCATAGGGCTCGTCGAGATCGATCACCACCTCTTCCATGGGCTCGAGCCGCTGGCCGGTGGCGGGATCGGTCTTGAACAGAACCCGCGGCCGCGAGATCGCCAGCTCGAACCCCTCGCGGCGCATGGTCTCGATCAGGACGCCCAATTGCAGCTCGCCGCGGCCGGCAACCTCGACCGCGTCGCGCTGCTCGCTTTCGCGGACATGGATCGCGACATTGCCCTCGGCCTCGCGCTTCAGGCGCTCGACGATCATGCGCGAGGTGACCTTGCTGCCCTCGCGCCCCGCCAAGGGCGAATCATTGACCGAGAAGGTCATGGCCAGGGTCGGCGGATCGACCGGGATCGACGACAGCGCGGTCTCGATCGCTGGATCGCAGATCGTGTCGGCCACGGTGGTCTCGGCCAACCCGGCAATGGCGATGATGTCGCCGGCTTCGGCCTCCTCGATCGGCCGGCGCTCCAGCCCGCGGAACGCCAGAAGCTTCGTCAGCCGCGCCGTCTCGATCGTGCGGTTGTCGCGCGACAGCGACTTGACCGGCATGTTGACCCGCGCGACGCCGCTGTGAATGCGCCCGGTCAGCACGCGGCCGAGATAGGAATCGTTCTCGAGCGTCGTCACCAGCATGGCGAAAGGCGCCGCGGCATCGGCGACCGGCGGCGGCACGTGGCTCAAGATGAGATCGAAGAGCGGGACGAGGTCCTTGCGCGCGTCGCTCAGATCGGCGACCGCCCAGCCGGCGCGGCCCGAGGCGTAAAGCGTCGGGAAATCGAGCTGCGCGTCGCTGGCGTCCAGCGCCGCGAAGAGATCGAAGATCTCGTTGTGAACCTCGACAGGCCGCGCATCCGCGCGGTCGATCTTGTTGATGACGACGATCGGCTTCAAGCCCTGGCGCAGCGCCTTGCCGACGACGAATTTGGTTTGCGGCATCGGGCCTTCGGCCGCGTCGACCAGCACCAGCACGCCATCGACCATGCTGAGGATGCGCTCGACCTCGCCGCCGAAATCGGCGTGGCCGGGGGTGTCGACGATATTGATCCGGCTCTGCCGCCATTGCACGGAGGTGCATTTGGCGAGGATGGTGATGCCGCGCTCGCGCTCGAGATCGTTCGAATCGAGCGCGCGCTCCATCACCTGCTGGTTGGCGCGAAACGCCCCGCTTTGCCGCAGCAACTGGTCGACCAGCGTGGTCTTGCCGTGGTCGACATGGGCGATGATGGCGATATTGCGGATATCCATCCGGGCGTCCGCGTCAGGCAAGCCCCGCCTTCGCCGCCAAATCCTTGAGCTTCACCTCCGGCCGCGCGCCGAAATGCGAGATAATCTCGGCGGCGCAGAGCGCACCCAGCTTGGCGCAATGGGCGAAGTCTTTGCCCCGCGTCAAGCCGTAGAGAAAGCCGCTGGCGAAGAGGTCGCCGGCGCCGGTGGTATCGACCACCCGCGCGACCGGAGCCGCGGGCACGCTGACGCGATCCTTGGCGGTGATGACGGTCGCGCCTTTCTCGCTGCGGGTCAGTACCGCGATCTCGGCCTCGCCGCGCACCGCGTCGGCGGCTTGGGCGAAATCCTTGGTCTCGTAGAGCGAGCAGATTTCCGCCTCATTGGCGAAGAGAATGTCGACATGGCCGCGGATGAGGTCGCGGAAATCGGCGCGATGGCGATCGACGCAGAACGGGTCGGAGAGGGTGAGGCTGACCTTGCGGCCGGCCTTGTGCGCAATCTCGCCGGCTTGGCGGAACGCTGCCTTGGCCAGCGGCCGGTCGAAGAGATAGCCCTCGAGATAGGTCACTTGGGCGGCTTCGACGAGGTTGCGGTCGATATCGCCGGACTGGAATTCGACCGAGGCGCCGAGAAAGGTGTTCATGGTGCGTTGCGCATCGGGCGTGACGAGGATGAGGCAGCGTGCCGTCGCCGGACCGCCCGTCAGCGGCTCGGTCTCGTAGCGCACGCCGGTCGCGCGCAGATCATGCGCGAAGACCTTGCCGAGGATGTCGTCGGCAACTTTGCCGATATAGGCGGCTTTCCCGCCGAGCGATGCGACACCAGCGATGGTATTGGCGGCCGACCCGCCGGAGGCCTCGATCCCCGATCCCATGCGCTCATAAAGGGAGCGCGCCCGGGCTTCGTCGATCAAGGCCATCGTGCCCTTGGCGAGCTTTTCCGCCGTGATGAAGGAATCGTCCGCCTGGGCGAGGACGTCGACGATCGCATTGCCGATGCCGACGACATCGATGGTGGGAGCCGCCATGAAATCTTCCGGGGTTTGGGATTGAGGACGCGCGGAGTATAGAAAGGATTAAATCCGGGGCAAGCCTGCTGTTCCGCAAAAAGTCTCTTTATTTACCGCCTATTAAATGGTTTATTGCTACAGGGGGTAGGGTCGATCGCATGCCCGGCGCGGCCGCTGCGCAAGCGGCAGCAAGGGCGGCTCTAAGGTCGGAAGAATGTCGGTCTTGCTTGGACGGGTAACCGCCCCCCTCGCGCTCATCGTGACGACCATGCTGCTCGGCGCTTGCGCCGGGCCTGCCGTCGCGCCGTCCGCTCCCACGACGCAAGCCGCCCCCCTGGCGGCGACCCCGGCATCCGTTGTTGCGACCCGACGCCTTCCAAACCTGCAGCAGCTCAAGGGCCTCAAGCCGTCCGAAATCCTCGCGATGCTCGGCCAGCCCGAGCTGAGGCGCGACGAGTCGCCCGGCGAGCTCTGGCAGTACCGGGCCAGCGATTGCGTCCTCAATCTCTTCTTCTATCGCGAGGCAGGCGGCTATCGGCTGTTGAGCGCCGAGACCTGGACGAGCGCCACGGCGGCAAGCGCCACGCCGACGCGTTGCAGCGATGCCCAGGCGCCGCTGCAAACAAATCGCGGTTCGACGCAATCGGCGCTTTGACGCGGTTCGCCGCTTCAGCCGAGACGCCGTTCGATGGCGTTCCAGACCAGCTTTTCGATCGCCGAGCCGTTGAGCCGGTTGATCTCCTGAATGCCGGTCGGCGAGGTCACGTTGATCTCGGTGAGATAGTCGCCGATCACGTCGATGCCGACGAACACCAATCCTTGGGCGCGCAGGGTCGGCCCGATCGACGCGCAAATCGCACGCTCGCGCGCCGTCAATTTGGTTTTCTGCGCGCGGCCGCCGACATGAAGATTGGCGCGCGCCTCGCCTTTGGCCGGCACGCGCAGCACGGCGCCGACGGGCTCGCCATCGACCAGGATGATGCGCTTATCGCCCCGGCGCACCGCCGGCAAATAGCGCTGCACCACGATCGGTTCGCGGTAGAACGCGGCAAAGCTCTCGAGCAGCGCGTTGAAGTTCTCGTCGTCTTTCTTCACGCGAAACACGCCGGAGCCGCCATTGCCGAACAGCGGCTTCAGGATGATGTCGCGGTGGCGCTGGCGAAAGGCGAGAATCGCGTCGCGGTCGCTTGAGACCAGCGTCGGCGGCATCAGGCCCGCGAAATGCGTGGCAAAGAGCTTCTCGGGCGCGTTGCGCACCGCGGCGGGATCGTTGACGACGAGAACCTTCGCGATCACATGCTCGAGGATGTGCGTAGCCGTGATATAGGCCATATCAAAGGGCGGGTCCTGGCGCATCAGGATCACGTCCATCTTGGCGAGATCGAGCGTCTCGAACGGGCCGAGCGTGGCGAAGCGCTTGCTGGCGCGCCGCACCTTGAGGCGGCGCGCCTTGGCGACGACGCGGCCATCGATGAGACTCAGATGCCGCGGCAGGTAGTGATAGAGCCGATGGCCGCGCGCCTGCGCCTCGAGCGCCAACGCGAAAGTCGAATCCGCCATGACATTGATGGTCTCGATTGGATCCATCTGGATGGCGACGAGGCTCATTTGAGTGGGGTCACCTCGATCGTGTCGCGCGGCGTCGGCGCGGCCGCCGGCGAGAGCGGCGCCGGCGCGGCGTTGGCGCCCGATGGCGGGCCGGCATTCGCCGGCGCTTGGCGGACGGGCGTCTGCTCGCCGACGCGAATGAACGAGACCACCCGCGACACGTTGGAGAGGTTGCGCGCATAGGAGAGAACCCGGTCGCGCTCGCCGGTGGTGCGGGCATAGCCGAGGATGTAGACGATCCCGTTCAGCGTGTGCACGGTGAAGTTGGTCGAGCGCACCTGCGAATCGGCGAGAAGCTGCGCGCGCAATGTGTTGCTGACGATGTTGTCGCGCGCATCCTGGCCGAGGTTGGTCGGCTGACCGACTTGCACCTCGTTGTTGATCTCCTTGACGCCGGCGATATTGCTGGCGAGCTGCGATGCCTTTTCCTTCCATTCCGTGCTCGGGACGATGCCCGTGATGAGAAGCCGCCCGTCATAGACCGTGGCGGTGAGGTCGCGCGCGAGGTCGACGTTGTAATCGGCCCAATTCTTGTGCGCGACCGAGCCGATCGCGGCGTCTTGGGCGAGCTGCTGCGGCGAGCGCTCTTCGGTCGCGAGCGTGTAGCCGCCCGCCGCCGCCCCGCCCACGGCAGCGACGACGCAGCCGCCCAGCATCGAGGCCGCCGCCAGAGCGACGCCAAGGCAAATATAACCACGCAAGCTCGAGCTTCGAATCACGGCCGCTTTCCCTCCGTTGACGCGCGGAAACTCTAAGTAATCGCTCTTGCTTTGACAATCGACGGCGCGAGTCGCGCGCGCGAAATTCCGGCCAACGGTTACTCGACGCCCCAAGCGTCGATGAGATGGCGGGGCAGGCGGCCCCGCGCGACCAACATCACGTCGAAACGCGGCGAGAGTTGGGCGAGGTCCGGCCGGCCGGCGAGAAAATAGGCGAGCGCGCGGGAAATTCTCTGCTGCTGCTTCGCGCTCACCGCTTCGCCTGCCGCGGTCAGATCGGCGCGGGCCTTCACCTCGATGGCGGCGAGCACGCCGCCGCGCCGGGCGATCAGATCGATCTCGCCCACGGGCGTGCGAAAGCGGCGCGCGAGGATGCGATAGCCTTTGAGGCGAAGTTGCCAAAGGCAGAAAAGCTCGGCCCGCCCGCCGCGGCGGAACGCCGCGCGCCGGCGCTCGCGGCTCAAGCGACCCGTCCTGAGA
>DATEKH010000113.1:0-34227 GCA_035277525.1 Allostellaceae bacterium
AAATGTCAAGTATAGCCTGACAAAGCCAGATGTTACCCGACGGCGCGCGCCTAACACTCGCTTAACCCGGGTGACCGTTTTCCCGAGCCCCGACCCGGAGTAGTGGTGATCGAGATAAATCTACTCTGACCCCGATTCTCGCTGGACCCCGATTCTCGCTGCTGCTTGTTGTAGATAAACGCGATTATGAGACTGCTCAATAGCGGTTCGGCACGGCGGCTTGATCGCGGCTTGGGGGTGCCCATATCTCGTACGCGGGCGGCGTTCGGAGGAGACAGCAGGCGCGGCCCGACCTAATTACAAAACAAAGCCAATTTATTTTTTTAATTCAATAACTTGATATTTTGGCTTTGGCTTTGGACCGGAGGCCGCGCCGGCCGAAAGCCCGAGCCCGACCGCGCGGCTCAATTGGAAGGCGTCGCGCCTTTGAGCTTGCGCGCTTCCTCGGGCGTCTGCAGCGACAGCTGCAGGGCGTGGACGGAGCCGGCAAGCTCCTCGGCCAGCAGCGCATGCACGCGGCGCTGCCGCTCGACCCGGCTCATCCCGGCGAAGGCCGCGGCGACGATCTCGAGCCGGAAATGGGTCTCCTCGCCGCGCTGCGCGCCTTCATGGTGGCCGGCGTGGAGATGTGAATCGTTGTGGACTATGAGTTGCTCGGGAGCGAGCGCCGCTTCGAGCTTTTCTCGGATGCGTTGGGCAATGGTCATGCGCCGGGCATTGCCGCATTTGAGGGCCCTGTCAAGCGAAGCTTCGCTTGGCCGGGCGGTCGCTAAAACTTGTCAGGCCTCCAGCCAGACCCCATACTCGTTAGATGTCGAGACCGCGCCTTGCCGAACCGATTGAATCCGCCGGGATTCCGCCCCGCGGCTGCGACCATCCGGGTTGCGCGGCGAGCGGCGACTATCGCGCGCCGCGCTCGCGCACGGCCTTGGACGATTTCTACTGGTTCTGCCTGGATCATGTCCGTGCCTACAACGCGGCGTGGAATTTCTACGCCGGGATGAGCAGCGCCGAGATCGAGCGGGAGATCCGCCACGACACGGTTTGGCAGCGGCCGAGCTGGCCCCTGGGCGCGCGTATCGGCACGCTTTATGGCGCGCGCTGGCGCGGCTTTGGCCTGTTCGATCTCGATGAAGACGCGCCGCGCGAGGCGCGTGCGCCCAAACGGCCGCGCTCGCCCCAGGAAAAGGCGCTCGCCCTCTTCAATCTCGCGCCGCCTCTGACGCTTGCAGGCCTCAAATCGCGCTATAAAGAGCTCGTCAAACGCCACCATCCCGACACCCATGGCGGCGACAAGGCGGCCGAAGAGCGCCTCAAAGAGATCAACCAGGCCTATTCGACGCTCAAGGCGAGCTATTTTCCGACTTGAAGACCCGATTTTCGCGCAACAACGATCGCATCCCCATCATGACCCCGCCGCAAAATTCCTCCGCCGGTCCCGATATGCCGACCGGCATACCCGACATCACCGTCTCGGTGCGCCAGACGTTCGGCATCGACAGCGAACTGCAAGTCCCGGCCTTCTCGCAAGGCTGCGACTATGTGCCGGATATCGACGAGGCCTACCGCTTCGACCGCGACACGACCTTGGCGATCCTCGCCGGCTTCGCGCATAACCGCCGTGTGATGATCCAGGGCTATCACGGCACCGGCAAGTCGACTCATATCGAGCAGGTGGCGGCGCGGCTCAACTGGCCCTGCATCCGCATCAATCTCGACAGCCATATCAGCCGCATCGATCTGATCGGCAAGGACGCGATCGTGCTGCGCGACGGCATGCAGGTGACCGAGTTTCGCGAAGGGTTGCTGCCCTGGGCGCTACAGCATGCGACCGCGCTGGTGTTCGACGAATACGATGCCGGCCGGCCCGACGTGATGTTCGTGATCCAGCGCGTGCTCGAGGTCGAGGGCAAGCTCACCTTGCTCGATCAGAACCGCGTCATCCGCCCGCACCCGGCGTTCCGGCTGTTTTCGACCACCAACACGGTGGGCCTCGGCGATACGACCGGCCTCTATCACGGCACGCAGCAGATCAACCAGGGCCAGATGGACCGCTGGAACATCGTCGCGACGCTCAATTATCTGCCGCATGACGCCGAGGTCGATATCGTTCTCGCCAAGGCGCCGAGCTTCGACAATGAAGAGGGCCGCCGCCAGATCAGCGCCATGGTCGCGCTTGCCGATTTGACGCGCTCGGGCTTCATGAACGGCGACATCTCGACCGTGATGTCGCCGCGCACGGTCATCACCTGGGCTGAGAACACGCGCATCTTCAACGACATGGCCTTCGCCTTCCGCGTCACCTTCCTCAACAAATGCGATGAGGTCGAGCGCGCGACGGTGGCCGAATATTATCAGCGCTGCCTCGGCACCGAGCTCAAAGAGACCGGGGTGCGCACCGCCTCGGCCTAGCGCAACCAGTCGCATGCGATGATACGTCCGATCTACACCCTCACCCTATCCCTCTCCCGCACACGGGAGAGGGGACGCAGCTTCGAAGCCCTCTCCCGCTTGCGGGAGAGGGAGGGGCCCGCCGCAGGCGGGAGGGTGAGGGGGCGACGCCGCTTGCGCCTTCCTCGGGCAGTTCTGATCTCCGATGGCTGAAGCCGAATCGCCGACCGAATCCTTCAAGCGCGCGACCGCCGCGACGGTCCGGGCGATTGCCGAGCGCGACGACGTCACGGTCAGCTACGGCGCCGAGCCGCCGGGCGCGGCCGGCCCGCGGGTGCGTCTGCCGCTACCGGCGCGCGATCTGAGCGAGACCGAGGCGGGCCTCGTACGCGGCGCGGCCGATGCGCTCGCCCTGAAGCTGCGCTATCACGACGCCGCCATCCACACGAAGCGCGCGCCCTCGGGCGAAACCGCGCGCGCGATTTTCGAGGGCGTCGAGCAGGCGCGGGTCGAGGCTTTGGGCGCGCGCCGCATGGTCGGCGTCGCGTCGAACCTCGCCACCATGCTCGAAGAGCGCTATCGCCGCCAAGGCTATGAGCACATGGCCGAGCGCACCGACACGACCTTGGCCGAGGCGGTGCGGCTCTTGACGCGCGAGGCGCTGACGCAGATGCCGCCGCCGCGCTCGGCCAAGCGCGTGGTCGATCTGTGGCGGCCGTTTCTCGAAGGCAAGATTGCGCGCGATCTCGCCGAATTGGGCCGTCTGATCGGCGATCAAGACGCCTATGCCAAGGCGACCCGCCAGCTGCTCCAGGATCTGGATCTCGATCTCGGCGAATCCGACGAAGGCGAGCAGAGCGAGAACGCCGAGGGCGAGAGCGAGAATTCCGAAGAGAATCAAGGTGAGAGCGAAGGCGGCGAGGGCAAGGCCTCGGGCGCCGAGGGCTCGCTCGAAGGCGGCGTGCCCGAGCAGGACAAGGATGAGGGCGACGAAGGCGGCGCCGAGGAAGTCGCCGGCGAGATGATGCCCGGGGCGGGCGATGAAGACCCTGGCCGGCCGGGGCGCCCGGGTATCCTGCCGCGCCGGCAGGGCCTCAACGACGATCCCGCGATCTATCGCGCCTTCACCGCCGAGTTCGACGAGGTGATCGAGGCGGATGCGCTCTGCGATGCCGACGAGCTGACCCGGCTGCGGAGCCTGCTCGATCAGCAATTGGCGCATCTGCAAAGCATCATCAGCCGGCTCGCCAACCGGCTGCAGCGGCGGCTCCTCGCCAAGCAGGCGCGCGCCTGGGAATTCGATCTCGAGGAAGGCATTCTCGATTCGGCGCGGCTCGCGCGCGTCGTCACCAACCCGGTCTATCCCTTGTCCTACAAGCGCGAGAAGGAAACCGAATTCCGCGACACGGTGGTGACGCTCCTCATCGACAATTCCGGCTCGATGCGCGGCCGGCCGATTACCGTCGCGGCGATGAGCGCCGATATTCTGGCGCGCACCTTGGAGCGCTGCGGCGTCAAGGTCGAGATTTTGGGCTTCACCACGCGGGCCTGGAAAGGCGGGCAATCGCGCGAGCGCTGGATCGCCGCCGGCAAGCCGCCCAATCCCGGCCGGCTCAACGATCTGCGGCATATCGTCTACAAGGCCGCCGACGCGCCGTGGCGGCGCGCGAGGAAGAGCCTGGGCCTGATGCTGCGCGAAGGCATTCTCAAAGAGAATATCGACGGCGAGGCGCTGATCTGGGCGCATAACCGGCTCTTGGCGCGCAGCGAGCAGCGCCGCATCCTGATGGTGATCTCGGATGGCGCGCCGGTGGATGATTCGACGCTCTCGGTCAATCCCGGGAATTATCTCGAGCGGCATTTGCGCGAGGTGATCGCCGAGATCGAGCATTCCTCGCCGGTGAAGCTCGTCGCGATCGGCATCGGTCACGATGTCACGCGCTACTATCGCCGCGCCGTCACCATCGTCGATGCCGAGCAGCTGGGCGGCGCCATGCTCGACAAGCTCGCCGAGCTGTTCGAAGAAGACGGCGAGCCGCACGCGGCGCCGCTGCGCCGCCGGGCTTGATCCGTGAGTTTAAGTAACCCTCTCCACCCATTGGGGGGAGAGGGTGCGAAGCCGGCGCAAGCCGGCAGAGCGGGTGAGGTGGGCAGCGATGACTCGAAAGATCGTGTGACGGCGCGACACCTCACCCTCCCCATCGCTCTCACGAGCGACGGGGCCCTTCCCTCTCCCCGCTTCGCGCGGAGAGGGACTCGGAATCAATGCAGCGGTGAATCTCCGGTCATGCCGTCGCCGCTTTTGGCGGTGCGTGCGAGCGCCGCGGAGAGATCCTTCCAGCCATAGGCGATCGCCTCGATCGGTTGGCCGCCGACCGGGATCGGCCGGTGCATGATCTGCTGCCCGCCCATGCGCTCATAGAAAAAGCGGGCGGGATTGGCGCGCACGA
Organism: Allostellaceae bacterium; assembly: GCA_035277525.1. GTDB lineage: Bacteria > Pseudomonadota > Alphaproteobacteria > ATCC43930 > CGMCC-115725 > CAIKMD01. The sequence continues at coordinate 4,842 of DATEKH010000113.1, forward strand.
CCCAGATCAAGGCCGAGCCATGCCCGGTATCGACCAGACGTTGAAAGAGCGCGAGCAGCAGGCCGCGGCCCAGGCCCTGACCCTGGTGGTCGGTCGCGACATAGAGGGTGTAGATCTCGCCGGCGAAGCGAATGGTGTTGTCGCGCTGCGTGCCGCAATTGCCGAAGCCGATCACGCCGCCGGCTCGCTGCGCGACCCACACATCCTCCGGCCGGTGCCGCAGGAAGCTCGCCCAGGATGCGGCCTGACGGCGTTCCGACATGTTGAGCAGCACCCGGTCGGGCAGCAGACCGGCATAAGTGGACCGCCAGGTATCGACCTCGATCCGGGCGATCGCCTTGGCATCCTCGAGCCGCGCTGACCTGACCGCGCTCATTGCGCCTCCTTCGGGCTGGCTCGGCCATCATAGACCGCCATCGCGGCTTTACGAAAAATTTTTGTCGGTTGCGCGGCATCCTGTCCCACCTATTGCAAAGAGGACACGCTCGCGATTGCCATCGGGCCCGGCGCACCCCAAGCTGCTTTCCGGCGCCGCATCACTGACTTGGCAGAGCGCCGGCGGTTTGGTTATGGTGGGCCATGAGTCGCATTCCCGCTTTTGCTGTCGCGCTTTGTCTCCCGATCGCCAGCCTCGCCGCGCTCCAAGCCGGACTGGCGCGGGCAGCCGCCAAGACCGAAGCGGCGCCCAAATCCTTGGGCAGCGAGAAGGACTGGTCGGCTTATGTCGCCGGCGAGAAGCCGGCGCTGGTCTGCTATGTCGTGGGTCATCCGGCAAAGAGCCAGCCCAAGGTGACGCGCGGCCGCATCGCGCTGCAAGTGACGCACCGCCCGGCCGAAAAGGCCTTCAATGTCGTAAGCTTCGAGCTGGGCTACACCGCAAAGCCCGGCTCCAGCGCCGATCTCGACATCGACGGCAAGAAATTCGCGCTCTTCACCAGCAAGGACGCGGCCTGGACGGCCGACGCCGCCACCGACAAGGCGGTGACCATCGCGCTCGAGAAAGGCCGGCAGGCCGTTCTCAAAGCGACCTCCGATCACGGCACCGCGACCACGGATAGCTATGCGCTCGAGGGTTTCGGCCATGTGCTGTCCCTTGCCGACAAAGCCTGCAATGTCAAACGCTGACGCGCTTGCGGCGCGCCCCAATGGCGCGGCCGAGCGCGATGACCGCAAGAGCCTGATCGGGCTGACGCGCGAGGAATTGGCGGCGGAAATGGCGACGCTCGGCGCCGCACCGTTCCGCGCGCGCCAGCTCTGGCATTGGATCTACCATCGCGGCGCGACGGATTTCGCGGCGATGACGACGCTCGCCAAATCCTTCCGCGCCGCGCTCGCGGAGCGCTACGTGCTGGCGCGGCCAGCGCAATCGCGCGCGCTTCGATCGAGCGACGGCACGCGCAAATGGCTGTTGCGCTTTGGCGACGGCCAGGAAGCCGAATGCGTGCACATCCCGGAAGAGGATCGCGGCACGCTGTGCGTCTCCTCGCAAGTCGGCTGCACCCTCACCTGCAAATTCTGCCACACCGGCACGCAGCGCCTGGTGCGCAATCTCGATGCCGCGGAAATCGTCGGCCAGGTGATGGTCGCGCGCGACGCGCTCGGCGAATGGCCCTCGCCCCAGGACGACCGCCTTCTCACCAACATCGTGATGATGGGCATGGGCGAGCCGCTCTACAATTACGACAATGTGGCGAAGGCCCTGAAGATCGCCATGGACGGCGAGGGGCTTTCGGTGTCGAAGCGCAAGATCACGCTTTCGACCGCGGGCGTCGTGCCGATGATCGCGCGCTGCGGCGCCGAGCTCGGGGTCAATCTCGCGATCTCGCTGCATGCGGTCACCGACGAGCTGCGCGACGTGCTGGTCCCGCTCAACCGGAAATATCCCCTCGCCGAGCTTTTGGCGGCGTGCCGCGCCTATCCGACCGCGAGCAATGCGCGGCGCATCACCTTCGAATATGTGATGCTGAAAGGCGTCAATGACAGCCCGGCCGAGGCGCGCGCGCTGGTGCGGCTCATCGAGGGGATTCCCGCCAAGGTCAATCTCATCCCGTTCAATTCCTGGCCGGGCGCGCCCTTTGAATGCTCGAGCGATGCGGCGATCGAGGCTTTCGGCGACATCGTCAACGCCGCGGGCTATGCCTCGCCGGTCCGCACGCCGCGCGGCCGCGACATTCTCGCCGCCTGCGGCCAGCTCAAATCGGACAGCGTGAAGCTGCGCAAAGCCGAGCGCCTCAAGGCGGAGGCGGGAGCCCCGTAGCGGATCTCCCTCGGACCGCACTCACAACACGTCCAGCACCTTTTCCGGCGGGCGGCCGAGCGCCGCCTTGTCGCCGTTGACGGCGATCGGCCGCTCGATGGCGATCGGGTGCTTGACCATGCCGGCAATGATGGCGTCGTCGCCGAGCGTCGGCTTGTCGAGGCCGGCCTCCTTCGCCTCCTTCTTGCGCAGCAGCTGGCGCGGCGAAAGGCCGAGCATTTTGAGGAGCCGCTTCAGCTCGGCGGCGGAGGGCGGCGTCTTCAGATATTCGATGATCCGCGGCTCGACGCCCTTCTTGCGCAAGAGGTCGAGCGCGGCGCGCGAGGTTCGGCAGCGCGGGTTGTGGTAAAAAATCACGCTCATTCATCCTCCTCCGCGGCGTCGTTATTCCCGGCGATCGAAGTTTCGCCGTTGCGCTTCAAAACCGTCAAGGCGTCAAGTTTTCCCGCCCGCGCCAGTGCGTCCGCGAGCGCTCGCGAATGCGTGACGAGCCAGACCTGTGTCCGCTCTGAAGCGCGTACGATGAGCCGCGCCAGGGCATCGAGCAGGTTGGGATGAAGGCTCGCTTCGGGCTCGTTGAGCGCAACGAATGTCGGCAGTCGATAGGCGAGAAGCGCACCCATCAAGGCAAGGTAGCGCAGAGTGCCGTCGGACAGCTCCGACGCTTCGAAGACGCGCTTGGGATGCTCGGGGAAGATCAGGCCGAAATTCGCGGTGCGGCCCGGCACCGGTACGACAAGCTCCGCGCCCGGGAAAGCGTCCGCAATCGCCGCGTCAAGATCGGCGCGATCTTCGCGTATATGGGTCAAGGTCGCGAAGACGGCGGCGAGGTTGGCGCCGTCCGACGTCAAGGTCGGAGCTGCGACCGCAAGGCAAGGCCGGCGCAACGGCGCCTCGCGATCGGTGCGCATCTCGTGATAGAACCGCCAATCCAGCATCGTTCGTCGAATCGCGCAGATATCGGGATAGCGCGCGATGTCTTCGATCGCGGCTAGCGCGGTTTCCGAAGCGAGAAGCTCGGTACCGAGAGTCGACCAATTGTCGTCGAGATCGCGCGCCGAAGCCGCGGGGCCGCGCCGCTCGAGAATCTTGCGCGCCCGCCCGCGATGATAGTGAAGCAGCGTTTCCTCTTTGATTTGCGGCTCCAAGGGAAAAGCCGCGGCCGTTGGGATGCGCAGGCCGATTTCGGTTTCGTAGGAATGGACGACGCCGACTTCGACCTCATAGGAATGATCGGCGTTTTCGCCGGGCGTCGAGCCGAATCCGGCTTTGAGAGCAATCCGCGCCGGCTCTTGGCGACGCCGCTGGCCGGTCCAGAGCGCCGATTCCATGCCGCCTTCCGCTGCAAGCATCCGCGCCAGATCTCCCGCAGCGGCCGCTTGCAGCAGTTCGAGCGCCCGGTAAAGGTTGGTTTTGCCGCTGCCATTGGGGCCGACGAACACCGTTAGGCGGTCCACCGGAAAGCGCACCCGCCGCAGCGAGCGGTAGCCGGAGATTTCGATGTGGCGGAGCGGGATCGGCACGATTCGACCATCGACGTTACGCGGGATGCGGGATAGCCGGCAAGGTTTGCCCGCCGCGGGGCAGGCCTTATATACTGCGCGCTCCCGCGCCTCCCGCGAAGGTTTTTCAATGAGCGGTGCCGTCAAGAAAGTGGTGCTCGCCTATTCGGGCGGGCTCGATACCTCGGTCATCCTGCGCTGGCTGCAGGAGACCTATCACTGCGAGGTCGTGACCTTCACCGCCGATATCGGCCAGGGCGAAGAGCTGGCGCCCGCGCGCAAGAAGGCCGAGCAGATGGGGGTCAAGGAGATCTTCGTCGACGACCTGCGCGAGGAGTTCGTGCGCGATTTCGTGTTTCCGATGTTTCGCGCCAACGCGCTCTATGAAGGCCAGTATCTGCTCGGCACCTCGATCGCCCGGCCCTTGATCGCCAAGCGCCAGATCGAGATCGCGAACCAGGTCGGCGCCGATGCTGTCGCCCATGGCGCGACCGGCAAGGGCAACGACCAGGTGCGCTTCGAGCTCGCCTATTATGCGCTGAAGCCCGACATCACGGTGATCGCGCCGTGGCGCGAATGGGATTTGAATTCGCGCACCAAGCTCATCGAATACGCCGAGAAGCATCAGATCCCGATCGCCAAGGACAAGCGCGGCGAAGCGCCGTTCTCGACCGACGCCAATCTTCTGCACATCTCGGCCGAGGGAAAAATCCTCGAAGACCCATGGATCGAGCCGGACGAGCTCGTCTATAGCCGCACCGTTGCGCCCGAGGCCGCGCCCGATCGGCCGCACACTGTCGAGATTGAATTCGCGAAGGGCGATCCGGTCGCGGTCGATGGCGTCAAGCTGTCGCCGGCGCAGCTCTTGGCAAAGCTCAACGAGCTCGGCGGCAAGCATGGCATCGGCCGGCTCGATCTCGTCGAGAACCGCTTCGTCGGCATGAAGTCGCGCGGCGTCTACGAGACGCCCGGCGGCACCATCCTTCAAGCCGCGCATCGCGGCATCGAGAGCCTGACGCTCGACCGCGGCGCCGCGCATTTGAAGGACGAGCTCATGCCGCGCTATGCCGAGCTCATCTATAACGGCTTCTGGTTCGCGCCCGAGCGCCAGATGCTGCAGGCGCTGATCGACGAAAGCCAGAAGCAGGTCGAAGGCACGGTGCGCCTCAAGCTCTATAAGGGCGCGGTGCGCGTGGTCGGGCGCAAATCGCCGCGCTCGCTCTACAGCCTCGCGCACGTCACCTTCGAAGCCGACCAGGTCTATAATCAGCGCGACGCCGAGGGCTTCATCAAGCTCCACGCCTTGCGCCTGCGCCTCGCCAAGCGCGCCAGGCCCTAGGCCAGGGCCTAAGCGGTCACACTCCTGCCACAGCGGCGGCGAGAATTCCGCGGCAGCGCCGCGGTGCGGCCACATTCGCTTCTCACCCTTCTCGGCATCATCCACCAAGGAAGGGATGGCACGATGAGAACGCGCCTTGCAATTCCTCTCACATTCGTCGCCCTCGCGCTCGCGGGGTGCGGCACGACGCCCGGCGATCGCGGCTTGAGCGGCGCGGGAATCGGCGCCGCCGGCGGCGCCGTCGTCGGCGCCATGGTCGGTGCACCGCTCGCCGGCGCGGCGATTGGCGCGGGTGCCGGGGCTGCGGTCGGCGCCGCGACATCGCCTTCGGCAATCGACCTCGGCAGGCCGGTCTGGGAGCGATAGAGCCCGATCGAGCCCTTCATCCCGTGACTTTCGCGGGGCACGCTCCCGCGAAAGAATTCTGAACCTCGCATCCTCGCCCATCGCCGGTCGTGCCCGGGCGAGGATGCTCGACTGCCGGAGTCTTTCACATGTCTCGTCAGCACATATTTTTGTCGCTCGTTACCCTCGCCGCCGGCAGCCTTGCTCTCGCCGGGTGTTCGGGCTGGTCCTCCAGCCCGCCGATCCACGGCAATTTCATGACCGAGCCGCACAATGCGCCGAGGGTCCAGGCGGGGGCGCCGCCGGCGGGCGGCAATTTCGTGCAGGAAACGGCGCATGACTATGCCGGGCTTGCCGCCATGCTTGGCCGGATCGGCGATTGGGGCGACGTCGATTATTTCGCGCGCAAGGGAATGGCGGCGCAGCGCGGCGAGGTCGTGCCGCCCGAGAATAACGCCAATTGGGCGATCCCGCTCGAAGAGCCCTTCGGGTTCCGCACGCAGATGGCGCAGGCGCGCTCGCGTCTTGTCGCCGACCTCGATAATGGCGGCCGCGACCGTTTCCCGGGCCTCGCGGCACGCACGCAGGTGGCTTACGATTGCTGGCTCGAGCGCACCGAGGATGATTGGGTGCACGAAGCCGATGGCGCGTGTCACAAGGACTTCCTTGCCACCATTGCCGAGCTCGAGCGCAATCTGAAAGGCGCGCCGGCCGCCGCCCCGGCACCGCGCGCCGCCCGCCAATACAACGTCTATTTCGATTTCGACCGCGCGAATCTCACGCCCGAAGGCCGCCAAGTCGTGGACCAGGTCGCGCGGACGGCGAAGTCCGAACAAGCCCTCCATATCCGCCTTGTCGGGAAGGCGGATCTCGTCGGGACCGATCCTTACAACATGGCGCTCTCGCATCGTCGCGCCGACACGGTGCGCGCCGAGCTGGCGCGCGACGGCATCGACAGCAGCCGGATCTCGGAAAGCTGGGATGGATTCCGTGCGCCGCCGGTGCCGACGGCGCGCGGCGTGCGCGAGCCGCGCAACCGCGTCGTCGCGGTGACGCTCCAATAAGCCTGCGCTGCCCCGCCGCTCATATCCCGGGTTCGGGAATGGCGCGGCGGCGGCAAGCGGCGAGGATTGTGTTGCGCAGCAGGCAGGCGATCGTCATCGGCCCCACCCCGCCGGGCACGGGCGTGATCGCGCCGGCGATGCCTTGCGCTTCGGCAAAAGCGACGTCGCCGGCGAGGCGCGGCTTCGCGCCCGGGGACGTCACGCGGGTGATGCCGACATCGATGACGATGGCGCCGGGCTTGATCCAATGGCCGCGCACGGTTTCGGGCCTGCCGATCGCGGCGATCAGGATATCGGCGCGCCGCGCCAGGGCCGGCACCTCGCGGCTCTGCGAATGCGCGATTGTGACGGTGCAGTTCGCGGCGAGGAGCAAGGCGGCCATCGGCTTGCCGACGATGTTCGAGCGCCCGAGCACCACGGCTTCGAGGCCGGCAATCTCGCCCAGCGCCTCGCGCAGCAGCAGGAGGCAGCCATAGGGCGTGCAGGGGATGAATCCTTTGCCGCCGCTCCACAGCCGGCCAACGCTGATTGCGTGAAACCCGTCGACGTCCTTGGCCGGATCGATCGCGGCAATGACGCGCTGTTGATCGATATGCTTTGGCAGCGGCAGCTGCACGAGGATACCGTCCACCTTGTCGTCGGCATTGAGCCGCGCGATCAGGGCCAGAAGCTCGCCTTCGCTCGCGGTGGCCGGCAGCTGATGCTCGATGCTCAGCAACCCGGCTTCGGTGACCGCTTTGCTCTTGCTGCGGACATAAATCCGGCTCTCCGGATCATCGCCGACGAGGATCGCGGCAAGGCCGGGAACGAGATTCGACCGAGCCTTCAGCTCCGTCGCGGCGGCGGCGACTGCCGCCCGCAGTGCCGCCGCCCTGGCCTTGCCGTCGATCAGCTTGGTTGCAACCACGGCTTCAAACCTTCTATCAGCTTCGCCGCCAGTTTCGCCGGATCGCCCATGAGGGCCACGGATTTCGACCGGCCGCTCGCGCCCGCGGCGAGGCTCAGCTCGCTCGGCCTCAAGCCGAAATGACGGGCGAGAAGCTGCAGCAGCGCCCGATTGGCCTTGCCGTCGACCGGCGGCGCGGCGACGGCCACTTTCAGCGCCGAGCCACCCCGTCCATCCTCGACCAAGCCGGCGATCCGGTCGGCCGCAGCCTTCGGCGTCAGGCGCACGGCAAGGCGCAGACCATCGCGCGCCGCCGTAAATGGCGGAGCGGTCGTCATCGTGCGGCTCAATACCCGCCGAGCGAGATTGCGAGGGCGCCGAGCCACATTTCGACGAGCCAGATCACAAGCAAGAGGATGATCGGCGTGACGTCGAGCCCGCCGAGCGGAGGAACGAAACGCCGGATCGGCCGCAAGGCCGGCTCGGTCGCGCGATAGAGAAAATCGAGGATCATCGCGACCGGACGGCTGTAGGTGTTGAGGATATTGAACGCGATCAGCCAACTCGCCACGGCTTGAATGATGACGAGCCACCAATAGATGTCGAGGATCGCGATCAGCACGCGGATGACCGGCCCGATGAACAACCCCATCTCTTTGCAATCCCCCAGCGAAGCGGCGCGCGCAGGGTAGTGAGTGGTCGCGGGGCATGCAAGCCGGCCGCCGAGCCTTGACAGCGCGGGATACGCTGCACATGATCCGCGCCCGAACCGGGGCCGTAGCTCAGTTGGGAGAGCGCGACGTTCGCAATGTCGAGGTCAGGGGTTCGATCCCCCTCGGCTCCACCAATTTCTTGGAAATCTGAGACTTAAGCGATGCGTGGCCGGGCTTGCGACACAGCCCGGTTACGCCTCAGCCATGAAATGGCCGCTGAGCCAGGTGCGCCGGAGCGCGTCTCTGCGGGGCCGGTATCGATTGACAGGTGCTGATGCCTCGTGGCGTCATGCGCAATCGGGGCAAAGGAGGCGGCGATGGTCAAGCGCTACAACGTCGAGGGCGTGAACAATCCGCAAGGCCGGTTCTCGCATGTCGGCGAGATCGGACCGAACGCGCGGCTGTTTCATCTGGCAGGTCAAACCGGCGCGCGGCCTGACGGGTCGGTCTCGAACGACTTCGCCGAGCAGGCGCGCCAGGTTTACCGCAATCTTTCAGCGGTGCTCGCGGGTTGCGGCATGGACTGGCAGAGCGTTGCGAAGCTCACGGTGTTCCTGACCAACGCCGACGACATTCCGGCGTGGCGCGAAGCGCAGAAGGCGGCGCTCGGCGGCGTCGTTCCGGCTTCAACGCTGCTCATCATCAGCCGACTGGCGCGGCCGGAATACCGGATCGAGGTCGAAGCGATCGCCGCCAAGGACTGAGCGCGGAGCCGCCGAGGCGAGCACCTGCGCGGCGGATGCACAATTGCTACCCGCCGCAAGGCCGCATTACTTCGATTACGGCAGGAAGGCCTCGGTGTAGAGCTTGCTCATGTCCGGCGGCGAAGTGAGCGTGCCCATCTCGACGAAGGACCGCTGCAGCACCGCGACAGCCTGCGGGTCGAATTTTCCCGTGTCGGAGAATTCCGACATCGCGGTGTCATAGACTTTGGCGGTGATCTCGGGAGTCTGGTGCATCACTGGCGCGATGATCTTCACGGTCTCGTCCTTGTGGCCGCGCATCCAAACGATGGTTTGGAACCATCCCGCGTTGAACGCACGCACCTGATCGGGATGCTCCTTGATCAGCGTGTTGGTCGCGAAAGTCACATGGAAGATGAAGTGCGGGATGACATCCGCGAAATTCACGATCGCATGCGCGACGCCTTCCTGCTCGAGGCGTAGCGCCGATGCGACATCCTGGGTCGCACCATCGACATTCTTGCTGCGCATGCCCGCGACTTCGGCGGCGATGCTGCCGAGATCGACGATATTGATGCCGTCATTCCCCCAGCCTTGCTGGCGCGACAGCTCGCGCACGCACCAATCGGTCAGCGAACCAACGGTGGAAACCCCGATCTTGCGGCCCTTCAAATCGGCGGCCGTCTTGATCGGCAGATCCATGCGCGCGGCGAGAACGAGATCGGAGGGCGGTCCCGCATAGGCGGCCACCGCCATGACCGGCGCTCCCTTCGCAATGAAAGCGAGCTCCGGCCCCGAGCCCAAGCCGATATCGGCGGCGTGCGCCGCGAACGCTTGCTGGAGCTTGGCGCTGCCGGCGAAGGCAATGATCTCGATATCGAGGCCGCGCTCTTTGAAGAAGCCTTTTTCGATGCCGACATCCACCGGCGTGAAATCGATCGGCGTGGCCTGCGCCTTTCCGACGCGCAGCGTCGCGGATTGCGCCGCCCCGGCGGCCGATCCGACCAGCAGCGGCAGCAGGACGAGAAATCCGAGGTGCTTGGCCTTGCTTGGCATTTTCGATCCTCGATTGGCACCTTCACCCCGCGTCAGCCTAGCACAAAACGCTCTGTCCCAACCGGGGCGCCGCCGCCATGTTGGATTGGTCGGCGGGGCCGCGCGCAAGGTTAACGCGTTGTCAGATGCGGCCGACCGACTTGACCGCGCCCGCCGCAGGGCGAGAATAGCGCCCTAGCCGGAGGGAGTGGAGGATCAGACCCTTGTACGCCGAAACCACGCGTTCGATCCGAGTTACCGTCAAGCCCCATTATCTCGAAGACCAATCCTCTCCGGGCGATGGCCGCTACGTCTGGGCTTACCACGTGCGGATCGAAAACCAGGGGCCGGAGACGGTGCAGCTGCGGCGGCGGCATTGGCGCATCACCGATGCGATGGGCCGCGTGCAGGAGGTGCGCGGACCGGGCGTCGTCGGCGAGCAGCCGGTGCTGGCGCCGGGTCAGAGCTATGAATACACCAGCGGGACGCCGCTGCCGACGCCCTCGGGCATCATGGTCGGCAGCTATGAGATGGAGTTGCCCGACGGACAATGCTTCGCGGTCGCAATTCCGGCGTTTTCGCTCGACAGTCCGCATCAACCGCGGCGGCTGAACTGAATCATCGCTTGGGAGCATCCGAACATGACGCTGAAATCCGTGCGGTCGCCCGCGACCGTGAAGCCGATCGAACAATCGCAGCGGCCGAGCCGCGAAGAGGCGGAAGAGGCGGTGCGGGTGCTGCTGCGCTGGGCGGGCGACGATCCGGCGCGCGAGGGCTTGCGCGGCACGCCGGCGCGCGTCGTGCGCGCCTATGAAGAGTATTTCAGCGGCTACGACACCGATCCGGTCGACCTGCTGCAACGGACCTTCGAGGAAACCGACGGTTACGACGAGATGGTCGTCTTGAAGGACATCCGCTTCGAGAGCCATTGCGAGCATCATATCGCGGCGATCATCGGCCGCGCGCATATCGCCTATCTGCCGAACCAGCGGGTCGTCGGGATCTCGAAGCTCGCGCGCCTCGTCGAGGTCTATGCGCATCGCCTGCAGATCCAGGAAAAGATGACGGCGCAGATCGCCAACACCCTTGCGACGGTGTTGAAGCCCAAGGGAGTCGCGGTCGTCATCGAGGCGGCGCATCAATGCATGACGACGCGCGGCGTTCACAAGCCGGGCGTCGCCATGATCACCTCGCACATGCTCGGCGCGTTCCGCACCGACGCATCGACCAGGCGCGAATTTCTCGCCCATATCGGGACGATCGACGGCCACGCGCTCGTCTAAACCGGGCCGTCACCGCGTCAGGAGATAGAGTCCGAAATTGTCGCGGATCTGCGTTTCCATCTGGCGGTCGAAGCTCGCCATCAGCTGCTTCACGAGCTCGTAGCGCGCCTCGTCGCGGTCATTGGGCGACGCGCTTTGCAGAACCGAGCGGCTGAGCGAGGCGCTCGCATGCACCGAGCGCAGCGCCAAGCCGTGGTCGTCCAGGATCTCGAGTGTCGCTTCGACCGCGACATCGTATTCCTGCGACAGCTGATCGGTGAAGGTGCCGCTGATGCCGCCTTTGGTCGGCAGGTTCTTCTCGTTCGCGCTCGCCCGCAGGATGGTGAACCGGGCCGGACTGCCTTGGCCGCTGGCGCGCAGCCGGTCGCGCGCCCAATTCTCCATCGCTTGCCGCGGCGTCACGGGGAAATCGTGATCGAACTCGCCCGGGGAGTCGAGGTTGCGAATATCGATTCGCGTCGCCTCGATCACGAGCGGCGTCTCGTCGGTAAAGCGGATATCGGGCAGTCGCGGCGAGGAGGGCGGCGGCGGTCCGCAGGATGCGAGGCCAACACAAAGTCCAGCGAGCAACAGATTGCGGCGAGCGATCATGACGTCCCCTGTTCCGACGGCCGAGACTGGCATGAGGGGCCCGGTTTGCGCAACCGCCTGGGCGGATTTGTCACCGGTTATGAAACCGACAGCGCTTCGAGCGCGTTGCCGTCAAAGGGGTAGACCGTGCTGCAGAATTCGCAGGTCACGGTGATCCGCCCGTCGATTTTCATGTCGTCCAGCTCCTCGGGCCGCAAGGCGCGCAGCATCCGTTCCACCCGATCGCGCGAGCAGCGGCATTGCGCGATGAGCGGATGAGGCGCATGCGCCCGCACGCCGTCCTCATGGAAGAGACGGAAGAGCAAAGCCTCGGGCGCAAGCGCGGCATCGACCAGCTCGGCCGAGGTCGACGAGCTCATCAGAATCGCGGCGCGGCGCCAGCCCTCGTCCTCGCGCTCGCTTTCGAGGGTAAAGCTCTCGCGCGGCAGGCGCTGGATCATGATCGCGCCGCCGCGCCAGCGCGGCACGCCATCGCGATCGGGAACGGGCGCCACCGCCACTTTGAGCGCGGCTTCGACCTGCTCGCTTTGGCGGAAATAATGATGCACGCAGTGAGCGAGCGTCGCGCCTTGAAGCTCGACAATGCCCTGATAGCGCTCGGTATGCGCGCCCTGATCGACGGTCAAGGCGAGATAGCCGGCGCCGAGATAGCGCGGCACCGGCGAGGCCGGACCGCTCGCCCGCTCGAGGCGCCGGCGGTCGACTTGCGCATAGCCGCGCACCGCGCCCTGGGTGGTGACGTCGGCGACCATCATCTTGATCGGCCCGTCGCCCTTGGTCTGGAGGGTGAACACACCGTCATATTTGAGCGCGCCGGCGAGCGCCACGGCGAGCGCGATGGCCTCGCCCAACAGGACCGCGACCGGCGCGGGATAAGCATGGCGGGTGAGAATCTCGTCGATGAGCGGTCCCAGCCGTACCAGCCTGCCGCGCAGCGCGAAAGGCTCGATCTGGAACGGCTGGACGAGGTCGTCGGGCAGCGGCGGCACTAGGTCATGCTCTCGCTCAGGCGAAGCACCAGGCGAGAATGGCTTTTTGCGCGTGCATGCGGTTCTCGGCCTCGTCCCACACCACCGATTGCGGACCGTCGATCACGCCCGCGGTCACTTCTTCGCCGCGCTTGGCGGGCAGGCAATGCATGAAGATGGCGTCGCGCTTGGCGCAGCCCATCAGCGCCTCGTCGACGCGGTAAGGCGCCAAGAGATCGGGCCGAAAGAGCTTGGGGTCGGTGCCCATCGACACCCAGGTATCGGTGACGATGCAATCGGCGCCGCGCGCCGCCTCGCGCGGATCGGCAAAGACGCTCACCCGCGCCTTCTCGCGCTCGGCCCAGGCCAGCACGCCGGCGGGCGGGCGCAAATGCTCGGGGCAGGCAAGCCGCAGCTCGAAGCCGAAGCGCGCCGCGGCGTGAATCCAGCTCGTCGCGACGTTGTTCCCATCGCCGCTCCAGGCGACGACCAAGCCCGCCGCCGGCCCTTTGTGCTCTTCGAGCGTCATGACATCCGCCATGATCTGGCAGGGATGGCTGGCATCGGTCAGCCCGTTGATCACCGGGATGGTCGCGTTGGCGGCGAGCTCTTCAAGCTTCGCGGCCGAGGTGGTGCGGATCATCACCGCATCGACATAGCGCGATAGCACCTTGGCGGTGTCGGCGATGGTTTCGCCGCGCGAGATCTGGCTGTCGCCGGCCGATAAGGTGATGACGTCGCCGCCGAGATGCTTCATCGCGACTTCGAAGGAAAGCCGCGTCCGCGTCGACGGCTTCTCGAAGATCATGGCGAGAATTTTGCCCTTCAAAGGCATCGAGCGGTCGAGCGTCGTCTTCCACTGCAGCGCTTGATCGAGGATGCGCCGCAGCTCGGCGCCGCTCACCCGGTCGAGGTCGAGGAAGTGCCGCGGCACGGATTTGGCCGCCGAGGCGATCACAGTTTCCATTGCCCGGCCACCTTCTCGAGAATCTGCGCCGCCTCGCCGACCTGCCGCTCGTCGATGATGAGCGGCGGCAGCAAGCGCACGACATTCTCGCCCGCGGCCACGGTGATGAGGCCGGCATAGCGCAGCTTCTCGACCATCTCGGTGTTGGGAACGGCGCAGCGCAGGCCGGTGAGAAGCCCCTTGCCGCGTTGCTCCGCGAAGACCCGGGGATTGGTTCCGACCACGCCTTCGAGGCGTTGGCGCAACAGCGCGGCCACGCGGTTGACCTGATCGAGGAAGCCGGGCGCCAGCATCACGTCGAGCACGGCATTGACCGCGGCCATGGCGAGAAGGTTGCCGCCGAAGGTCGAGCCATGGGTCCCGGGCGTCATGCCGACCGCCGCGCGCTCGGTGGCGAGCACCGCCCCGACCGGGAAGCCGCCGCCGAGACCCTTGGCGATGCCCATCACGTCGGGCGTGATGCCGGCCCATTCATGGGCGAAGAGCTTGCCGGTGCGGCCCATGCCGCTCTGCACCTCGTCCATGACGAGGAGAATGCCATGCGCGTCGCAGAGTTCGCGCAATCCCTTGAGGTACTCGGGCGAGGCGGTCGCCAGCCCGCCCTCGCCCTGCACCGGCTCGACCAGGATTCCGGCGGTCTCGGGACCAATCGCCGTGCGCATTGCGGCCAGATCGCCATAGGGCACATGATCGAAGCCCGGCGCCGGCGGGCCGAAGCCGCGCAGATATTTCTCGTTCCCGGCCGCGGCGAGGGTCGCCAGCGTGCGGCCATGGAACGATCCGGTGCAGGCGATCAGGCGATAGCGCTCGGGGTGCCCGGTCTCGGCGTGGTATTTGCGCGCAACCTTGATCGCGCCTTCCATCGCCTCGGCGCCGGAATTGCAGAAAAACACCGTGTCGGCGAAGCTCGCCGCCACCAGCCGCGCGGCCGCGCGCTCCTGCGGTTCGATCCGGTAGAGGTTGGAGCAGTGCCACAGGCGCTGCGCCTGGGCGGTCAGGGCTTCGAGCAGATGGGGATGGGCATGGCCCAGCGCCGTGACCGCGACGCCGCTGCCGAAATCGAGGTATTTCCGCCCGTCGGTGCTGAAGAGATAGGCGCCGTCGCCCCGCTCGAAACTGATATCCGCCCGAGCATAGGTCGGCAAAATAGCTGGAATCACGAAACGTCTCCTGCGCGAGAGAGTGAGAAGGAAGGCTGGAAGGACAAGGACTTAGCCTCGTCGCTTCGCCTCCTCACGGCGGTGATGCCGGCTCTCTCGGCGCACGCTTACCCTCCAACCCCTTGGCGGCAAAGAAAAAGTATGGGAGATCGGCGGCGTTGCTGTCAATCGCGGCGGGTTTTGCCTAGCCTCGTCGGCCAAGCGCCCGCGCGGGGCGCACCGGCAAATGGGAGAGGCCATATGCGGGTGATCGTGGTCGGCGGCGGCATCAGCGGGCTCGCCATGGGCTTGAGCCTTCACCAGGTCGGCGTTCCGGTCACTGTTTATGAAACCGCGCGCGCGGTGACGCCGCTCGGCGTCGGCATCAACCTTCAGCCCAATGCCGTGCGCGAATTGACCGAGCTCGGCCTCGCCGAGGAGCTCGCCTCGGTCGCGACCGCGACGCAGGCGCTCGCGTTTTTCAACAAATTCGGCCAGCCGGTGTGGCGCGAGCCGCGCGGGCGCGCCGCCGGGTTCAACTGGCCGCAATACTCGATCCATCGCGGCAAGCTGCAGGTCCTGCTGGCGGCGGCGACGCGCGCGCGGCTGGGCGCGGCCAATCTCCGCACCGGCCATCATTTCCTGCGCTTCGAGGAGCGCGGCGGCGAGGTGGTGGCATGGTTTGAGGATCGCGCCGGCGGCGGCACCATCGAGGACGCGGCCGAGATCCTCGTCGGCGCGGATGGCATTCACTCCTCGGTGCGCCGCCAACTCTATCCCGGCGAGGGCGAGCCCAATTTCGCCGGTCAGATCTTGTGGCGCGCGGCGAGCCCGGCGGCGCCGTTCCTCGGCGGCGCGACCATGGCGATCGCCGGCCACTTCGATCAGCGCGCCATCGTCTATCCGATGGGGTCCGCTAGCGATGGCTCGGGCAAGCTCCTGACCAACTGGATCGCGCAGATGACGGTCGCGACCGCGGCGCCGCCGCGCGAGGATTGGAACCGCAAAGTCGATCGCGACCGTTTCTTCGAGGCGTTCCGAAATTGGCGCTTCGATTGGCTCGACCTCCCGCGCCTCATCGAAGAAACCGCCGAGATTTTCGAGTTTCCCCTGGTCGATCGGCATCCGGTCGATCGCTGGAGCTTTTCGCGCGTGACTTTGATCGGCGACGCGGCGCATCCGATGCAGCCGACCGGCTCGCAAGCGGGCTCGCAGGCCATCGTCGATGCGCGGATGCTCACGGCCGAGCTCATGGCTTCCACCGACCCGGTCGAGGCGCTAGAGCGCTATGACCGCAAGCGGCGTCCGGCGATGAACGACGTGACCTTGCGCAATCGCAAGTTCGGGCCGGAGGCGGCCATGCAGCTCGCCGAAGAGCGCGCGCCGCACGGCTTCAAGCAGATCGAAGACGTCATTCCGCGCGCCGAGCTCGAGGAAATCTCGCGGTCCTTCCAGGTCGCGGCGGGGCTCGATCCGGCGGCGCTCAACAGCCGCCCGTCCTTCATCGCGCCGCACTAGCCAGAGTGATTTCGGACAGGATGGAGTTGACCCTCTCCCCCGCCGTTAGCGGGCGGAGAGGGTTTGATTCTGTCTCATCGCGCCGCGCTAGGGTCCGACGACTTTCCTCGCCGCGGCAAAACCCCTAGATAAATCGCATCAGCGGCGGAAAGGATCACGCAATTGGACTCGCGCGTTCTCGGCAAGAATGGTCCGAAAGTCTCGGTCGTCGGCCTCGGGTGCAACAATTTCGGCGGGCGGCTCGATCTCGACGCGACCCGCAAAGTCGTGCACAAGGCGCTCGATCTCGGCATCACGCTGTTTGACACGGCCGATGTCTATGGCGGCTATGGCTATGGCAATTACGGCGGGTCGGAGGAGCAACTCGGCCAGATTTTCGGTGCCCGCCGCAAGGACATCGTGCTCGCCACCAAATTCGGCATGGCGATGAACGCCGCGGGCACGATGAAAGGCGCCGCGCCCGGCTATATCCGCTCGGCGGCCGAGGCGAGCCTCAAGCGCTTGCGCACGGATTGGATCGATCTCTATCAAATTCACCGGCCCGACCCGCAAACCCCGATCGAGGACACGCTCGGCGCGCTCGACGCGCTCGTGAAAGAGGGCAAGGTCCGCGCGATCGGCTGCTCGTGCTTTTCCTCGGCGCAGATCGACGCCGCGCAAGCGGCGGCCGCGCGGCTCGGTTTGACGCCGCTCGCGACATCGCAGGACGAATACTCTCTGCTTACGCGCGACATCGAGCGCGATCCGATGCCGGCGATCCGGCGGCATGGGCTCGGGCTCGTGCCCTATTATCCCTTGGCGAGCGGCCTCCTCACCGGCAAGTACAAGCGCAACGCGCCGCCGCCCGCGGGCGCGCGCCTCGCCGGCGCCGGCATGGGGGGCCGCTATTTGAGCGACGCCAACTGGGCGATCGTCGAACAGCTCGAGCGCTTCTGCGCCGAGCGCGGCAAGACGTTGCTGCAACTCGCTTTCGGCTGGCTTTTGGCGCATGACGAAGTGCCGAGCGTCATCGCCGGCGCGACCAAGCCCGAACAGATCGAGCAGAATGTCGCGGCGGCATCCTGGACGCTCAGCCGCGAGGAAAAAGACGCGGTCGACCGGCTCACCCGGCGCGGCTGAAGCAGCGCCGAGCTAGGCCTTGAGCTTATAGCCGCGCGCAATCATGAGGTAGCTCGCGGCCAGGAGCAGGGCGTTGATCGCGCTCAGCATGACGACGCCGACAAGGAGCGAGGCCTCGGCGCGTCCGGTCAGCCCGTAGCGGAATCCGTCGATCATATAGAAGAACGGGTTGCACAGCGCGAGCTTGTGCCAAAGCGCGGGCAATTGATCGATCGAGTAGAAGGTGCCGGAGAGAAACGCCAAGGGCGTCACGACGAAGTTTGTCACCGCGGCGAGATGGTCGAATTTATCGGCCCAGATGCCGCCGATGACGCCCAGCACCGACAGCAGCAGCGAGGCGGCGCTGGCGAAGAACAAGGTCGCCCAGAGCGAGACGATGTGAACGGGAATGAAGATCGCCATGGCGATTGTCACGACCACGCCGACCATGAGGCCGCGCGTCAACCCGCCCAGCGCCAAGCCGGCGGCCAATTCGGCCGGCGTCAGTGGCGGCATCAGCAAATCGACGATGTTGCCCTGCATCTTCGCGATCATGATCGAGGAGGTGGTGTTGGCGAAGGCGTTCTGCGTGATCGCCATCATGACGAGGCCCGGCGCGAGGAATTGGAGGAAGGGGACGTCGCCGATCTGGCGCGACTGGCCGCCCATGGCAAGAAGAAAGATCGCGAGAAAGATTAGTGTCGTCACCACCGGCGCGAACACGGTCTGCATCGCGACCTTGAGAAAGCGGTGAACCTCGCGCAGATAGAGCGTCCACAGGCCCTGCCAGTTGACCGCGCCGAAGCGGCGCACCGATGGCGCGAGCGGGGCGTGCATGGCGTATCCTCTCCTCAATTCGGCCGATTAAAGGCGCGGCCGGAGGGCGGGACAAGGCGGGGTAGGACATGGCAGGGGCGAAGAAATCGGGTGGCGGCGGCGCACGGCGCCCGCTCACGGCGCAGCAGCTGGACAATGCGGCGCTCCACTACCTCGGGCGGTTCGCGAGTTCGAGCGCGAATTTGCGCCGCATTCTTCTGCGCAAGGTTGCGCGCTCCGCCGGCGCCGGCGCGGATGCCGCGGAGGGCGAGGCGCTTATCGACGCGCTCATTTCGCGCTATCTCGCAAGCGGGCTGCTCGATGACCGCGCCTATGCCGCGCAGACCGCGGCGAGCCTTGCGCGCCGCGGCGCGTCGCGCTTCATGATCGCGGGCAAGCTCAAGCAAAAAGGCGTTGCGCCCGGTCTCGCGAAGGAGGCGCTCGAGGCGCTGGAGCCGGCCGGCACTGGCGAAGTCGCCGCGGCCTGTGCTCTGATCCGGCGGCGCAGGCTCGGCCCCTACCGCGCCGCGGCGGCGCGTGCGCAATGGCGGCGCAAGGACATGGCGAGCCTCGCGCGGGCGGGCTTCGCCCTCGATCTCGCCCGCCGCGTGCTCGATGTCCCGGATGTCGCGGCGCTCGAGGCGCTCGCGCGCGGCGAGGAGGATGCGTAAGCGCGGTCACGCGCCCGAATTGCGCGTGCTCTCGGCAGCCTGATCCATGCGGATGCGCGCCGGCGGCGCCGCGCCGCCCTTGTCCTCGCCGAAATAGATCGTGCGGTGCGGGAACGGCATCTCGATGCCCGCCTTGTCGAAGGCCTTCTTCATGCGGCGGTTGAACTCGCGGCCGACCGTCCACTGCTGGATCGGCAGCGTTTTAAGGCGCACCTTGATGACGACCGATGATTCCTTGAACGCATCGACGCCGATGATCTCGATCGGCTCGAGCATGCGATAGCTGAAGGCGGGCTCTTTGCGCATCTCCTCGGCGACCGCCGTCAGCACCTCGACCACCGCGTCGGTGTCCTCGCGGTAGGATACTTCGACATCGGCGACGAAATAGGCGAAGTCGCGCGTCAAATTCTTGATCGTCGTGACGATGCCGAAGGGCACCGTGTGGACGGTTCCCGCCTGGTCGCGCAGCCGGAAGTTGCGCATCGAGATGGCCTCGACCACGCCGGCATGATTGTCGCCGACATCGACCACGTCGCCGACGGCAAATGCGTCCTCGAGCAGAATGAAGAAGCCGGTGATCAGATCCTTGACGAGGGTTTGCGCGCCAAAGCCGATCGCGATGCCGGCGACGCCGGCGCCTGCCAGCAGCGGCGCGATGTTCAGTCCGAGCTGCGACAGGATCATCAGGCCGGCGATCGTGATAAAGAGAATGAGGATGCTGGTGCGCAGAAGCGGAAGCAGGGTGCGCGCGCGCGAGCGGCGCGTCAGGTCGATCCCGGCCAGCCGCCGCTCGATCACCGAATTGAACAACTCCCACAGCGCGACGCCGCCGACGAGAATGAAAACGAGCGAGAGCGCGCTGCCTGTCGCCGGCTGGGCGGCGAGCCCCTCGATCCAGACGAAGGCGTCGATCCCCCAAGCTTGCAGCACCGCGAGCGCGGCCAAGGCGTAGATGATGGCCGCGCCGGTGATGCGCAGAATCGCGGTATAGCGGTTGACGCGCGATTCGAGCGCGGGAAAGCGCGCCTTGAGCTCGGGGCGGACAGCGAAACCGCGCTGCAGCAAGCGCTCGAGCACGCGCGCCAGGATCAGGGCTGCGGTCACGACGACGGCGCTCAAGGCGGTTGCGCGCAGCAGGAAAGTGAATCCGCCCGAGACATCCAGCACGTAGACGCCGAACGTGCCGACCACGTAAATGATCGCCACGATGTGCCAGGTGTCGCCGATCCGGTTGCGCAGAACGCGCCAGCCATTCGCGTCGGCCGGTCCATTGCCGCGCAGCCAGTCGCGCACCGCGATCCGATTCTGCAGAATGAAGATGATCGCGAAAATCGCGAGGATGAGGACGGTGATGCGCATCAGCAGGCCGTCCATCGTGCCGGGTGCGCCGATCCACCACGAGCCGACCGAAGCCGCATAGCCATAGGCCGCCCAGTGAACGAAGCGGCGCAGCCATATGTAGAGATAGTTGCGCGTCTCGTCGCCTAAGGGATAGAGCCCTTGCGCGCCCGGCGATATCAGGGCGATGCGCGCCGCCGCCAAAAGCCCGCGCGCCCAGACCGTCGCGGTGATCAACACCTCGGCGACCGACCGGACGCCGAGATGCGGCTTGGTGAAGGGCAAAACGAAGATCGCGGCGCCGGCAAAGGCCAGCACCGGAAGCGCTTCAACGATGGCGGCCGCGATCAAGATCAGCAGGCGGATTCCGGGGCCCGCTCGCGACGGCGCGCCGAGCCGCGCGGCCGCGGGGCGCAGCACCAGACGCACGATCGCGCCCGCCGCCAAGCCGGCGCCGAAGATCAGTGCGAGCTTCGTGATGACGTCGATCCAGAAGCCGCGCAGCTGTGGATCGGCGATCTGCAGGTCGAGCCAAGCGAAGAGGCGCGGCGCCTGCGTGAAGATCGGCACGGCCGACAGCACGTCGGCGCCTAAAGAATCGAGTTGTGCGGGCAGGTTGCCGAACCACGAGAGCGGCGAGGTTTCCTGTTCTTGCTGTTGCTGCTGCGCATTCTGCGCGGCAATGAGAGCCTGAAGCTGTTGGACGAGCTGAGCGCGCGCCTTGTCGTCCTCGAGCGTGGCAACGAGGTGTTGAAGCTCTTGGTTGGTGGGCGCCGCCGGCGCGCTCTGCGCCCGCGCGCCCAGCACCGGCGCAAGGCAGAACATCAGCGCGGCGGCAAAGCGGATGAGACTTCGGGCCTTCATGCCGCGACCATAATCGGCGATCGTTGCGAGTCCAAGCGCGCTCAGCCGAATGCGCCCGCCAGTCCGCGCGTTGCGACGATAAGCAATCCGATGCCCGAGGACAGGAGAATCCCGCCCGAGATCCGATTGAGCCACAGCATCACGATCTCGCCCGCGAGATTGCGCAAGCTTGCGAGACCGAAGCTCAATCCGAGCCACCATAGCAGCGAGCCCAGGAACACGCCGCCGACCAGAACCGATGCGCCGCCAAGCCCGGTCACGGCGTCCGCGCCCACTTTCGCGAAGATCGCCGCAAAGCTCAGCAGCGTGATCGGATTGGCGATCGTCAAGGCATAGGTCGAGGCGAAGGCGCCGAGAACGGCCTCGCCGGCAAGCGGCTCCGGCTCGCGCGCCCGGACGATGAACAGCGCCTTGACGCCGAAGCCCAGCAGGAAGAGCCCGCCCGCGGCGCCGAACCAATCCTGGTAATCGAGCAGCCAGTCGCGCAGGAAAGTCAGGCCGAGCGCGGCGATGGCGCCAAGGGTTGCGTCCGCGCAAGCCGCGCCGAGGCCCGAGACGAAGCCGAGCATCGCTCCCTCGAAGAGGCAGCGGCGCACGCAGAGCACGCCGACCGGGCCGACCGGCAGCGCGATCACGATGCCGACGGCGATGCCTTTGATGAGGGTGACGACGATCATCGGGCTCGCGCCAGTCTCGGCGAGAGCCCTACGGCACGCAACCGGAAAGCGCGCCCGAGGGGCTGCAAAGCCTCATGCGCTGCGCTAGGCTTGGAGGCGTGATTGGCCTTGATGAACGATAAGCCCGAAGACCGGCTAAGCCAGGTTCGCCCGAAACTGGTCGAAAGCAAGGAGCGCTGGGCGCGCGACGGTCGGCTCTTGACCGGGCGCGCGGCGCCGCGCGGCGAGCGTTTGCCGCCGGGTCAGCATCGTGTGCGCGATTGGCCGGTGCTCGATCTCGGCGTCGTGCCGAAGGTCGAGTTGGCAGAGTGGCGGCTCACGGTCGACGGGCTGGTCGAGAGCAAGCTTGATTGGAGCTGGGCCGAGTTTCGCGCCCAGCCGCAATTCCTCGACGTGTCGGACATTCATTGCGTCACGGCATGGTCGCGCTTCGACAATCAATGGGAAGGGGTCAGCGCCAAGCACATCCTTGCGCTGGCCAAGCCGCTGCCTGAGGCGCGCTTCGTGGTGTTCCACAGCTTTGACGACTACACCACCAATCTGCCCCTCCCCGATTTCGACGATGACGATGTGCTGCTCGCGCATTCCTGGCAAGGCCAGCTGCTGGCGCGCGAGCATGGCGGGCCGGTGCGCGCCGTGGTGCCGAAGCTCTATTTCTGGAAGAGCGCGAAGTGGATCCGGCGGATCGAATTGATCGCTGCGGATCGTCGCGGATTCTGGGAAGAGCGCGGCTATCACGATCGCGGCGATCCGTGGAGCGAGCAGCGTTACGGCTAGCCGGAAGAAGGGAGAGTGAAAGACATGCGCCCGGAGGAATGTGCCGCGCTCGATCGGGACTTGCGCCGGCTGCTCGGCCTTGCGATCCCGCCGATCGCGATCGGCTTTCCCAAAGAGGCGCCGGCATCGTTGCCGCGCCCCTCTGGAGCACGACCCCCGCCGACGACCGATGGCCGAACCGGTGCGGTTGCCGCTGGCTGCGTCTTTTGGATTGAGGCGGCGGAGCGCAGCTTTGCGACGCTCGCCGAGGATCACGGCAATTGCAGCGTCGGCAGCTTCACGCACGGGTTCAAGAGCTTTGCCGAAGCGGCGGCAGGTGCCGATGTCGCGGCGCTGCTTGCGGCCGAATGGGTGACGGCCGAAGCGGCGAGCCGGATTCCGACGCTCAAGGAAAAGCCCGCCGCCGTGCTCTATGGGCCGCTTGCCGAAGGCGCGTTCGAGCCGGAGGTGGTATTCCTGCGGCTCAACGGCAAGCAGCTCATGCTGGTCAACGACGCCTGGCCCGAGCTGCGCTTCGAGGGCAAGCCGCAATGCCACATCATTCCGCTGGCGCGCGAGGAGGGGGCGGTTGCGGTTTCGAGCGGCTGCATGTTGAGCCGCGTGCGCACTGGCATGTCGAACAACGAGGTGACCTGCGCCGTGCCAGCGGGCAAGCTTGCGGCGCTCGTCGCGCGCTTGCAGAAGGCCCAAGCCGCCGACCTCAAAGTCGCGGCCTACGCGGCCGAAGACGCAAAGCGCTTCACGCGGGCGGGGCCATGACGGCTTACGATTTCAGCTTTCGCAAGATCGACGGCGGCGTGCTCCCGCTCGCGGCGTGGCGCGGCAAGCCGGTGCTGATCGTGAACACAGCCTCGGAATGCGGCTTCACGCCGCAATATGCCGAACTCGAGACGCTGTGGCGCCGCTACCGCGACAAGGGGTTCATGCTGTTGGCGGTGCCGTGCAACGATTTCGGCGCGCAGGAGCCGGGCAACGAGGCGGAGATCAAGCGGTTTTGCGAGGCGACTTATGCGGTCGACTTTCCGCTCGCCGCGAAGGAGAGAGTCGTCGGGAGCGCGGCGCATCCGTTTTATCGCTGGATCGCGGCCGAGCTCGGCGACAGCGGAACGCCGCGCTGGAATTTTCACAAATATCTGATCGGCCCGGACGGCGCGCTCGCCGGTTCCTGGCCGTCGCGCGTCGCGCCGCTCGATGCGGAGATCACGGGGGAGATCGATAAGGCGCTCGGCGGTTGAGGAAAATGTCAAGTTAAACATTACAGCGAATTAAGCCGCAGATCGCGCGCTCGGACTTGATTTCCGTTGCGGAAATACGGCGAGATGTCGGCCCAGTGCGAGAAGAACGTGAACAGGGAGCGGCTCTCGGCAATGGATTCCATGATCGAGGTCAAGCACCTCACCCGGCGTTTCGGTCCGGTGACGGCCGTCGATGACGTGTCGTTCGCGGTCAAGCGCGGCGAGGTCCTCGGATTCCTCGGACCGAACGGCGCCGGCAAGTCGACGACGATGAAGGTCATCACCGGATTTCTCGCGCCCTCGAGCGGCACCGCCCTCGTGTGCGGCGCGGACATCGTCGAAGCGCCGATCGCGGCCAAGCGTCATATCGGCTATCTGCCCGAAGGCGCGCCCGCCTATCCGGACATGACCTCGATCGGGTTCCTGCGCTTCATCGCGCGCATTCGCGGCTTCGATGGCGCCGAAGCCAAGGCGCGCATCGATCTCGCCGTGAAGCGCACCGCGCTCGAAGGCGTGCTCGCGCAGCCGATCGACACGCTCTCCAAAGGTTTCAAGCGCCGCGTCGGGCTGGCCCAGGCGCTGCTGCACGATCCCGACGTTCTCATCCTCGACGAGCCGACCGACGGGCTCGATCCCAATCAAAAGCACGAGGTGCGCACACTCATCACCGAGCTCGCGCCATCGAAGGCGATCATCATCTCGACGCATATCCTCGAAGAGGTCGACGCGGTCTGCACGCGCGCGGCCATCATCGCGCATGGCAAGCTGCTCGCCGACGGCCCGCCCGGCGATCTCGAGGCGCGCTCGCGCCATCACAATGCCGTCCGCCTGGCGATCAGCGGCGATGCGCCCGACGCGGTGACGTCGCTCTTGCGCCTGCCGAGCGTCAAATCGGTCGAGCCGGTGGACGACGCCGAAGGGCCGGGCTTGATGATCTTTCCGCGCGACGGACGGGCCATCGTCGCCGAGGTGACCGATCTGGTGCGCACGGCGGGATGGCCGATCGCCGGGATCAGGGTCGAGCGCGGACGTCTCGACGACGTGTTCCGCGACATCACCACCAAGGCGGCGTGAGCCGAGACGCGATGCGCAGCACCTATGTGATCTTCCGCCGTGAGCTCGCGAGCTATTTCGCGACGCCGCTCGCTTATGTCTTCATCGTGATCTTCCTCGTGCTCGCCGGGTCCTTGACCTTCTTCCTCGGCAATTATTTCGATCGCGGCCAGGACGATCTCGTCTCGTTCTTCAGCTTCCATCCCTGGCTCTACCTCGTCTTCATTCCCGCGCTGTCGATGCGGCTTTGGGCCGAGGAGCGCAAGAGCGGCACGATCGAGCTGTTTCTGACCCTGCCCGTGTCGCTAAGCGCGGCGGTGCTGGGCAAGTTCCTCGCCGCCTGGGTGTTCGCCGGCATCGCGCTCGTGCTGACCTTTCCGTTCTGGATCACGGCCAACGTGCTGGGCAGCCCCGACAACGGCGTGATCCTCGCCAGCTACATCGGCAGCTTCCTGATGGCGGGCGGCTATCTCGCCATCGGCGCGGCGCTTTCGGCACTCACGAAAAACCAGGTGATCGCCTTCGTCATCACGGCGGCGGTGTGCTTCCTCTTCACCGTGACGGGATCGACCCTCGTTCTGGGCCTCATCGAGGGTTGGGCGCCGCCCGGCGTCGCCGAGGCCGTTACCGCGTTCAGCTTCTACGGCCACTTCAACGCAATCCTGCGCGGCGTGATCGACCTGCGCGACGCCACCTTCTTCGTCACCGTCATGGCGCTGTTCCTCTTCGCCAATGCCGTGATCGTCGACCTCAAGAAAGCGGATTGAGGCCGGCGATGAAGCTCTTTCCGCTCTCACGCCGCGCCGCCGCCGCGATCGCGCTGATCTCCGCTGCGGTACTGTTCGTCTCGGTCAACATCATCGCCGACCGCACGCTCGGCTCCACCCGGATCGATCTGACGCAGAACAAGCTCTATTCGCTGTCGCCGGGAACGAAGGCGACGCTCGCGAAGATCGGCGAGCCGCTCGTTCTGCGCTTCTACTATTCGAAGAAGCTCGGCGAGGAGATTCCGTCCTACGGCGTCTATGCGCAGCGCGTGCGCGAGATGCTCGAGGAATACGCCGCCGCGGCCAAAGGCAAGATCGAGCTCCAGGAGCTCGATCCGCAGCCCTTCTCGCCGACCGAGGACCGCGCCGTCGCTTTCGGACTGCAGGGCGTGCCGCTCGATCAGGGCGGCGAGCAGGTCTATTTCGGGCTCGCCGCCACCAACTCGACCGACGACCAGCAGATCATTCCGTTTTTCCAGCCCGAGCGCGAACAGCTTCTCGAATACGATCTGACGAAGCTCATCCACAGCCTCGCCTTCCCGAAGAAGCCGGTGGTGGGCCTGATCACCGATCTGCCTTTGGAAGGCAACATCATGGCGGCGATGCAGGGCCAGCCCATGGTTCCCTACGCGGTGATCGATCAGATCAAGCCGCTTTACGACATCAAGGATCTCTCGAGCGACGTCGACTCGATCCCGTCCGACGTCGACGTGCTGATGATCGCGCATCCCCAGCACCTCACCGATAAGACGCTCTACGCGATCGACCAATACGTGCTGAAGGGCGGCAAGGCGCTGGTGTTCGTCGATCCGAACTCGGAAACGCAGCAGATGCATCCGAGTCAGCTCAATCCGCCGGGCTCACCCTTGGACAGCAACCTCGACAAGCTGTTCAAGGCCTGGGGCGTCGAGATGGAGCCCAAGATGGTGGCGGGCGACCGCCGCGCGGCGCGGCGGGTCAATGCCGGGACGGCGCAACACGTCGTCGCCATGGATTACGTCGCGTGGCTGTCGCTTGATCGGACGGATTTCAACCACGACGATCTCATCACCGCCGATCTGACGCATATCAACATGGCGTCCGCGGGCATTCTCCAGCCGTTGAAAGACGCCAAGACGCAGTTCACGCCGCTGATCTCGACCTCGAAGGATTCGATGGCGATCCCGGTCGCCAAGGTCCAAGGCATGCCCGATGTCGGCGGCCTGCTGCGCGATTTCAAACCCGACGGGAAGCCGCTGGTGCTGGCGGCGCAGGTGACCGGCCCGGCGCAGACCGCTTTCCCCGACGGGCCGCCCAGGGACAAGAAAGCCGATGAGGCGAAGGCGGGCGATGCGAAATCCGGAACGGACGCGAAAGCCGCAGATACGAAGGACGCGCCGGCCGCGCCCGAGATCAAGAGCTCGGTCAAGCCGATCAACGTCGTGCTCGTTGCCGATACGGATATTCTCGAGGACCGGTTCTGGGTCCAGAGCCAGGATTTCTTCGGCCAGACCGTGACCATCCCGATCGCGAATAACGGCGACTTTGTCGCCAACGCGATCGACGTGCTCGCGGGCGGCGACGATCTCATCAGCCTCCGAAGCCGCGGCACTTCGGCGCGGCCGTTCGAGGTCATCAACAACATTCAGCGCGTCGCCGACGCGCGCTATCAGGCGACCGAGAAGGATCTCGAGACCAAGCTCAAGGACACGCAGGACAAGATCAAGCACCTGCGCGAGCAAGGCGCGCGTCCCGGCGTCGCGCTCGCCGCCGAGCAGGAAAAGACGCTCGACAATTTTCGCGCCGACATGATCTCGATCCGCCGTCAGCTGCGCCAGGTTCAGCTCGCGCTGCGCCAGGACATCGATCGGCTGCAGGCCTGGACGGAGTTCTTCGATATCGCGCTGGTGCCGATCCTGGTCGGCTTGGCCGCGATCATCCTCGGCATCGTGCGCCTGCGGCGGCGCAAGCGGCAAGCGCACGCCGCGTCGTGAGGGGGTAGGGATGCGCGGCAAAAATCTTGCCTGGCTCTTGGGAATAACCGTCCTCGCGGTGGTCGCGGCAATCGTGGTGTCGCGCGGCACCGGACCGCTGTCGAATCCGCTGGCGGGCACGCCCGTGATGCCCGAATTGGCGAAGCGGATGGCCGATCTCGGCAAGGTGGTGATCAATCACGCCGATCAAAAAACCACCATCGAGCGCAACGGAACCGCCTGGACGATCGTCGAGCGCGGCGGCTATCCGGTCGATGTGACAAAGCTGCGCCAGGCGCTCTTGGGCCTGGCCGACCTCACCTATTTCGAGCCCAAGACGGCGCAGTCCGCGTCCTATCCCCGGCTCGAGGTCGAGGATCCGGGCAAGGATTCGAAATCGATTCTCGTGACGCTCGCCGACACCAAGGGCGCGCTCCTCGGCGAGGCGATCATCGGCAAGCACCGCGCCGACCAACTCGGCGGCGGCGAGGGCGGCGTCTATGTCCGCAAGCCGGGCAATGAGCAATCCTGGCTCGCGCGCGGCACGCTCGATCTTGCCGGCAACACCGCCGATTGGCTCGACAAAAAGCTTCTCGACCTCCCGGCCGCGCAAATGAAGCTGGTCGTGCTCGCCCAGCCGGATGGCAGCAAGGTCACGCTGACGCGCGACAAGCCCGCGGACAAGCTGCACCTCGCCGACATGCCCAAGGACAAGAAGCTCAAATATGACAGTATCCTCGACGATACCGCCGGGGTCCTGGGCGGGTTGCAGCTCGAGGATGTACGCCCGGCCAAGGGCTTCGATTATCCGACTTCGGGGGTCGCCAAGGCGCAGTTCGTGACCTTCGCCGGGCTCACCGTCGATATCGAGCTTGCTGACAAGGACGGCCACAGCTGGGCGCGCTTCGCCGTCTCGGGCAGCGGCGATGCGGCAAAAGAGGCAACCGCGCTCAGCGCGCAGCTCTCGCCCTGGATCTACGCTCTGCCGAGCGACAAGGCGAAGACCCTGCGCGACAAGCTCGACGATCTGGTCGAAACGCCCAAGGCCTCCTGAGATCGACCTCCGCGCGTCGCCCCGCCGCGCCATCGCGGCGCGGGTGGAACTTCGCCCGCCGGCATCCCATATCAGCGGCACCAGGACGAAGGAGAAAATCATGCTCGACCAAGCGGCGGTCACCCGCCCGGTGGTGAAGCTTTCGCGCGGGCAGCCGACCAGCGACGGCGCCGGCGTGCGGTTGAACCGGGTTATCGGCAATCACGCGCTCGGCGAGCTCGATCCGTTTCTGCTGCTCGACGAGTTCCGCTCCGAGGATGGCGCGGATTATATCGGCGGCTTTCCCGATCACCCGCATCGCGGCTTCGAAACCGTCACCTATATGCTCGCCGGCCGGATGCGGCATCGCGACAATCACGGCCATAGCGGTCTCTTGGGACCGGGAAGCGTCCAATGGATGACGGCCGGGCGCGGCATCGTCCATTCCGAGATGCCCGAGCAGGAGAATGGCCTGATGTGGGGCTTCCAGCTTTGGGTCAATCTGCCTGCCAAGGACAAGATGACCGCGCCGCGCTACCAGGAATTCGATCCGGCCGCCGTGCCGGTCGTGGAGCGCGCGGGCGGCGTGCAACTTCGCGTGATCGCCGGCCGCGTGTCGGATGCCGAAGGGCCGGTCAAGGGCATCGCGACGGAACCGGTGCTCGTTGACATTGCCTTGCCGAAAGATACGGCGGTCGCGCTCGATCTCCCAGCCGGGCACCAGGCCTTCGCTTATCCGTTCGAAGGCGAGGCGCTGATCGGCGATCCCGGCGCGGCGGTGCCGCGCGGCACGCTCGCGGTGCTCGGCGCCGGCG
>DATEKH010000114.1:0-4723 GCA_035277525.1 Allostellaceae bacterium
CGCGGTGTCGTTGACCGGCTTGGTCAGAAAATCGTCGGCCCCGGCTTCGAGGCCGCGCAGCCGGTCGGCAACGTCAGAGAGGGCCGTCACCATCACCACCGGGATCTCGGCGGTGCGCGGGTTGGCCTTGAGCCGGCGGCACACCTCGAACCCGTCCATGCGCGGCATCATCACGTCGAGCAGAATGAGGTCGGGATGCTCTTTCATCGCGACCTGGAGCGCCGCCGCGCCGTCGCTCGCGCACAGGACCTGATAGTATTCGCTCGAGAGCTTGGCCTCGAGGACCTTGACGTTCACGTCGACGTCATCGACGACGAGTATGCGCGCGGACATCCTTCAACCCTGTTCGAGTTCAGGCACAAAATCGCGCGACGGTTTGAAGGAAATTGGCGACCGAGATCGGCTTCGCAATGTAGCCCTCGCAGCCGCCCTCGCGGATCTTCTCCTCGTCGCCCTTCATCGCGAAAGCTGTCACCGCGATGATCGGGATCGCCCTCAAATCGTCGTCCTCCTTGATCCATTTCGTGACCTCGAGGCCCGAGACCTCCGGCAGCTGAATGTCCATCAGGATGAGGTCGGGATGATGCTGGCGCGCCAGCTGCAACGCCTCCATGCCGTCCTTGGTCTGGAGGATTTCGTAGCCATGCGCCTCCAGGAGATCGTGGAAGAGCTTCATGTTCAGGTCGTTGTCTTCGACGATCAGTACACGCTTCGCCATCATGGGATCCTTGCCGGCCGCGCGCATCGGAGAAGGGCGGCGAGCCATTCTAAGGTCCTAGGGGTTAAGAGAGCATCGACTCCGCGAAACCCATACTAAAGCGCCCCCTCGCGCCATAGCTATAGGTTGGTTAATCTTAAGATAAGCTTAAAGGCGGTCAGGCGAGCCGGATGCGAATCGGCATCGATCTCGGCGGCAGCAAGATCGAGGTCGCGGCGCTTGATCGCGGCGGCGCGATTCGCCTGCGCCGCCGCATCCCGACGCCGGCGGGGCACTATCCGGCAACCATCGCCGCGGTGAAGGAGCTGGTCGAGTCGAGCGAGGCGGCGCTCGGCACGCGCGCCAGCGTCGGCATCGCCATTCCGGGCGCGATCTCGCCGGCGACGGGCCTCGTCAAGAACGCCAACTCGACCTGCCTGATCGGCCGGCCGTTCGACCGCGACGTCATGGCGGCGCTCGGCCGACCGGTGCGATTCGCCAACGACGCCAACTGCTTCGCCTTGAGCGAGGCGACCGACGGGGCGGGCCAAGGCGCGCGGGTGGTCGTCGGCGTCATTCTCGGCACCGGGGTCGGCGGCGGGATCGTCGTGAACGGGCAGGTGCTGACCGGGGCGAACGCCATCGCCGGCGAATGGGGACATACGCCCCTGCCCTGGCCGCGCGACGAGGAACGGCCTGGGCCGCTTTGCTATTGCGGCAAGCATGGCTGCATCGAGGCGTTTCTCTCCGGTCCGAGTCTCACGCGCGACCACCGTGAGGCCGGCGGCGAGTCGCGCGAGCCCGCTGAGATTGTGGCGCGTGCCGCGGCGGGCGAGGCCGCGGCAGGGGCGAGCCTCGCGCGTTACCTCGACCGGCTGGCGCGCGGGCTCGCCATGGCGATCAATATCATCGACCCCGATATCATCGTGCTGGGCGGGGGGCTCGGGCAGATCGCCCAGCTCTATAGCGAGGTGCCCGCGCGCTGGGGCGCATACGTGTTTTCCGATAGAGTCGCAACCAGGCTCAGGCCGCCGCGCTGGGGCGATTCGAGCGGCGTGCGCGGCGCCGCCTGGCTGTGGCCCGAAGGAGATGGAGAAGCCTCATGGCGATCAATCGAGTCCTGAAATTCGACGCGATCCCCGAGCGGCTCATGCCGAATGGCGCCGCGATCCGGCCGCTGGTCGATCCCGCGAGCTGCGGCGCGCAGATCAAGACCAACACCGTCACCTTCCCGTCCGGCCATGTGGTCGAGTTTCATCGCCACAATTGCAACGAGATGATCATGGTGCTGGCCGGCGATTGCGCAGTGGAGATCGCGGGCGAGGAACGCGTGGCATTGAAGCCTTTCGATACGGTTTCGGTCGCGGCCGGCACCTGGCATCGCTTCCTCAGCACCGGACCCACGCCGTTCACCCTGCTCGCGGTTTACGATGGCACGCGCGTCGAGCGCACCTTGCGCGATTCGGGCAAAACCATCATCGATTGAGCCGCGCTTCAGCAGCTCGGTTTCGGCAGAGCCTCGATATCTCCGAGCTTGGCACGCAGCACATAGTCGCCATAGTCGAGCGACATGTCCTGGGACACGCCATTGTCGAGGAGCCTCATGCTGAGCTCGTAATCGGGCGTATCCGCATCCGTCGTGTCGGCATTGGCGGGGAAGAAGGCGAGACTGACCCGCCAGGAGGGCCGCTGCAGCAACGGGCTGTCGAGCGGCTTCGGCATTTTCGGATCGGGCTTCAGCATGGGGCCGATGACGGCGGTGATCTGCCCGGCATTTTCCACCGCCGCGCCGTCGAAGACCTTGCGCGCGACGAACTGGTCGCCGGCCTCGGCGCGCGCGATCAGAAACAGGGTGTGGGCGGTCGGGAACAATACGCCGGGCGCGAGTGTCAGCGTCGTACGATCGGGCTTCTCGAAATCGGCAGCACCGCCTTTGCCCGGCCCGTCGAGATGGGCCTCGCCATGGATGTCGTCCTCGACCTCGCCGTTCCTCACCCGCCTTTCGTTGAAGCGGTAACGCAGCCCGTCCTTCGATTCCCAGGTCACGAGAGTCGAGTTGATGTCGATGCTGCCCTCCTCGGAATAGACCAGGCGCAGCCGGAAGCGCTGCTGCACGGTCCAGCCGTCGCAGGTCTCGCCCCATTCGTAATACATGCCGCCACTCGCGCCGGCGACGCCGCTCGCGGTCTTGGCGGTCTCGAGGGTCAGATTGTAGAGCGCGCGATGCGGGGAGATGTCCACCGCCGCTGCCGGCGATGCCGCCCAAACCACCAAGGCCGCAGCAAGGCCAAAGTGCCGAGCCGCCCCGAAACTCATGTTCGATCTCTCCGATTCACGCGACCGATGCTCCTGCATCGACCCTGGCCGCAAGTATGTCACGCTTCCGGCGGCTGGGGTAGCGCGTCGCCGCCCTCGCGATAGATGGGCACGAAACCGCCATTCCCAACCGGCAGGCTCTGCCCGTTAAGGAAAATTTTTCCCTACCGTGCGAGCCTGCGCGCCGCGGATCGCGCCGCGGTCCCCCTGGCATAAAGCTTGCGATGCAGGCCTTGGCAGGGATTTGCATTCGGGGTCGTTATGCGGGTGGGGGATCTGGATTTCCGAGCCGAGGGTGCGCCGGTCGGGCTGCGCCGCAAGAGCCGCGCGGGGCGGGCGGGCGCGCCCGCGCCGAGCAACGATCCGGCTTTGGTCGAATGGGCGCGCGCGGTCGCGGCCGCGGCCGAGCGGCGCGTCAGCGAGCTCGAAATGCGCATTCTCCAGCTCGAGAGCCAAGTCACCACCGACGAGCTGACAGGGCTGCTCAACCGCCGCGGTTTCCTCGACGCCTTTGGCCGCGCCAACGCCGCGGCGCGGCGCGGCGGCGCATGCGGCGTCGTCATCCTCTACGATCTCGACGGCTTCAAGAAGGTCAACGATCTCCTCGGCCATGCGCATGGCGACCAGATGCTGCGCGAGATGGGCGCGCTGCTTCGCCGCAACACGCGCAAGATGGACGCGATCGCGCGGCTGGGCGGCGACGAGTTCGCCATGCTGCTGATCGGCGCGCCGTTCGAGAGCGCGAAGAAGAAATGCCAGAGCATCGGCCGGGCGCTCAACGCGATCGGCCTGCGCGCGAGCTTCGGCGTCGCCGCGTTCGACGGGCGCGAGGACGAGGACAGCATCCTCCACCGCGCCGACATGGCGATGTACGAGGAAAAGCGCGCCAACCACGCCGATAATTTTCGCGCGCTGGCCGGCGACTGATTAGCGCGCAACATCCGATCACGTTGAACGTCTCCTGCTGTCGTCATGCCCGCGCCCTTCGACGGGCTCAGGAGCGGGCATCCAGCATTGCCTTGACCTCTGGACCCCCGCTTGCGCGCGCGCAAGCGGGGGTGACGAACGAGAATGCGATTCAATAGGACCGAACGATGCTCTACGCCTTCGCTTTCGCGTCGGGCGGCAGCGCCAAGCGAATGTGCAATTCGCGCAAGCGCTCCGGCGGCACCGCCGCCGGCGCCTGCATCAGCAAATCCTGCGCCTGCTGATTCATCGGGAAGGCGACCACCTCGCGGATATTGGGCGTATCGGCCAGCAGCATGACGATGCGGTCGATGCCCGGCGCCGAGCCGCCATGCGGCGGCGCGCCATATTTGAACGCGTTGAGCATGCCGCCGAAGCGCGCCTCGACCTCCTCGGCCTTGTAGCCGGCGATCGCGAAAGCGCGGTACATGATGTCGGGACGATGGTTGCGGATGGCACCCGAGCTGAGCTCGACCCCGTTGCAGACGATGTCGTATTGGAACGCCTTGATGGTGAGCGGATCCTGGCTGTTGAGCGCCTCGAGCCCGCCTTGCGGCATCGAGAAGGGATTGTGGCTGAAGACGATCTTGCCGGTCTCCTCGTCCCGCTCGTACATCGGAAAATCGACGATCCAGCAGAAGCGGAAGGCGCCCTCCTCGATCAGGCCAAGCTCCTGGCCGATCCGGGTCCGCGCCGCGCCGGCGAGCCGTTCCGCCTCGACCCTGCTGCCCGCGGCGAAGAACA
>DATEKH010000115.1:0-3715 GCA_035277525.1 Allostellaceae bacterium
CACCATCGGCACCGGCTCGCCGCGCAAGGTGGCGAGGAGCTTGTTCTCGTCGCCCGGCCGGCGCTGCGTCGCCGCCATGAAATCCAATGGATGCGAGCCGATGACGAAGCTCAAGGGCAGCCGCTCCTTGCGCTCGACGCATGCCTTGTAAATTTTTTTCAGATCGGAATTGGCGGTGAGGTTCGAGCGCATGGTGTTCTTGCTGCGCAGCATCAGGCGCCGGCAGCCAATATTGGTGCGCCCGGTCGCCGGATCGACGCAGTAATCGATGCCCGATGAGATGTAGGTGCCGCCGTCATATTCGTGCTGCGGATGGAAGGGCAGCGTCGTCAGGTCGATCGCGTCGTCCTGCTTCACCACCTGATGGACCGGCGCCTGAGACGACGGGATTTCCACGACCGGCTGCGGCGTCTCCATGCGGCGCGCATATTCGGCGATCACGTCTTTCAATTCGACGCCGAAGGCTGCGGCGAGGCGCTTGCGGCTGCCCGCCGTCGCTGCCGCGATCTCGAAGCGCTCCGGTCCGGCATTCTTGAAGAGCTTCGCCTTGGTGTTGGATTCGATCACCCAGCTGAGATCGGCCAAGGCCACCGGCTCGTCATGGATTTCGAGCTCGCCGATCTCGTTCAGCCGGTTGACGAAATTCCGCAACCGGAATTTGTCGAGATCGATGTCCCTGCCTTCGACCGTGATCTTCTGCGCCATAGAAACTCCCCTCTTGGACGGCAGGCAATTGCACGCGATCGCTGCACAAGCATCCTGCGCCCCCTGAGCTTGACGAAGGGCGACGACGCTTCGCTCCGTTCAGGGTGAGGAAAAAGGATTGATGGCATTAAGAAAAACGCCTCATCCTGAGCGCGACCCTGAGCGCAGCGAAGGGAAGCTGTCGAAGGACGCACGGCCGCTTTCCAGCCCATGCGATTGCCCTCCCTTGAACGGGCGCCATCTTGGTTTGCCGGCCCCGCGCAATCAAGTGACGATTGCGCATGGCAAGTTTTCGGCGCGGCTCGGCGATCAAATCTTGAGGAGCTTCGCCGCGGTGCCGCCAAGAACAAGCGCGCGCTGGCGCGCGCCGAGGCGCAATTGATCGACGATCTTCACCGGCCGCTCGGTTCCCATCGGAAAGCAGAAATCGCTGCCGAGCATGACGCGGCTGATGCCCACTTGCGAGATCACCCAGTCGAGAATCGGCTTCGAATGGGTGATGGTGTCGTAGGTGAAGCGCTTCAGATAGGCGCTCGGCGGCTGGGCGATCTTTTTGTCCGCGCCGGTGACGCGATAGGCGTGATCGATGCGGCCGATGAGGATGGGCAGCACGCCGCCGGCATGCGGTAAATTGACCTTGAGGCCGGGATGGCGGTCGAGCACGCCGCCGAAAATCAGATGGCAAGCGGCGATGGCGGTATCGAAGGGAAAGCCCAGCGCGTTGTGCATCTGAAAAAACTGCAGCCGCTTGCCGCCGGTCGGCTGAATCGGGTGGAGAAAAACCGGCAGATCGAGCTGCGCGATCTGCGCGAAGATCGGCTCGAACAGCGGATCGTCGAGATCACGCCCCTCGATATTGGTGCCGAGATAGACGCCGCACATGCCGGGGAGCCGGGCCGCGCGCCTGAGTTCGTCGAGCGCGCGGTCGCGATCGAGCATGGGCAAGGTCATGAAGGCGAAGAGCCGGTCGGGATGGCGGAGATGAGCGGCGCTCGCAGCGTCGTTCCAGAGCCGCGCCAGCCGATGCGAGAGCTCGGCATCGGCCCAATAGACCATGGGCTGGCTCAAGGACAGAACCTGGACATCGACGCCGCTCTTATCCATCTCGGCGAGCCGCGCATCGAGGTCGATGAACTTCATCGCCATGCGCGCGCCCGAGCCGCCGGGCGTCTCGAAGAAGAAGCCTTCGTGCGTCATGCGATAGCTCGCGTTGAACCGCGCGCCCTCCGCCGCGATCAGCTCGAAATAGGAGAGCGGATAGTAATGCGCGTGAATATCGATGGCGCGCGGGCGCTTGGGCGATGACGGCATTGGATGAGTGCTCGGAACAAGGTTCGATCTTGGGGAAGGTCGCGCGATCCTAGCGCGAAGAACGGCGGACGAAAATCGCGGCGGCGCGGCGATTAGGTCCGCGGCGATGCTTCCATCAACGCGAGCAGGCCGCGCAGCATCTCGACGGGCCGCGGCGGACAGCCACGAAGATGCAGATCGACCGGCACGACCGCTCCAACGCCGCCGACGACGGCGTAGCTGCCGGCGAAGATCCCGCCATCGACGGCGCAATCGCCTATGGCGACGACGAATTTGGGATCGGGGATCGCGTTATAAGCGCGCTCCAGCGCCTCGCGCATGTTTTTCGTCACCGGTCCGGTGACCAGCAGCACATCGGCGTGTCGTGGGGAGGCGACGATATGCAGCCCGTAGCGCTCGAGATCGT
Source organism: Allostellaceae bacterium (assembly GCA_035277525.1). Taxonomy (GTDB): domain Bacteria; phylum Pseudomonadota; class Alphaproteobacteria; order ATCC43930; family CGMCC-115725; genus CAIKMD01. The sequence continues at coordinate 2,423 of DATEKH010000115.1, forward strand.
AGAACGCGTTGCTCAAGGCGTTGATCTCGAGCTCGCAGCCATTGCAGGACCCGGCGTCAACGACGCGAATGGCGAGGCTTCGCCCCAAGCGCCGGCGCGCCGCGCGCTCGAGCGCCGCGCCCAGCTCGGCGAGGTCTTGATCCTCGACCGGCGGCGCGGCCTCGGTCAACGGCCGGCGCACAAGACTCTCGATCAGCAATTTGCGCATTGCGGCCTGCCCTCAAAGATCATGGCCCGAATAGGAGCAGTTGAAGGATTTGTTACAGAGCGGGAAATCCGCGACGATGTTGCCTTCGATCGCCGCCTCGAGCAGCGGCCATTGAAACCAGGACGGATCGCGCAAATGGCAGCGCGCGATCCGGCCGGCGGCATCGAGCCGAAGCCAGACGAGAACATCGCCGCGGAAGCCCTCCACCAGCGCCAGCCCCTCGGCCTCCCCGTCGGCTCGCGGCAGCTCGATCGCGATGGCGCCCTCGGGCAGGCCATCGATCAGCTGCGCGATCAGGATGAGGCTTTGCTCGACCTCGCCGATGCGGATCCACACGCGCGCATTGACGTCGCCCTCGCTCCGGCTCGGCACCGCGAAGGTGAGCGCGTCGTAGGGCGGATAGCCCGGCCGGCGGCGCGCGTCGAAACTCCGGCCCGAGGCGCGGCCGACATAGCCGCCGGCACCGAATTGCGCGGCAAGCTCCGGACGCACGATGCCCGCGCCGACCGTGCGGTCTTGCAGCGACGCAGTCTCGTCATAAAGCCGCACGAGCGCCGGGAATTGGCGCGCGACGATATCGAACATCGCGCGGATCGCCGCGCCTCCCTCGGGCCCAAGATTGGCGCCGACGCCGCCCGGCCGGACGCAATCGCGCATCAGGCGATGGCCGAAAGCCCGATCGGCCGCGCGCAGCACGCGCTCGCGCAGCGCGCCGCAATGCGCATGCATCAGCGCAAAGGCCGCGTCGTTGCAGACGGCGCCGATATCGCCGAGATGGTTGGCGAGACGCTCGATCTCGGCCATCAGCGCGCGCAGCCACTGCGCGCGCGGCGGCGCCTCGAGGCCAAGCGCGTTCTCCGCCGCGCGGGCGAAGGCAATGGCATAAGCGACGGTGCTGTCGCCGGAGACGCGGCCCGCGAGCTTGGCCGCTCGGTCGAGGGTGGCGCCCTGCATCAGGCCGTCGATCCCCTTATGCACGTAGCCCAAGCGCTCTTCGAGCCGCACCACCGCCTCGCCATTGGCGGTGAAGCGGAAATGACCGGGCTCGATGATGCCGGCGTGAATCGGCCCGACCGGAATGCGAT
>DATEKH010000116.1:0-6870 GCA_035277525.1 Allostellaceae bacterium
AAGAAGATCGACGGCTTCTCCAACAGCCCGCCCTTCGTCGAGCAAGTGCTGCTCGACGGGACCGGCGTCCTCGTCTCGGATTCGCGCATCGGCGAGCCCAAGGAATATTCGCCGGTCTCGGCTGCGCTGTTGCTGGCGCGCAGCGATTTCTGTCCCGCCCACAAAGACATCTGCGCCAAGATGGTGCATGGCATCTTCGCGGCGACGCAGATCATCCGCGACGACCCCAAGACCTCGCTCAAGGCGATGAAGGCGCATTTTGGCACCTACAACGACAAGGTGCTCGAAGCCGCCTATCAGACCGTCCGTGCGATGACCGACGCGAAGCCGATCACGACGGTTCAGGATCTCGCGAACGGCGACAATCTGAACGAGGCCGCCGGCTTCATCAAGCCGGAAGAAAAATTCCACGACTACAAGTCGATCATCGACAATCAATACGTCAAATAGCGCGCGCTGCGCGGCGGCGACTCGCGCATCGAGACGCGCGACTCGCCGCGAATTTCCGCCAAAACCCGATTTGCGGCGCCGCTTCCGGCGCCGCAAGCGCATAAAACCCGCGGAATTGCGCGCACATGTCGAGTCGTGCTGGACAAACATCGAGTCGCATGGAGATTTGTCGTCGGAGCGTGTCGCGTCCACGTCAACGCTCCGATTTGGGCGGGAATCGGGTGGATGCGTCTGCGTCTTTTGAAACTGTGCTGTTTGTTTTTGGTATTGGCTTTGGCCGGCGGATTGATCGTGTTCGACTTCGCCGGCGACGATCTGCAATCGGCCTTCATCGAAACCTCCGCCGTGACGCCGGCCGCGATGCCGGATCATTCGGCGTCGGCGAATTTGCCGCCTGCCGACATCGCGAGCACAAGCGCGCCGGCGGCCACGGGCGCGCCCGCGGCGGACACGGCGTCGCCCGATGCCGCGCCGCCCTCGGCCCTCGCACCGAGCGATACTCAGGCGCCAGCCGCTGCATCGACGCAGGCCCAGGCGGCGGATACGTCCGCGCAAGCCGAGGTCGCGGCGACGAGCGCGGCGCCGAGTGCGTCGCCTCCGAGCGATCAAGGCGCGGATGAGCAAGCGCCGCCCGCTGCTCCGGCGCAAACGCAGCCGGCACAATCGCCGGAGCAGACGCAAGTGTCGGACCAAGGAGCGCCAGCCTCCGTCGCTTCGGTCGAAGGCCATGCCGTTCCGCCTCCCTCTCCCGCACCGGCGGAAGCGGCGCCGGCACCTGTCGCTGCGGTCGAGCCGCCGCCGGCGCCGGCCGCTGCGAAGAGCGGCTTCTCGGTCAGCGCGTCCGCCAGCGGCAAATATGCGGTCAGGGCGGCGATCCCGGCGCCTGTCAAGGAGCAGCAGCGGGGCGCGCCGCCGCCGGAAGCTGTGGCCAAGCCCCAGCCAGCGCCGCCGGCCTCGCCGCCCGCGAGCGCCGCGCATCATGCCGCCTCCGGCAGCGCTGCGCCGGCCGCCGCTCCCGCGCAAGCCGCAGAGGATGATGTTGCCGACTACCAGATCGCGTCGAACGCCTCTTCGCCAGGCGCGCCATCGCCCAAGCTCGTCGCACAGACCGCACCGCCTTCGGCAGCGCCGCTCGTCTCGAGCGAAATGCACGACCCGCGCTCGGCTGCGCCGCTCGCCGGCTCGCAAGTCGCGCTTGGGCCGCAGACTCTGATCGAGTTTCCGAGCCTGCAATCGACCGCGAGCGGTTCGCTCGCCGGCACGGGAAGCGTCACCAATTCTTCGACGCGGGTCATTCCGGGCATTATCGGCTCTTGGACCTCGGCGCCGCTCGACGCGTTGCCCCTCGGCCCGAGCTTTGGAACCTCGCTCTTCATCGGCGCGCCCGCCACCGGGGATTCCGTCGCGACCGCGTCAACCAGCGGCGGCTATACGCTGAAGCTCGGCCAGACCAACAATTGGCCGGTCATCATGCCGCGCTTTTTCATGGGGCTCCCGGTGACCGACGGCACCAGCGCCAGCCTCGGCACGGGCGTGTGGATCAACAACATCAAGGAAACGGCGACGCTCGCCAACGCCACCTCGACGCAAAGCGACGAGCATTCCGGCATGATGGTGCGGCCGTTCCTCAACGCCGCGATCATGCAGCGCGCACCGCTCTTCGAGTTTCTCCCGCCCGACGCGCAGAAGCTCAAACTCTCGGGCGGCTACATCTTCGGCGATTCCAGCTTCCAGGCCGCGTTCTGCGCCGCCGGCCAAACTTGCGTGAAGACCTCCGATCAAGGAAGCTGGTTCCTCGGTCTCTCCTACGAGTTCGGCTTTCCGGTCGGCGGCGCGGCGCCGCGCTAGGTTTTCGCCGCGCCCCATCCGCCGAGAGGAGTTCGCGATGGGCGCGGCGCTTTACGCCGGGATCGGTTTTATCGGGGTGGTGCTGGTGCTGGGCGGCTATTTCGCCAATCAGCGCGGCCGGCTCGCCGCCGAGGATTGGCGCTTCCCCGCCGTCAACCTCGCGGGCTCGTGCCTCATTCTCGTCTCGCTCGTCGATCGCTGGAATCTGCCGTCTTTCGTCATCAATCTCGCCTGGGCGGCGATCAGCGTTCTGGGTCTCGTCAACGGCGCCCGTGCGCGAGCGCGCGGCGGCCAGGGAAGCTCTTAACGGCGCGTTGAGCTTGATCGTATGACAGGCGCGATCAAACGACCCTCTCCGCCCGCTCGCGGGGGGAGAGGGTGCGACCCGCGGATCAAAATCCGCGGGACGCGGGTGAGGTGGGGCGCTGTCGCATTCACCACCTCACCCTCCCATTGCTGCGCAATGGGTCCCTCCCTCTCCCCCGCTTCGCGGCGGAGAGGGTCGATTTTCGTACGCGCGGAATTTGCTTCGGTCGCGCCATGATCTGGGATGCGCCAACTGCGGCGGGGCTTCTCGGCGCCGCGCTGCTGCTCACGGCTTATTTCGCCACTCAGCAACGCTGGCTCAGCGCCGGGGATTGGCGCTTCCCGCTCGCCAACCTCGTCGGCTCATGTCTCATTCTCGTCTCGCTCGCGACGCAATGGAACTGGCCCGCCGGCGTGATCGAGGCGGCCTGGGCCGCGATCAGCCTGATGGGATTGGTGCGATCTTTGCGCGCGCGTTAACGCGCATCTGAGACATGTTGCCGCGCCGCGCGCTGTTGACGGGCGCAGAGCGCTCCCGTAGTTTCATCGGCGGGACACGCCCCCCCAACGGGGCGCATCTATTCTGGAAGGAATAGCTTTCATGAAGCCGACCCGCCGGCCCGCCTGCCCGAATTTTTCCTCTGGCCCCTGCGCCAAACGCCCCGGTTACTCGCTCACCGCTCTTGAGAAGGCCCTCCTGGGCCGCTCCCACCGCTCGAAGCTCGGCAAAGCCCGCCTCAAGGACGCGGTCGATCGCTCGCGCGCGCTCCTCGGAATTCCCAAGGATTATCGCCTCGGCATCGTGCCCGCCTCCGATACGGGCGCGGTCGAGATGGCGCTGTGGTCGCTTCTCGGCGCGCGCGGCGTCGATGCGCTCACCTGGGAGAATTTCGGCGAGGGCTGGGTCACCGATATCGAGAAGCAGCTGAAGATCAAGGATCTGCGCGTGATGCGCGCGCCCTATGGCGAGATCCCCGACCTCGACAAAGTCGATTGCGACCGCGACGTGGTGTTCACCTGGAACGGGACGACCTCGGGCGCGCGCATGCCGAATGGCGATTGGATCAAGCCCGACCGCAAAGGGCTGATGATCTGCGATGCGACCTCGGGCGTCTTTGCCATGGACCTGCCCTGGGCAAAGCTCGATGTCGTCACCTGGTCGTGGCAGAAGGTGCTGGGCGGCGAGGCGGCGCATGGCATGCTCGCGCTGTCGCCGCGCGCCATCGAGCGGCTCGAAACATACACGCCGCCCTGGCCGTTGCCGAAAATCTTCCGCATGACCAGCAAGGGCAAATTCAGCGAGGGCATTTTCAAGGAAGAGACCATCAACACGCCCTCGATGCTCGCCGTCGAAGACGCGATCGACAGCCTCAAATGGGCCGAATCGATCGGCGGGCTCTCGGCCTTGAAGGCGCGGTGCGAAGGCAATCTCGCGGCGATCGCGGCGTGGGTCGAGCGCACGCCATGGGTCGACTTCCTGGTCGCCGATCCGAAAATCCGCTCCTGCACCTCGGTGTGCCTCAAAATCGTCGCCGACGGCTTCGATCGCTTGTCCAAGGACGAGCAATGGGCGCGCGTCAAAAAGATCGAGGCGCTGCTCGACGCCGAGGGCGTCGCCTACGACATCGCCGGCCATCGCGACGCGGTGCCGGGTCTTCGGATCTGGTGCGGCGCGACGATCGAGCGCGCCGATGTCGAGGCGCTTCTGCCCTGGCTCGATTGGGCCTTCGCCGAAGCCGCCGCCACCGTCGCCGCTTAGCGGCGTCCCAGAGTTTTTTCATGCAACCGCGCGTGCCGCAAGGATGCGTGGATGGCCGGGCCGGGCCCAGCCATGACGACGCTCTTTAAGCGTCATGCCCGGACTTGTTCCGGGCATCCACGGGTTCTTACCGCACGACGCCCGAACAAATGAGTCATTGAGCCATGCCGAGAGTCTTGATTTCCGACGAGCTGAGCCCGCGCGCCGTCGAAATTTTCAAAGAGCGGGGAGTCGAGGTCGAGGTCAATACCAAGCTCACCCCCGACGATTTGAAGCGCGAGATCGCGCGCTTCGACGGGCTCGCGGTACGCTCGGCGACCAAAGTGACGAAGCCGGTGCTCGAGGCCGCGAAGAATTTGAAAGTCATCGGCCGCGCCGGCATCGGCGTCGACAATATCGATGTTCCGGGCGCGACCCAGCGCGGCATCGTCGTGATGAACACGCCTTATGGCAATTCGATCACCACGGCCGAGCACGCGATCGCGCTGATGATGGCCCTTGCCCGCGAGCTGCCGGCGGCGGACCGCTCGACGCAAGCTGGCAAGTGGGAGAAATCGCGCTTCATGGGCGTCGAGCTCACGGCCAAGACCTTGGGCGTGATCGGCTGCGGCAATGTCGGCTCGATCGTCGCCGACCGCGCCTTGGGCCTTAAAATGAAGGTCATCGCCTATGATCCGTTCCTGACGCCCGAGCGCGCCGTGGCGCTCGGCGTCGAGAAGGTCGAGCTCGACGATCTTTTCGCGCGCGCCGATTTCATCACGCTGCACACGCCGTTGACCGACGCAACCAAGAACATCATCGACGCCAAGGCGATCGCCAAGATGAAGCCGGGCGTGCGCATTATCAATTGCGCGCGCGGCGGGTTGATTGTGGAGGGCGACCTAAAGGCCGCGTTGGACTCGGGTCATGTCGCCGGCGCGGCGATCGACGTTTTCCCGGTCGAGCCGGCCAAGGAGAACATTCTCTTCGGCCATCCACGCCTTATCGCGACGCCGCATCTGGGCGCGTCCACCAGCGAGGCGCAGGAGAATGTCGCGCTGCAGATCGCCGAGCAAATGGCCGATTACCTGATGACCGGCGCCGTCGTCAACGCGCTCAACATGCCATCGCTCTCGGCCGAGGACGCGGCGCGGCTGAAGCCTTATCTGAAGCTCGCCGACGAGCTCGGCAGCTTCGCGGGCCAGCTCACCGATGTCGGGCTCTCGAGCGTCGAGATCGCCTATTCGGGCCACGCCGCCGAATTGAACGTCAAGCCGCTGACGGCGATCGCCTTGACCGCGCTGCTGCGCCCGCAGCTCCAAACCGTCAACATGGTCAATGTTCCGGTCGTGTGCAAAGAGCGCAACATCACCATCAGCGAGACGCGCAGCACCAACGAAACCAATTACCACACGCTCATCCGCCTGACGGTGGCCTCTGGCAACAAGCAGCGCAGCGTTTCAGGCACGCTCTTCGGCGGCGACAAGCCGCGCATCGTCGAGATCGAGGAGATTCCGATGGAGGCCGAGTTGGGGCCGACCATGCTGTTCGTGCGCAACCTCGACAAGCCGGGCTTTATCGGCAGCTTGGGGCGCACCCTCGGCGAGGCGGGGATCAACATCGCGACTTTCCATCTCGGCCGCAAGGCGGCGGGCGAGGATGCGATCTGCCTCGTCCAGGTCGATCAGGCGCTCGACGAAGCCGTGCTCGCCCATGTCTGCGCGCTGCCCAATGTCGTGCAGGTGAGGCAGCTGCATTTTTGAGCGCGGCACACGCCGCGCTCTTCAGGCGGCGCGCGCGCTTGCCGTCTCGGGCGGGCGGCGGAATGCGACCATGATGCGGTTCCAGCCGTTGATCACCACCACGGCGAGGGCGAGATCGACCAGTTCCTTCTCGCTGAACTGCGCCCGCGCTTCACGATAGACCGCGTCGGGGACATGGCCCTCGGTCAAGAGCGTCAGCGCCTCGGTCCAGGCGAGCGCCGCGCGCTCGCGCGGGGTGAACACCCCAGCCTCGCGCCAGGCGTTCAGCAGATGGATCCGATCATCGTTCTCGCCATGCTCGCGCGCCTCGCGCGCATGCATCGCGAGGCAGAAGGCGCAGCCATTGATCTGCGAGGCGCGCAGCGCCACCAGATGGCGCAGCGAGGGTTCGATCTCGCAGTTGCTGACATAGGCTTGCAGTCCCGCCATCGCCTTATAGCCCTCGGGCGATGCCTTGAAGGGATTGAAGCGCTCTTCCATGTCTGACCTCCTTGCCGGTTCCTGCTGGCGCATACCTTCAATCTGGGGTGCCTTGGGATAGACGCCAGCACCGAGGGGAGACAAAATCGCTGTGCCATGCTCGCGACCGCCTCGCTCGCCTGGCGGCTCCGCCTCGATGCACGTCCGAGGGCGCGGCTTTTTCGTTTGCCGCCCCCGGGCAAAACCGCTATCCCGGCGCCATGACCGACACGACCCATCGCGCGCTCCTGCCGCAAGGCTTGCGCGATCTCCTGCCGCCCGCGGCCGCGGCCGAGGCCGGCATGG
>DATEKH010000117.1:0-5809 GCA_035277525.1 Allostellaceae bacterium
GCCGTCTAGGATGGCGGCGCTTTTCGCCTGGCGTTTTGCCCTGCCTCATGCCAATCACGCTCGACCAAATCTATCGCTATCCGGTGAAGGGGCTGACGCCCGAGCCGCTCGCGCGGGTTCGCCTCGCGCCGGGCCAAGGCCTGCCGCAGGATCGGCGCTTTGCCCTGGGGCTCGGCACCAACCGCTTCGATCCCGCGACGCCCGCGTGGATGCCCAAGACCAATTTCCTGATGCTGATGAAGAATGAGGAGCTGGCGCGGCTGCGCGCGCGGTTCGACGCGGCGAGCGGCGTTCTCGCGATCAGCGCCGAAGGCAAGGAGCGCCTGCGCGCCGATCTTGGCATCGCCTCGGGCCGTGCCGCGGTCGAGGATTTTTTCGCCGACTATATGGGCGCGGCAACGCAAGGCAGGCCGCGGCTCCTCGAAGCGCAAGGTCACATGTTTTCGGACAATGCGCGCAAGGTGGTCTCGATCATCGGGCTTGCTTCGATCGCAACGCTCGCGGGCGCGGTGGGAAGCGCCATCGATCCGCGCCGCTTTCGCGCGAATTTCCTCCTCGCGGGCGGCGCGCCGTGGCAGGAATTCGACTGGATCGGCCGCGACTTTTCGCTCGGCGGCGTGCGCTTGCGCGGCGTCAAGGCGATCCGGCGCTGCGCCGCGACCAATGTCGATCCCGAGAGCGGCGCGCGCAATCTCAATTTGCCGCTGGCGCTGTCGGAGAAGTTCGGCCACGTCAATATGGGCATCTATGCCGAGGTGATCGAAGGCGGCGAGGTCGGCATCGGCGCGACGCTGCTGCCGCCCGAATGAGCCGCAATCCGAGTGAGGGAGGAGTGAGATGGCCGATTTCGCCGCTACCCATCGCGTGACGCATGAGGCGAGCATGAAAATGCTCGCCGCCGGCATCGCAAAGGCCAATGAGATCGGCTGCAAGATCAGCCTTGCCGTGGTCGACGCCTCGGGCCAGCTCATCGCCTTTCTGATGATGGACGGGGCGCGGTTCTTCTCCGGCCGCACCACGATCAAGAAGGCGATCACCTCGGCCTCGCAGCGCCTGCCCACCGGCTACGCGCCCGAGGCCAACGTGCTGAGCATGCAAATCCGCATGGATGGCGACTTCACCAATGTGGCGGGCGGATTCCCGATCACGGTCGAGGGCCAGGTGGTGGGCGGCGTCGCCGCCGGCGGCGCCAAGATCGAGGAGGACGTGATCGTCGCCAAGGCGGCGCTGGCGGCGCTCGGCACCGCGGTTGCACAGCCTGGGTGACGTTTTTTGTTCCCTTTTTGTTCTTGATCGGTTAGGCTGGTTTCCGTATCGCTTTTCGCGCCGCGGAGACCCGGAGATGAACGCTTTCCAGACCGTCGATCAGTATCTCAGCGCCGCTTACGGCGCGCGGCTCGAGGACGTGCTGTGCGATGGCTGCCTCGTCGGCCGGCCCGATATCCGGCTCGGCGACAAGGCGAAGATCCTGCCGCGGCTGCTCAGGGCCGAGCGCGAGGATGACGGCGGCGAGTACCGCACCTATGAGGGGGTGCTGATCCTCGACGGCGTGTGGTACCGCTTCGGCTGCCACATCTTCCTCGATGCGAGCGGCCTCAGCTTCCTCGCCGATATCGCCGGCTTCGAAGCGGTCGAATGGAAGGTGAAGCTCGCGGTGTGAGGTGTGCCGCGCTCGACTAGCGGCGATCTCAAGCAGATGGAGTTTTGCCCCTCTCCGCGCGAAGCGGGGAGAGGGTTGTTCAACCGTGCGCTTATGCGATTCCACTCACCGGGATTTACGCTACCGGATGATCTCGCGCTCGGTGTCGCTCACGTCGAAATGCGTCTCGTCGCCGAGCAGGCCGCCCAGCCGCCGCGCCGCCGCATTGGCGGAGTGAAAGCTCATCACCGTGAGCATCTGGTTGACCATCTCGTCATCCTCCGAGAACGGCATGATGATGCGGCGGGAGTAGAGCTCGGCGCCGCCGGGCGTGACATAGCGGCGGGCAACGAAAAGCGGGCATTTCTCGCGCGCGATGATGCGGTAATTCTCTTCATGCGCGCGCAGCTGCTCGCCCGAGAACACCTCGTCGAAATGCTTGCCGGTGTATTCGGCCCCGAGCGCCGCCACGATCGCCGTTCCGACCAGGCGATAGCGCAGCCGCTTGCCGCCATCGACCACCTCGATGATCTGAAGATTGGGCAGCAGCGGCACGATCTCGCTCGGATTGACGTCGCCGCGGCGCGGCATGCGGCGCTCGCCGCGCTTGCCGTCCCAATAGCGATAGGCGGTGGCGAGAATCGGATCGTTGCGGAAATCAAACGCCATGGCGGGCCTTGCGCCGCTGGGGTTGCCCTGGGCCGGGGTGCCGAATCCCGCCAATTGTGCAAGCAAGCCGCACGCTTTGCCTGGATGCCACGCTTGCGTCCCCCATCTCGCGTGCCGTCGCTCACTCCAATTTAGAGAGTAGTTTAGATCGATTTCAACTTAATTCGGTCCCGGCGCGCGGCGCCCGGCCTCAGGTTTCGGCCGGGCGGACGAAGCACAGGATGCCCTGGCCCGGGAGGTAGCAGACAATGGCTCGGCCGGTCGGGTTGGGGGTGTGCTCGAGCACCCGGTTCGGCGGCACCGGCAGCCAGCGATTGTCGATCAGCGCCTCGTAGCCGCCGGCGGTGGTGCGCGAGCTGGTGGCGCGGCAATCGGACAGCGAGCAGCACAGGATGCCGGTGCCGGGCTGGCGCAGGCTCTGGAACCATGGCGCGAGCGACGGATCGGCATCGGGCGGCGGCGCGGCATGGACCGGCATCGCGCCGAGAACGAGCGCGACGGCGGCGCTCGCCACCGCGACGATGAAGGCCGCGGGGTTGGGCTTGAAACGCGCAACAGGCAGGCGCATCGAGTCTCTCCTTGAGACAATGACTGCCCCCGAGGCGTGCTCTTCCCCCGAACTCTCCTCTGCTCATATGAAAGAACCCGCCAAGCTTAGAGGCGCGGCTCGTGCGCGCGCAAGCAGGCTGCAGCGAGGCTGTGCCCTCGAAAAACGGGCAAAGCCCGGATTCGATCCCGCGGTGCTTGAGACCGGTTTGTGACGGGGGTCGCACATTTGCGGCTGCGCTGACGCCGCGGCTGCGCCGTTTCAGCCGAAGCGCGGCTTGGCGAGGGTCGGGCCTTTATGCTCCACGCCGCCGGTCAACATGATGATCTCGATCTTGCGCTCGGCGGCGATTTCGAAATTGGCTTCGGCGCCGAGGCGCATCGCCTTGGAGCGGAATTTGCGCGCCTCGGCGAGAAGGCGGTTGCGCTCGGCGGGCTCGCCGTGGCGCGCCTTCTCGAAGGCAAGCCGCAGCGCCCCGTCAACCGCGCGCATATTGGCGGCGCATTCGAAGCCGCGCGCATTGGCCAGCATCTTGCGCTTGAACTCGAGCGGCAGCTTCGGCATGTGCTTGACCATCTCGCCGAGGAGGTGGCTGGTGCGCTCCGCTTCGGCGGGCTTGGCCTCCGACATGGAGTGAACCAGCTTCCAGCATTGCGCCATCGCCGCGGCGAGCGCCCGCTTTTCCGTCTCGCGCTTGATCTCCAACTGAGCTGCCAGGGTCATGGCCGACCTCGCATGTCGTCAAAGATAAGCCAAGGCTAAGCGCCACTTGTTTACTCGAACTTAACAGGGCGATTGCGCGGTGTTGCGTCAAATGCAGCGAAAATCTGCGCCAATTGCGCGCGATCGCCGCAAGCCGCGCGCCGCTCACTCGCCGATGAGGTGGAGCGCGATCTCGCGCCGATGCGGCGCGCGGCGGTGCTCGAAGAGATAGATGCCCTGCCAGGTTCCGAGCAGCGGCGCGCCGCGCTCCACCGGGATGGCGAGATGCGTCGGCGTCAAGGCGGCGCGCAGATGCGCGGGCATGTCGTCGGCGCCTTCGGCATCGTGGCGATAGCGGCGCTGGTCCTCGGGCGCGAGCGCCGCAAAGAAATCGAGGAGATCGGCCTGCACGTCGGGATCGGCATTCTCCTGGATGAGCAGCGAGGCCGAGCTGTGACGGCAGAAGAGGGTGAGAAGCCCGGTTGCGATCCCCTGCGCGGCAAGCCAATCGCGCACCGGCGCGGTGATCTCGACGAGGCCGCGCCCTTTGGTCTCGACCGCGAGCCGATGAAGCGCCTGCCGCATGCCGCCGCTTTCCCTGCCGGACATCCCGATCGGGATTTAGGCATGGCGCGTGCGAAATCCAATGCCGGGCCGGCGCTTGCGCGCCGCGCCGGCGCCGCCCGCATCGCTACTTGAACAGCAGCAGCGCGTTGAGGCAGGTCTGGATCACGCCCCAGGTCAGCGGCACGCCGACGAAGATCCAGGCCAGCGCCAATTTCCACGCATTGCCCGAGGCGGAATCGCCATATCGATCGCTCATTGTCGTCTCCTTTGCGCCGCGGTCAGATCGCCATCTCTTCGGCTTCCTCGAGCGTCATGTGGTGACGCTCGTTCACCGCCTGGACGAAGTAGTTGCAGACGAAACCGATGATCAGCAGCACCGCCATCACATACATGGTGACGTTGTAGGCCTGGGCCGCGGCGACGCCGTGGGTCACGTTGTACTGGCGGATGTAGTTCACCAGCACCGGCCCGAAAATGCCTGCCATCGACCAGGCCGTGAGCAGCATGCCGTGAATGGCGCCGACATAGCGCGTGCCGAACATGTCGCGCAGATAGGCGGGAACGGTGGAGAAGCCGCCGCCATACATGCTGAAGATCACCGCATAGGCGCACACGAACCCGGCAACGCTGCCGACCTTGCCGGTATAGGGCACCAGCGCATAGAGCACCGCGCCGAGGACGAAGAAGGTGAAGTAGGTGTTCTTGCGCCCGAGATAATCCGAGGCCGAGGCCCAGAAGAAGCGCCCGGCCATGTTGAAGAGGCTCATCAGGCCGACAAAGCCCGCCGCCGCCACCGCGGTGACGCGGCCCGGGAACATCTCCTGGCTCATCGCCGAAGCTTGGCCCAGAACGCCGATGCCGGCGGTGACGTTGAGGCACAGCACCCACCAGATCAGCCAGAATTGCGGCGTCTTCAGCGCCTGATAGACGAACACGTTCTTGGTCGTGATGAGCTTCTTCGGCTGCTCGGGCGCGACCCAGCCTTCGGGCTTCCAGCCCGGCGCCGGCACGCGCACGATCGTGGCCCCCACCATCATGAAGCAGAAATAGATGATACCCATGGTGATGAAGGTCTCGGCGACGCCAACATGGGTGGCGCGGGTGAATTGCGACATCAGCCAGACCGAGAGCGGCGAGGCAATGAAGGCGCCGCCGCCGAAGCCCATGATCGCCATGCCGGTCGCCATTCCCGGCCGGTCGGGGAACCATTTGATTAGGGTCGAGACCGGCGAGATGTAGCCGATGCCGAGCCCGAAGCCGCCGAGGATGCCGTAGCCGAAATAGATGAGCCAGATGTTGTGAACATAGACGCCGATGGCGGAGAGGAAGAAGCCGCCGGCCCAGCACAAGGCGGCGGTGAACATCGCCTTGCGCGGCCCGCCTTCCTCGACCCAGCGCCCGAGGAGCGCCGCCGACACGCCGAGGAAGAAGATGCCGAGGCTGAAAATCCAGCCGAGATCGGTCAGCGCCCAATCCTGCGGCGAGGAGGGAATCGCGCGCAGATTGTGCAGGTCCCAGCCGCCGGCGGGCACGTTCTGCGTGATGCCGATCAGCTTGGTCATCGGAATGTTGAAAACGCTGAACGCATAGGCCTGGCCGATGCACAAATGCACGCAGAGCGCGGCGGGCGGTATCAGCCACCGGCTATAGCCGGGCGGCGCGACGATGCGATCCTTGCTCAAGAA
>DATEKH010000118.1:0-25096 GCA_035277525.1 Allostellaceae bacterium
GCCGCGATATCGCCGGCACGCACCGAAACCCCCATGAACTCGTAATCGCCGCCGAGATATTTCTTGGCGTCGGCGGTATCCATGGCGTTGACGAGAACCTTGCCGCCGGCCTTGACGATGAGGGTCAGCGCCGGCTCCTGCACGAGGCCGGCATCGAGCTGATCCTGGCGCAGCGCCTCGAGCAGATTCGTGCCGACGGTCGCGAATTGCACTTTCGAGGCATCGGCGCCGGCTTCTTTCAACAGGAACAGCGCCAGCGCGTGATCGGCGTTGCCGAGCGCCGAAACGCCCACCGTCTTGCCTTCGAGATCCTTGAGCCCGTGGATTTTCGCGGCCTTTTGCGGCGCGACGACGAGCGCGAAGAGCGGCAGCCGCCCGGTCACGGCAAAGCGCTTCACCGCCGCGCCATGAGCGTAGGCCTGGAGCGCCACGTCGAGCGCCGTCGCCGCGTAATCGACCGCACCGCCGACGAGGGCCTGCATCGCCGCCTGGCCGCCGCGCATATAGACGAGCTCGACATCGAGCCCTTCCTTGGCGAAGTGACCGTCGGCCTTGGCGACGACATAAGGAATGATGCACAAAAGCTGGCTGCAAAAGGCGAGCTTCACCGGCTTGCCGGCGGCGCGCGCGGGCGCGGCGGTCAGGAGTCCGGCGAGCGCCGCCGCCCCTTTCAACACGGTGCGGCGCTTGAGGGTCGTTCCGTCCCACGCCGCCAAGTTCGGATCGCAGCAGCTCATGCAAATTTGGGTAGCGCGCGCGGTCGATTTTGTAAATAGCGGTTGCGGATCGGGTTTACCCGCTATTCCACATCCCATTTCGGGGAATAGCCGCCCCATTCGACCAGCCGGCCGCCCTGGGCGAGTGCGCCGATCGCCGTGCGATCCTCGGCGCTCAAGGCGAAGTCGAAGATTTCGATGTTCGCGGCGGCATGCTCGCGCTTTGCCGCTTTGGGCACGGCACCGACGCGGTCTTGCTCGATCAGCCAGCGCAGCGCGACCTGACCCGCGGATTTGCCGTATTTGCGGCCGATCGCGGCGAGAGTCCTGTCGCGGAAGACGCGGCCGCGCGCGATCGGCGCATAGGCGGTCAGCATCATGCCGTAGCGCTTCATCATGGCGAGGAGCGGTCGCTGCGACAGGAAAGGATGATATTCGACCTGGTTGCACAACAGCTCGGCCTTCTCGCGCTCAACCGCTTCGCGCAGCAGCGCAACGGTGAAATTGCTGACGCCGATGAACCGCGTCTTGCCGGCGATGCGCAATTCGGCGAGCGCGCCAAGCGTCTCGGCGAGCGGCACTTGCGCATTGGGCCAATGGATGAGGAGCAAGTCGACATAATCGAAGCCGAGGCGTTGCAGGCTTTCGTCATGCGAGCGCTTGGCGGGCCCGGCGTGGAGCTGCATCGGCGGGACCTTCGTCACGAGGAAAATCTCGCGGCGGGGAATGCCGCTGTCGCGGATGGCGCGGCCGATCTCGCTTTCGTTGCCGTAGATCTGCGCGGTGTCGATATGGCGATAGCCGAGCGCGAGCGCGGTCCGGGTCGCGTCATAGGCGTCGCGGCCGGATAGCGCCCAGGTTCCGAAGCCGAGCGCCGGGACCTTGACCCCTTTGACATCGATATCCTGCATCAACAAAGCTTACCGCCTCCGGCGCGGTGATGCCTATCCCTGCTGCGACGACAGAACGCCGTGGCGCATCGCCGCGCGCCCTTGCGGCGAGCCGGGCAACACCCAATGTTTTTAGAGAGCGGGGGCTTCGATCTAATCGATTGGGAACCCGGCCTTGCGTCCGTTTCTGGTCCTCGCGATCCTTCCGCTCGCTCTCGCCGCGCCGATCCGGACTTTTGCCGCCGCGCCGCCCGATCCCGCGGCGATCGAAGCGGTGCTACAGCACCAGAGTCCCACATTCGGCGGACCGACGCTCGATCGCGACGCGCTCACGCGGATCTATCGCAAGCGCGATTTCGCGCCGCTCTGGGACGATGCGCGCGCCGAGGCCTTGCGCCGCGCGCTCGACGAGGCGCCGTCGCAAGGCATCGACGACGTTGAGCCTGAGCTCGCGGGGGCGAGCCCGGCGTCGCGCGAGGTAGCGCTGACCGCGGCCTTTCTCGATTACGCCCTGGCGCTGGCGCGCGGCCGTGTCGTGCCCAAGCTCATCGAGCGCGACTGGTATCTGGACATGCCCTATTTCGACCCCGACGGCTTGGTCGACGCGATGCTCGCCAAGGGTGTGGGGCCGGCTCTCGCCGCCTTGCCCCCGCCAGACGCACGCTACCAGGCGCTCCGGACGGCGCTCGAGCGCTATCGCGGCTTGGCAAAAACCGGCTGGCCCGAGTTGCGCACGAGCCGAACGCTGCGGCAAGGAGATAAGGACGGGGCTGTGGTCGCGCTGCGCCAGCGTCTGGCTCTCGAGGGCTATCGGACCGCGCCGCCGCCCGGCTCCGATCCGCAGATCTTCGACAAGGGCTTGGCGTCAGCGGTCGCGCAATTCCAGGCAAGCCACGGTTTGGCGAGCGACGGCATGCTCGGCAAGGCAACGCTCGCGGCGCTCAACATCCCAGCTTCGGCGCGCGTCCTCCAGATCGAGCTCAATCTCGAGCGTTGGCGCGCGCTGCCCCGCATCACGGCGGCGACGCGCATCGAGGTCAATGCCGCCGCGGCGACCGCCGTGCTCTACGAAGACGGCACGTCTGCCAAAGCCATGCGCGTCATTGTCGGCACGGTCAGGCACCCGACGCCGGTCTTCCGCACGACCATGATCTCCGTCCTGATCAATCCGCCCTGGAACGTGCCGAACTCGATCCTGAAGAACGAGATCATGCCGAAGCTCAAGCGCGATCCGGACTATCTCGCGCGCGGCAACTATGTCTTTCGCGATGCCGAGAGGGGGCAGCGCCTGGTTCAGCTGCCGGGCCCGGGTAACGCGCTGGGTCAGCTCAAATTCGAAATGCCGAATTCGCTGGACGTCTATATGCACGATACGCCCGACCGCCGGCTCTTCGCGCTGCCGCGGCGCACGCTGAGCCATGGCTGCGTTCGTGTCGATGATCCGCGCGACCTGGCGCGGCGCGTCATCAATTCCGAGTCTTGGCCCGAAACCGCCATCGACCAGGCGATCGCGAGCGGCGAGACGCGGCGCGTGGCTTTGAAGCAGGCGATCCCGGTCTATGTGCTCTATTGGACGGCGTTTGCCGATCCGGACGGCACGGTCGAGTTTCGCGACGACCTCTATGGCCGCGACAAGCGACTCGCCGAGGCGCTGGCAGCCCGGACAGCCCGGCTGCGCCTCAGCGCGGGTGCGACAACCCCTGGCGCTTGCTGAAAGATCAGCTAGAGTGAGGGATAACACTCACGCTCGCTAAACGAATATCGCTCAACATCTCAGTAGATTGAGCGAGTTCGGGGGATGTCTGATGAAATCTTCTCGCACACGACGCAATTTCTTGCGCCTCGCGGCAGCCGTCGCGACCGGCGCCGTTGCCGCGCCCGCCGTCGCGCTTCCGCTCGCATCGACGCGGCGCGCGCTCGCCTTCGAGAACCTGCATACGGGCGAATCGCTCGATCTGGTCTATTGGGCCCAAGGCCGCTACCTGCCCGACGCGACGCAACGGATCGAGTACCTCCTGCGCGACTTTCGCAACAACGAGTTGCACGCGATCGACCCAAGCCTGCTTGATCTCTTGGTCGCGCTGCGCAGGCGCCTCGACACCACGGCGCCATTCCTCGTCATCTCGGGCTATCGCTCGCCCGAAACCAATGCGATGCTCCATCGCAAAAGCGAGGGGGTGGCAACCAATAGCCTGCATATGTATGGGCAGGCGATCGATATCCGCATCGCCGATCGCTCGCTCGATGCGCTGCATCGCGCGGCGCTCAGCTTGAAAGTCGGCGGCGTCGGCTATTATCCCCGTTCCGATTTCGTTCACGTGGATGTCGGGCGCGTGCGGCAATGGTAGAGTGCGCGCCGCCCAGCCGAGACGAAATCCCAGGAGCGACACGACATCATGAATGACACCACCCCGATCAAGGTGCTCGCATTGTCGGGAAGCCTGCGCAAGGGCTCGTTCAACACGCACGCGCTACATGCTTGCAAGGAGTTGGCGCCGCCTGGCATGGCGATCGAGATCTTCGATCTCGCGCCGCTGCCCCTGTACAACGACGATGTGCGCCTCGGTCCCGGCTATCCGCCGGTGGTGCAGACCTTCCGCTCGGCGATCGCCGCGTCCGACGCGATCCTGTTCGCCTCGCCCGAATACAATTATTCGATTTCGGGCGTGTTGAAGAATGCCATCGACTGGGCGTCGCGCGTCCCGAACATGCCGTTCGACGGCCGCACCGCCGCGGTCATCGGCGCCTCCGGCGGTGCGCTCGGCACGGCGCGCAGCCAGCGCGATCTGCGCTGGATCATGTCGGGCCTCAACGTTCATTTCGTCAACTTGCCGCATGTCTATATCGGCAGCGCCGCGCAAAAATTCGATGCTGCGGGAAAGCTCACCGATCAGGCGGCGCGCGATCTGATCAAGGAGCTGCTGGTCAATCTGCGCAACCTCACCTTGAAGCTGCGGCCGCGCTAGAACGGATTCCGTTCGGTTGGAATCAGACGCGATGTGGCGTCCCTCTCCGCGCGAAGCGGGGAGAGGGAAGGGTGAGGTGTCGCGCCGTCACACGATCTCTCGGCCATCGCCACCCACCTCACCCGCTCAGCCGGCTTGTGCCGGCTTCGCACCCTCTCCCCCGTAAGCGGGCGGAGAGGGTTATCATCCGTTGCGTCCATTCGATCGAATTTGCGCTGACCTTCGCCAAGCGCTCACGGCACGAGCACGGCCGCGCCGGTGAGCCGGCCGTCGCGCAACGCCGTCAGCGCTTCATTGGCTTGCGCAAGCGGAAAGGCTTGGGTCGTCGTTCGCACCGGCACCTGCGGCGCGAGCGCCAAAAACTCCTCGCCGTCGCGGCGCGTCAGATTGGCGACCGAGCGCAGGACGCGCTCTTCCCACAAGAGTCGATAGGGGAAGGCCGGGATATCGCTCATGTGGATCCCGGCGCAGACCACGGTGCCGCCCTTGGCGGTCGCTGCGAGCGCGGCGGGCACCAGCGATCCCACTGGCGCGAAGATCAGCGCCGCGTCGAGCGGCGCGGGCGGCCGGGTCTCGGAGGCGCCCGCCCATTCGGCGCCGAGGCTCAAGGCGAAGTCCTGACCCGCGGTGTCGCCGGCGCGGGTGAAGGCGAAGACGCGTTGGCCGCGATGGCGCGCGACTTGCGCGACGATGTGCGCGGCGGCGCCGAAGCCATAAATCCCCAAGCGCTCCGCGTCGCCGGCCATGCGCAAGGCGCGATAGCCGATCAATCCGGCGCAGAGCAGCGGCGCCGCCGCGACATCGTCGAGTCCGTCGGGCAGGGGAAAGCAGAAGCGTGCATCGGCGACCGCATGATCGGCATAGCCGCCATCGATCTGATAGCCGGTGAAGCGCGCCGCGTCGCAGAGGTTTTCGCGTCCCGATCGGCAATAGGCGCAGCGTCCGCAGGTGAAGCCGAGCCAGGGCACGCCGATGCGTTGGCCGTGCTTCAAGCCGGTGACGCCTTCGCCCAAAGCCTCGACATAGCCGACGATCTCGTGGCCGGGCACGAGCGGCAGCTTCGGCTCGGTGAGCTCGCCGTCGATAATGTGCAGATCGGTGCGGCAGACGCCGCAAGCCGCGACGCGCAGCAATACCTGATGCGGGCCGGGCGCGGGCGTCTCCATCGCTTCGGCAAGAGCGAGCCGGGTTCCGGGCCGCAAGAGGCGCATGGCGCGCATCGCCGCTTCCCTAGGGCGTGCTGCCGCGCAACGAGGCGGGATGCCCGGTGAGCGCGAGCTCGCCGACCTGCATGAGCTTGGTTCCCTGGATGCGCAAGATCGCGATCTTGCCGGCGGTGAAGTTGCCGACATAAAGGAATCGTCCATCGGGGCTGAAAGCGACGCCTTTGGCGACCGCGCCGATCTCCATCTCGGCAACCTTGCGCACTTTCTTGCCTTCGATGCGCAACAGCACGATCAGCGATTGATCGTGATGAAAGAATGCCGAGCGCGGGCTCATCGTGCCGTTGGCGACCAGCACTGCGGCATAGCCGCCAACCGGGCTGACATCCAACCCGTCCGGCCCGTCGCCGACAACGACCTGATCGATGACGCGCGGCGGGTTCTGTTCGAGATCGATCACCGCGAGCGTATCGGCCTGTCCGTCGGAGCGGCCCGCGCCTTGATTGTTGACCAGCCCCAGCTTGCCGTCTGGCGTGATCTGAACCTCGCGCGGCCGCAGCCCGGTCGCCATCGCATAGCCGGTGTCTTTCACCGTCGCGCCGTCGATCGCCAGGAGCTCGACCCGGTCGGCGAGGCTCAGACTCACCAAAGCCCGCTTGCCGTCGGGCGTGATCGCGACCGCGCTGGCATCGAGCTTTGGCGTCTCCTGTTCGGCAAGCGCAATCGTGTCGGCCAGCGTCACCGCGGCGCCCTTGATGGCGAGAAGGCTCACCGTGTCGTCGGCGCGATTGGCGATAAGCGCGAGCGTGCCGGCGCGATTGATCGCAATCCCCGCGGGCCGTTTGCCCACGGCGATCGCGGCGATCGCGCGCGGCGGCGCGGCGAGATCGACGACGAAGACTTTATCGGCGGGCACCGGCTTCCAACTCCCGCCCGCGGCGACCCAGTCGAGCCCGTTGGCGATCAGCGCCAAGCGATTGTCGGGGGTGATCGCGATGCTGCTCGGCGGTCCCAAAATGGTGTTCGTCAGCGGCAGATTCGCAATGACGCGCGGCTCGACGCGGTTGCGAATATCGATGATCGAGACCGTGTCCTTGCCCGGCGGAAGGACGACCGGCTGACCGGTTTGATCCCAGCTGCGCTTCTCGTCATTGCCGCTGACGAGGTATTGCGCTTGCGCCCTCGCGGCGCAGCCGATCGCGAACGCGCCGGCCAAGAGGGCCGCCACGGCGAAGCGTCGCGAGGCACGGGCGATCGTTGCGCTCCCCATTTTGGGCTCAGTCTGCCACAGCGGCGCAGCCGCGTCACCTGCCGGCCGCTTTCCTTTCGCGGCCGCCGCAGTCTATCATCGCCGCATGCCGCCCAAGCGCAACCCGCTGAACCTCAATCCCCTGCAATTGAAAACCCTGACCCTGCTGCAGGCGCTGGCGCGCTTGCCGGATCATGCCACAGCGGAGGGCGAGAGCGTGCGCGTCGACAATCTGCCGCACCCGCATGGCGATCACTTCCATCTCGGCGAGGCGGTGGTGCTGACGCGCGACGCGTCGGGCCTGTTCAACCAAGCGGCCTGGCTGGCGCTCGAGCGCAAAGGCCTGATCAAGTCGATGTTTCCCGATGCGGCGCTCGTGACCGCGGCGGGGCTCGGCTACGAAACCGGGCTCGGCGACGCGATCCTTCACCGCGCCGACCACGGCGGGCATTAGTCCTCGGTATCGCACGTCAGTCAGTCACCCCCTCCCGGCGCTATGCGCCGACCTCCCCCTTCAAGGGGGAGGTGAATTTAAGACTCGCGCAAAGTAAAAGTATTTGCCTCCCCCCTTGAGGGGGAGGCCGCGAGCAGCAGCGAGCGGGTGGGGGGTGTATCATTCATTGGCAATTCAAGTTGCTCGTTGTCGGCAGTTGCTACCAGCGCAGCTCCGCCATCGCCGCCATGGGCGCGATGCCGGCGGCCTCGACCATCGCCTTCAAGGCCTCGCGGTCGGGCAACTCGCCCAGCGCCGCGCCGAATTCGGCGTGATGAATCCCGGCCGCGACCAGCACGCTGTCGATCCCGGCGCCGTTGGCGCCGGCGATATCGGTGCGCAGACTGTCGCCAATCGCGAGGATGCGGCGCCGGTCCGAAACCTCGAGCAGCTTCAGCGCGGTGTCGTAGATCGACGCGAACGGCTTGCCGTGCCAGCGCACGATGCCGCCGAGCTCTTCATAGCGCAGCGCGATCGCGCCGGCGCAAATCGCGCGCCGGCCCTGATGATGCACGACGAGATCGGGATTGGCGCAGACCATCGGCAAATCGCGTGCCCGCGCGCCGCGCAGCATCGTCTCGTAACGCGCGACGTCCTCGTCCCAGCCCCAGGGTCCGGTGTTGAAGAGGAACTCGGCTTCGGCGACATCCGCGACGCGCTCGAAATCGAGCCCCTCCATCACCCCATTGTCGCGCGGCGGCGCAATGAGATAGCAGCGCTGCCCGAGCTTGGCGTAGAACGGATCGTCGCGCTGCTTCAAATGCTGCCAGGTCTCTTCGCCCGAGGTGTGGAGATGATGGTAAAGGGCGGGCGGGATGCCGATCTCGGTCAGCCGGCTTCCGACCGGCGCGGCGCGGCGCGGCGCGTTGGAGAGAACGACGATGCGCTTGCCGCTTTGCTTGAGCCTCGACAGCGTGTCGAGCACGCCGGGGAACGGCTTCAAGCCGTCATGCAGCACGCCCCACACATCGAGGATGAAGCCGTCATAGGATTGGGCGATCTCGCCGATGCCGGCGAGGAGGCGCGGCTCAGAGGCCATGCGGCGTGGTCGAGGGCAAATGTGCGTCGGCGCCGATCGCGGCCATGACCGAAGTGAAGCCGTCGCGTTCCAAAAGCTCGGCAAGCTCGCGCTTCACGCGCCGAACCAAGCCCGGACCTTCGAAGACCAACGCGGTATAGAGCTGCACCAGGCTCGCGCCGGCGCGGATCTTGGCATAAGCGTCGGCGCCCGAGGCAATCCCGCCGACGCCGATCAGGGGAATTTTACCGCCAGTCAGCCGATACATCTCGGCGAGCAAGACGGTCGAGGGCGCGAGCAGCGGCGCGCCGCTCAACCCGCCCGGCTCATGCGCCGCGCCGCTTTTGAGGCTCGCCGGACGCGCGACGGTCGTATTCGCGATGATGAGCCCGTCGATCCCCGAGCTCAGCGCCACTTCGGCGAGATCGGCGCGCTCCTCGGGCGAGAGATCGGGCGCGATCTTCAGCAAGATCGGCGGCGGGTTGCGCGGGGCCGCCTTGGCGCGCGCCTCCATCAGCCGCGCGATCAGCCGCGTGACCGCGCTCTTGCGCTGCAGATCGCGCAGGCCCGGCGTGTTCGGCGAGGAGATGTTGACGGTGAGGTAATCGGCGAGCGGCGCCAGCATGCGTACGCCCTCGGCATAGTCGCCGAGATCGTCATGCGTGTCGCGGTTCTTGCCGATATTGGCGCCGACGATTCCCCCGCGCGCGCGCCGCAGCGCAAGCCGCCGCGCCGCGGCTTCGACGCCGCGGCTGTTGAAGCCAAGCCGGTTGATGACCGCGCGATCTTCGACAAGGCGGAAGAGGCGCGGCTTCGGATTGCCTTTTTGCGGGCGCGGCGTGACCGTGCCGATCTCGACGAAGCCGAAGCCGAAAGCCAGCATCGCATCCGGCACCTCGGCGTCCTTGTCGAAGCCTGCCGCGAGTCCGATCGGGTTCGGGAAATTGAACCGCCACAGCTTGACCGCGAGCGCCGGCGGATCGGCTTCGGCGGCGCGCGGCGCGAGCCCGGTGTCGAGCGCCCGGACGGTCAGCCGATGCGCGACTTCGGGCGGCAGCAGGCGCAGCACCGGCAGGGCGAGATCGAACGGCGAGGGCATGGCATAACGCTAGCGCAGCGCCTGCGCCCGCGACAAGAGCCGGCGAAACCCCTATACAATTGGCCGTGCGCGTCATCCAACCGGTTGGACCATCGCGCGGCGGGAGGGTCGCTCTCCCGGCCGCCGCGGCGCTCGCGGTCGGGCCCGCCGGCGCCGTGTGGTTGTCGCCCGAGGGCGAGGTCGAGCGGCTGAGCCGGGCGGAAGCCGGCCGGCGTGCGAAAGCCACGCCGGTCTTCGTCTGCCATGCCCGTGCCGTCGCCGCGCGCCTTGGCGGCGGCGGATTTCCCGCGCTCGATCTGCTCGAGCTCTACGCCTTCGTGCGGCCGGCGCGTTTCTGCGTGCCGACGCCGCGCGGCTTGGCGGCGGCGCTCGATCTGCCCCTTCCTGTCGATCTCGAAGGCGAGGCGCTGGCGCTGGTTTCGGCGGCCGCCGCTTTGCTCGGCGAGCTTGCGCTGAGCGGCGACAGCGAGGCGCGCGCCATCGCCGCGGCGATGGGGCAGGGCGGCTGGGTCTGGGCCGATGCGGTTCTGGCCGCGCTGGGTCCGGCCGCGCCCGACGGCGCGCCCGCGGGTCTTGCTTCCTGGCGCAAGCTCACCGAATGGGCCGAGCACGCGCCCGAGCCGCCGCCCGGGAATATTCCGGTCGAAGAGCGCGAGGCGCGGCTGCGTCTCGCCGAGCTGCTCGGGGCCGAGGCGGAGCCGCGCCCGCAGCAATCGGATTACGCCGCGGCGGTGAGCGCCGCCTTCCGGCCGCGCGATCTTCCGGACGCGCCTCATCTCGTTCTCGCCGAGGCGGGAACCGGCGTCGGCAAGACGCTCGGCTATATCGCGCCGGCAAGCCTGTGGGCGGAAAAGAATGAAGGCGCGGTGTGGATTTCGACCTATACCCGCAATCTGCAGCACCAGATCGGCGCCGAGCTCGACCGGCTCTACCCCGATCGGGCCGAGAAAAACCGTCGCGTCGTGATTCGCAAGGGCCGCGAGAACTATCTTTGCCTGCTCAATTACGAGGAAAGCGTGGCGCGGCTGCCGCTGCGGCCCCATGACGCGACGGCACTCGGTCTCGTTGCGCGCTGGATCGGCGCGACGCGCGACGGCGATATGGTGGGCGGCGATCTCCCCGGCTGGCTGCCCGAGCTCTTGGGCCGCGCCCAGACCGTGGCGCTCGCCGACCGCCGCGGCGAGTGCGTCTATTCCGCCTGCCCGCATTATCATCGCTGCTTCATCGAGAAGAATGTGCGCCGGGCGCGGCGCGCTTCGGTCGTCGTCGCCAACCACGCGCTCGTGATGATCCAGGCGGCGCTCGGCGGGCTCGATGATGCATCGGTGCCGACGCGTTATGTCTTCGACGAGGGCCATCACCTGTTCGATGCCGCCGACAATGCCTTCTCGCTGGCGCTGTCGGGACGCGAAGGCGTCGAGCTGCGGCGTTGGCTCATCGGCGCCGACGAGCGCGGCCGCTCGCGGGCACGCGGCTTGCGCCGCCGCATCGAGGATCTAATCGCCGGCGACGATGCCGCGGTGAAGGCGCTGCACGAGGTGATCGCCGCAGCTCATGTCCTCCCGGCCGAGGGCTGGGCGCAGCGGCTTGCCGATGGCCGGCCGCAAGGCGCGTTCGAGGCCTTTCTCGCCGTGGTGCGCCAACAGGTTCTCGCGCGCGCTCCTGCCCGCGATCAAGCCTATACGCTCGAAGCCGAGCTGCGCCCGCCGCTCGACGCGATGCAAGAGGCGGCGCGCGCCTTGGCGGCAAAGCTGCGCGCGATCGAAGAGCCGGTCCGCGTCTTGATTGAGCGGCTGGCGGCGCGGCTCGAGCACGACGCGGCCGAGCTCGATAGCGGCACAAGGCTCCGGATCGAGGCGATGCTCCGCGGCCTGCAGCGCCGCGGCATCATTGAAATCGCCGGCTGGCGCCACATGCTCGCCGCGGTCGAGGCCGAGCCGGCGGCGGAGTTCGTCGACTGGCTGGCGCTCGAGCGCGGCGAAAGCGTCGCGCTCGATGTCGGCATGCATCGGCACTGGCTCGATCCGATGCGGCCTTTCGCCGAAGCGGTGATGAAGGAGGCGCATGGCGTGCTCATCACCTCGGCGACCTTGACCGATGGCTGCGGCGATCCGGTGGGTGATTGGGAAGCGGCCGAGACGCGCACCGGCGCGATCCATCTGTCCGCCCGGGCGCTCCGCGCGCGCGTGCCCTCGCCCTTCGACTACGCGAGGCAGACGCGGGTTTTCGTCGTCAACGACGTACGCCGCGAGGATGCGGGCCAGGTCGCCGGCGCCTATCGCGCGCTGTTCGAAGCCGCTCGCGGCGGCGCGCTCGGGCTCTTCACCGCGATCGCGCGGCTCAGAGCCGTGCATGAGCGCATCGCAGCGCCCTTGGCCGAGGCGGGATTGACGCTGCTCGCGCAGCATGTCGACGCAATGGATACGGCGACGCTGGTGGACATTTTCCGCGAAGAGGAAGATGCCTGCCTCCTCGGCACCGACGCGCTGCGCGACGGCATCGACGTGCCGGGCCGGTCGCTCCGCCTCATCGTCTTCGACCGCGTGCCCTGGCCGCGTCCCGACATCTTGCACAAGGCACGACGCGCGCGCTTCGGCGCCACGGCCTATGACGACCGCTTGACGCGGCTGCGGCTGCGCCAGGCTTTTGGCCGGCTGGTGCGGCGCGCCGACGATGCCGGGGTGTTCGTGTTGCTGGACCGCATGATGCCGTCGCGGCTCTTGGGCGCTTTCCCCGCGGGTGTCGCGGTCGAGCGCCTCGGCCTCAAGGACGCGGTTGCGCGCACCGCGGAATTTCTCGGGGGTGGGTGAGTCTGAGGCGCGATGAGTTTGGGTTGAACCGTCATGCCCCCTTGCGCAGAGCTATAGCATGTCGCTGGACGTCGGCCGCGCGTCCCTCGACAGCTCGCGCCTTGAGGGCGCTCGCGCTCGGGATGAGGCGCTTTTCTTAATGCCGTCAACCATTTCTCCTCACCCTGAGCGCGCGCGAAGCGCGCAGTCGAAGGGCGCAGGGCGTTCTTGCAGCGATCTCATATGCGATCGCTCCCGCTTTCGCGGGTGACGAAAAAAAGAGCGGCTCACGCTTGCCTCTCGCCTCACTGGCAATGCGAGAAACTGCCGACGTTGAAGCAATTCTCGCCGGGCGCGGGCACGGGCGGCGCGCTCCGCACCGTCAGCGTATCGAGACCGGCAAGAAGTTGCGCCAACGGAACCGGCGATGCGCCGCCGCTCGTCGCGCGCCGAGCCGCGACGCGGCGCTGCTGCTCGGCGACAATGCGGCGGTCGAGCTCGGCGAGATCGCGATCGACCGCCGCGGCGCTGACGTCGCCATCATCGATGCGCTCGGCGCCGATGCCGCGCGCATAAAGGTCGAGCTCGACCAGGTCCATGTTGGGATAGCCGTTCTCCTGATAGGCGGCGAGCACCTTGGGCCGCGCGCATTCGACCACCTCGCGCTGGCTCTTCAAGATTCCTTGTTGGCGCTCGGCATCGCAGGCGGCGAAGGCCGCTTGCGCACGGTTTTGGGCGTCGCGCGTTGCCGGCGCCGAGAGCGTGCCGGCGCAGCCGGCGAGCGCGAGGCCAAGGAGCGAAAGCGCGATCCACAAGGTTCTCATGCCAGTTCCCACTCCATTGCAGACGGCGCCGCTTGACAGCGCCCGCCGCGGTGACGGCACTCTCGCTCCTCCTCAGAAGAAAGGGAAGCCCGTGATCGATTCGCAAGCCGCGCTGATTTACATCATGGTCATGGTATCGGCCGCCGACAACGACATGGCCGATGCCGAGCTGCGGATTATCGGCGATTTCGTCAATCATCTGCCCGTGTTTGCGAAATACGACAAGAACCGTCTCACCCAGGATCTGAAATCCTGCGCCGCGCTGCTCGGCCGCGAGGCCGGGCTCGAGGAGGCCTTGAAGGACGTGAAGGCCGCGCTGCCGGCGAAGCTGCGCGAGACCGCCTACGCGCTCGCCTGCGATGTGAGCGCCGCCAGCGGTGAGGTCAGCCAGGAGACGCTGCGGCTCTTGGAGTTGTTGCGCCACCGCCTTGGCCTCGATCGGCTGGTCGCGGCCGCGATCGAGCGCGGCGCCCGCGCGCGCTTCGCCCGTCCCTGAGACGCCCGCCGCGCCGATGGTCGCGATCACGCCGCAATCGAAGACGCTTCTCGCCGAGCGGGCGATCGCCATTTGGCTCTTCTTCTGCTGCGCCATGATCTTCGCCATGGTGCTGATCGGCGGCATCACCCGCCTCACTGAATCCGGCCTCTCGATCACGGAGTGGCAGCCGATCGAGGGCGTGCTGCCGCCATTGAACGCGGCGGAATGGAACGATGCGTTCGCGCGCTATCGGGCGATCCCGCAATATCTCGCGGTTCATCCCGATATGACGCTCGCGCAGTTCAAGAACATTTACTTCTGGGAGTATTTCCACCGGCTGTGGGGCCGGCTCATCGGCGTCGTGTTTTTGCTGCCGTTCCTCTATTTCCTGTGGCGCGGCATGGTGACGCGGGCCCTCGCGCCGAAGCTCGCGGGGCTCTTCGTGCTGGGCGGGCTTCAGGGCGCGCTCGGCTGGTACATGGTGGAAAGCGGGCTCGAGACCCGCATCGAGGTCAGCCAATACCGGCTCGCGGCGCATCTCGCCATGGCGGTCATCATCTATCTCGCCATGCTCTGGGTGGCGCTCGATCTTATCAACGCCTCGCGCGTTTTTTCTTCCCTCGCCCCCGCGAAGTGGGGGAGAGGGCAGGGTGAGGGGGTGTCTCCGTCGTCGCTGGGCCAGCGGCATCCTGCTTCGAACGCCCCCCTCACCCGACCCTCTCCCCCCGCCGGGCGGGGGGAGAGGGGAATAAGAGCGCTCCGCCGCGGCGCGGCTCTTGTGCTTTGTCTCGTCTTCGTCACGCTGGTCGCCGGCGCCTTCGTCGCCGGAACCCGCGCCGGCTATATCGACAACACCTTCCCGCTGATGGAAGAGCATTTTGCGCCGCCGGATTACTGGCACCTCGTGCCGTGGTGGCGGAACTGGTTCGAGAACCTCGCGAGCGTGCAATTCGATCATCGCGTCTTGGCCGAGACCACCTGGCTCGCGGTCGCGGTTCTATGGCTTTCGAGCCTTAAGGCGAAGCTTGCGCCGATGGCGCGCTGGGCATTGCACGCCTTGTTCGCCGCCGCCTGCCTGCAAGTGGCGCTCGGCATCTCGACCCTGCTCACCGTGGTCTGGCTCCCGATCGCCGTCGCGCATCAGGGCGGCGCGCTCTTGCTGATCACCGCGGCGCTAGTCGCGCAGCATGCGCTGAGGGCGTAGTACGCTGAATCAGGATTGCGGATACACCGCGCGAGATCATCAACGCCCCCCACCTCACCCCAACCCTCTCCGCCCCGCGGGGGCGGAGAGGGAGGGACCCGCGCAAGCGGGAGGGTGAGGTGGGGAGAGTCATGGATGCGCGATAGTCGGTACTCGCGCCGGCCCCGTCCCTGGCCGACCCAAAACGCGCTATAATCGGCGCATGGCGGATTTTCCCAAAAAATCCCTCGCGGAGTGGCGCTCGCTCGCGGAGAAAGAACTCGGCGGCAAGAGCCCCGACACGCTCACCTGGCAAACCCCCGAAGGGATCGCGCTGAAGCCGCTTTACACGGCGGAAGATCTGGAGCGGATCGAGACCGTCGGCACCCTGCCGGGCTTTCCGCCCTTCATCCGCGGCGTGCGCGCCACGATGTACGCCAACCGGCCCTGGACCTTGCGCCAATATGCCGGCTTCTCGACCGCCGAGGAGTCGAACGCGTTCTTTCGCGAGAATCTGCGCCAGGGCCAGACCGGGCTTTCGGTCGCGTTCGATCTCGCCACCCATCGCGGCTATGACAGCGATCATCCGCGCGTCGTCGGCGATGTCGGCAAGGCGGGCGTTGCGATCGACAGCGTCGAGGACATGAAGGTGCTCTTCGACGGCATCCCGCTCGAGAAGATGACCGTGTCCATGACCATGAACGGCGCGGTCCTCCCGGTGCTTGCCGCCTTCATCGTCGCCGGCGAGGAGCAGGGCGTGCCCCGCGACAAGCTCGCGGGCACGATCCAGAACGACATCCTCAAAGAGTTCATGGTCCGCAACACCTATATCTATCCGCCCGAGCCCTCGATGCGGATCGTCGCCGACATCATCGAATTCACCGCCCGCGAGATGCCGCGCTTCAACTCGATCTCGATCTCGGGCTATCACATGCAGGAGGCCGGCGCGACCGCGGTGCAGGAATTGGCCTTCACCTTGGCCGATGGGCTCGACTATGTCCGCGCCGCGCTCGGCCGTGGCCTCAAGATCGACGAGTTCGCGCCGCGACTCTCCTTCTTCTTCTGCATCGGCATGAATTTCTTCATGGAGGTGGCAAAGCTGCGCGCCGCGCGCTTGCTCTGGGCGCGGCTGATGCAGCAATTCGCGCCGAAGAACCCGGCCTCGCTCGCGCTGCGCATGCATTGCCAGACTTCGGGGGTGAGCCTCACCGAGCAGGACCCCTACAACAACATCATCCGCACCACCATCGAGGCGCTGGCGGGCGTCTTGGGCGGCACCAACTCGCTGCACACCAACTCCTTCGACGAGGCGCTCGCTTTGCCGACCCCCGTCTCGGCGCGGATTGCGCGCAACACGCAACTGATCCTCGCCGAGGAGGCGGGGCTGACGCATGTCGTCGATCCGCTGGGCGGGAGCTATTTCGTCGAGAGCTTAACCGCGTCACTCGCGGAGGCCGCGGGCGCGCTCATCGCCGAAATCGAGGCGCTCGGCGGCATGACCAAGGCGACCGAGGCGGGGATGCCGAAGCTCAAGATCGAGGAGGCCGCGGCGCGGCGCCAGGCGCGCATCGATCGCGGCGAGGATGTCATCGTCGGCGTCAACAAATACCGGGCGCAAGCCCAAGAGCCGATCGCGATTCGCGACATCGACAATACCCAAGTGCGCGAGCGTCAGATCGCGCGGCTCAAAGCCTTGCGCCAAGCGCGCGATGCGAGCCGCGTCCAGGCGGCGCTCGATGCGCTCGCCGAGACCGCGCGCTCGGGCGCGGGTAATCTCTTGGACAAAACCATCGATGCGATGCGCGCGCGCGCCACTTTGGGCGAGGTGTCGGACGCTCTCGAGCGCGTCTTCACCCGCCACCAGGCGACGACCCGGCTCGTCTCGGGCATTTACGGCGCCGAATATGCCGATGATGGCGAATACGCAAGCGTGCAGCAGCAGATCGCGGCCTTCGCCAGGGATGAGGGCCGCGCGCCCAAGCTCTTCGTCGCGAAGATCGGGCAGGACGGGCATGACCGCGGCGCCAAGGTGATCGCCACCGCCTTCGCCGATCTGGGCTTCGAGGTCGAGATCGGGCCGCTGTTCCAGACGCCCAAGGAGGCGGCGCAAGATGCGGTCGCGCGCGATGTCGATGTCATCGGCGTCTCGAGCCTCGCCGCCGGCCACACGACCTTGGTTCCGGCGCTGATCGAGGCGCTCCAGGCCCAGGGCGGCGCGCATATTCGCATCGCGCTCGGCGGCGTCATTCCGCCGCAGGATTACGCGGCGCTCAAAGCCTTGGGCGTCGGCGCCATCTTCGGCCCCGGCACGAACATCCTCGCCGCGGCCGCCGAACTCCTGAAGCTCATCCAGAGCCAGCGCGCGGTGGCGTAGCGGGCGCTTCAACGATCGAGTTTCGATGGAGCGCGATCAGCCTTACAATCCAACGTAACATCAAACCGAGTTTTGCTGGGAGTCTGGGCCGCTGATGTCACCGGAAATCATCTCCGATCTTGCCCCGACGGGCATTCTGCGCGCGGGCATCAACCTATCGAACTTCCTGCTGGTGACCGGCAAAACCTCTCAAGGCCAACCCGAGGGTGTCGCCCCCGATATGGCCCGCGAGGTCGCGACGCGGCTCGGCGTTCCGGTCAGGTACGTGACCTTCAAGTCGCCCGGCGAACTCGCGGATCAGGCGGGCAAGGGCGTTTGGGATATCGGGCTGATCGGCGCGGAGCCGCAACGTGCCGAGACGATCGCGTTCACGGCGGCCTATGTCGAGATCGAAGCCACCTATCTCGTGCCGGCCGGCTCGCGCTTGAGAACAATCGCGGATGTCGACGCGTCCGGCGTGCGCATCGCGGTGGCGGGCCGCAGTGCCTATGGTCTCTGGCTCGACCGCAACATTCGGCACGCCGAGCTGGTGCGGGCCGACAGTCTCGGCGGCGCAACCGAGCAATTCATTCAAGGGAAGCTGGAGGCGCTCGCGGGCCTGAGGCCAGGGCTTCTCGCTGACCTCGACAAGCTGCCTGGAGCGCGGATCATCGACGGCAAGTTCAGCGCGGTGCAGCAGGCGATCGGAACGGCCAAGAAAAACACGGCCGGCGGCGCATACCTCAACGACTTTGTCGAAGAGGCCAAGGCTTCGGGCCTGGTCGCGCGCCTCATCGAGCGGCACAAGGTTCGCGGTCTCTCTGTGGCGCCGCCGGCGTGATCGTCGAGATCACGGTCGATCGGCATTCCGGCCCAGGACCAGACCCGTGAGCGCCGCCGCCATGTTGCTTTTGCTCATCGGCGTCGTTTTGTTGGCGGCCGGCCTGCTCTTTACGGGGCAAGGCTGGGGATTGATCCGCTGGCCCGCACGCAGCTTCATGATCGATGAAACAAGGTGGATCTACTATGGCGGCGCGATTGCCCTGGCCGGGCTTGTGCTGATCATCGTGTCACGACGATAGCGCGAGCGCGTTGCGAGCTCGGGCACGCTGCACCCGCACTGCGGCTCGTCCAGCGCGCAGCGGTGCTCTCTGAGAGTCTGAACGCTCGGAGCGTTCCCTCGGCAGCAACCATGTCATCCTTGCTTGAAACCGGGCATGAGGTGCCCTATCTGGTACGCACAGAGCGTTCATCACCTTTATCCAAGTCGCGGCGTGGCAAAGCGAAAAACGAAAACTGCGAAACGAAGCCAATCTCGGCCTGCGCATCTGCCGCCAGCGGCGGACAGCTATGCGGCCCTGTCTCGGCGCGCCAATCCGCGCTAAGCATAAGCCTCTGATGGCCATCCTCTTTCTCATCGTCTTCATCGATCTGGTCGGCTTCGGCGTGGTGATCCCGCTGCTGCCCTATTACGCGCTTGAGTACCACGCGACGCCTTTCGAAGTGACCACCTTGATGGCGTGCTACTCCTTTGCGCAGCTCTTCTCCTCACCCTTTCTCGGGCGGCTCTCGGACAAGGTCGGACGCAAGCCGATCCTTTTGACGAGCCTTTCCGTCTCGGTCATGTCTTATCTCTGGCTCGGCTTTGCCGACGCCCTCTGGATGCTGTTCGCGGCGCGGCTTCTGGCCGGTGCGGGCGCGGGCAATATAGCCTCGGCCCAGGCCTATATCAGCGACGTCACCGAGCCGGAAAAGCGCGCCAAGGGCATGGGGCTCATCGGCGCCGCCTTCGGGCTCGGCTTCACCTTTGGCCCGGTGCTGGGCGGCGTTCTCGCCGGCACCCATCCCAATGCGGGCGATCTCGCCCGGCCGGCCTTCGTCGCGGCGGCGCTGTCGGCCATCGCGCTGTGCCTGACCGCCATCCGCCTCAAGGAGAGTCTCGCGCCCGAGCTGCGCGGCCGTGCCGAGCGGACCGGGCGAATCGAGCTGGCGAAGGACGCCTGGGCGCGGCCCGATCTGCGCCACCTTATTCTCCTCTTCTTCCTCACCACCACGGCGTTCGCCGGGCTCGAGAGCACCTTCGCGATCTGGGCGAACAGCAAATTCAGCTGGGGGCCGCAACAGGTCGGGCTGATGTTCTTCTATGTCGGGCTGGTGCTCGCGCTGATCCAGGGCGGGCTGATCGGGCGCATGTCGCACCGCTTCGGCGAGGCGCGGCTCGTCATGATCGGGGCGGTGCTGCTCACCTTGGGCCTGGCGAGCCTGCCCTTGAGCAGCCGGCTCGCGATCATCTTGATCGTCATGGCCGTGCTGTCGGTCGGTCTCGGCCTGCTCAGCCCCTCGATCACCAGCCTCGTCTCGCGGGCCGCCGCCGCCACCGAGCGCGGCGGGATCTTGGGCGTCAACCAATCGGCCCAGAGCCTCGCGCGCATCATCGGCCCGCTCATCGCCGGGCTCGTCTATACCGCCGGCGGCCGCGCCGCACCTTATTATGTGGGCGCCCTGATCATGTTGGCGGTGGTGGCGATGGCCGTTCGATTGCCGCGCGGGGAGAAACTGGCTTGAGCATGAGCAGAGACCGCGGCGGCCAGCGCCGGCGGATCGATCGCCACCGCGAGGTCGGGTTCAAAGAGGAGCTCGTCGCGGTCGGCAAGCTCTTGCCCTTCCTCTGGCCGCGCGGCGCCTGGGATTTGCGCGCCCGCGTCGTGATCGCGATCGGCCTTTTGATCCTTGCCAAGTCGATCAACGTCTATGTGCCGATGCTTTACAAGCATTCGGTCGATGCGCTCTCGCCCAAGGCGGCGTTCCTCGTCGTGCCGGTCATGTTCATCATCGGCTATGGCGTGGCGCGCGTCGCGGCCCAAGCTTTCGCCGAGCTGCGCGACGCGGTCTTCGCCAAGGTCGGCCAGCGCGCGGTGCGCCAGGTCGCGCTCGCGACCTTCCGCCATCTGCACCAGCTGTCGCTGCGCTTCCATTTGGAGCGCCAGACCGGCGGCCTCTCGCGCGCGGTCGAGCGCGGCATCCGCGGCACCGAGTTCCTGCTCGACTATTTCCTCTTCAGCTTCGTGCCGACCCTGTTCGAGATCGTGCTGGTATGCTCGATCCTCTGGGGGCTCTATGAGTGGAGCTTCGCGGTCGTGACCTTTGCCACGATCCTCGGCTATGTCGGCTTCACCTTCACGGTCACCGATTGGCGGCTGCAGTTTCGCCGCGAGATGAACGAGCGCGACAGCGAGGCCAACACCAAGGCGATCGACAGCCTCCTCAATTTCGAGACCGTCAAATATTTCGCCAATGAGGAGCACGAGGCGCGGCGCTTCGATTCGGCGCTCCAGGCTTATGAGATCGCCGCCGTCCGCAGCCAGCACACGCTCTCCTTCCTCAATATCGGCCAGGGCGCGATCATCGCCTGCGGCCTTGTCGGTGTGATGCTCTTGGCGGGCCAGGGCGTGGTCGCCGGCCGCATGACGGTCGGCGATTTCGTCCTGGTCAATTCCTATCTCGTGCAGCTCTACATGCCCTTGAACGTGCTGGGCATGGTCTATCGCAACATCAAGCAGTCGCTCACCGATCTCGAATCGATGTTCCGTCTCTTGAAGGTCGCGCCCGAGGTTCAGGACAAGCCGGGTGCGCCGGCGCTCCAGGCGGCGCGGGGCGAGATCGTCTTCGACCATGTCTCTTTCGCCTATGATCCGCGCCGGCCGATCCTCAAGGACGTGTCATTCCGCGTCGCGCCCGGCGGCTCGCTCGCCATCGTCGGTCCGTCGGGCGCGGGCAAATCGACCATCTCGCGACTGCTCTTCCGCTTCTACGACGTGAACGAGGGCGCGATCCGCATCGACGGCCAGGATCTGCGCGACGTCACCCAGGACAGCATTCGCCGCGCCATCGGCGTCGTGCCGCAGGACACGGTCCTCTTTAATGATTCGATCTTCTACAACATCGCCTATGGCCGGCCGGGCGCGGCACCCGACGAGGTCGAGGAGGCGGCGCGCCATGCGCGCATCGACGATTTGATCGCCGCGCTGCCCGACGGCTACCAGAGCCCGGTGGGCGAGCGCGGGCTGAAGCTCTCGGGCGGCGAGAAGCAGCGCGTCGCCATCGCCCGCGTGATCCTCAAAGAGCCGCGCATCCTGCTCTTCGACGAGGCGACCTCGGCGCTCGACACCAAGACCGAGCGCGAGATCCAGGCGAGCCTCGACGAGGTCTCGGAAAACCGAACCACCCTCATCATCGCCCATCGCCTCTCGACGGTGATCCACGCGGATGAAATCCTGGTGCTGGATGAAGGCCGGATCGTCGAGCGCGGCAATCATGCGCAGCTGATCGCGCATCACGGCGTCTATGCCGCGATGTGGCAGCGTCAGCAGGAGGCCGATGCCCGGGCCGCTGCGCTCGCCGCCGCCGAGGTGGCGGAGTAGCCGGACGCGAAACCCGGACGCCATTCGCCGGACGCTTGACCCAATTCTCGCCTTGCCCTAGAAAATCGCCCCTCCACAAGGGAAGGTTCCGGTCATGGCGCGGCGGTGCATCATCACGGGCAAAGGCGTTCAGGTTGGCAACAATGTCAGCCACGCCAACAACAAGACGAAGCGCCGCTTCCTCCCCAATCTGCAAAGCTCGGCCGTGCTGTCGGACGCGCTGGGTCATGCGGTGCGGCTGCGGCTCTCGACCCGCGCCATCCGCACGATCGAGCACAATGGCGGGCTCGACGCCTATCTCCTTGACACGCCCGACAACAAGCTTGGCGTGGATGCGCGCCGCTTGAAGCGCCGCATCGAGCAAGCGAAAGCCAAGCGCGAGGCGCGGGCTTAAGCCCGTTCGCGTTCCGCTTTCGCTTTTGCATCATCGCGAACGGGCTGCCGCTGATCGCGGCGGCCCGTTTCTCTTATTCGCTGCTGCGATCTGTTCGCGGCGACGATCTTCCCGATGGCGAGATCGATGCCGGCATTGCACGCGCGCAGCCGCCGCGCCGCGTTCGATTTGCCACACCCAGCGAAAAAAATTCCGACGATCGTTTGACGAGCCGTTGCGATCGGCTCCGGCGGCGAAATTTTCGAATTTCCCCGCGAGTCGCGAAATCGCATTCGCTTGGGCCGGTTTCGGCTTCGACCGCATTGCCGCGCGGCGTCGCGGTGCGCGGCGGCGATCGCGCGCCCGGGAAAGAGACCGATCGCCGCGCTTGTCGCAGCGATCGCGGCGGATGCAACCGCGCGCGTGCGCCATCAACGAGGGATGGTGCCGTCGCGTTGCGGTAAACGCTGCCGACAGGAGACGCATGTCCCACCTTGCGCGACGCGGCGGCGAATTTTTCGAGCGATGGTGAAACTGCGTGCGGCAAATTTGGCGCGACGCAAGCGGCCCGTGTCGGCTCGCGCGCGTCGGTGTTGCGCAGCTTGAGCGATGCCTTATCGCGTTGTGTGCGTCGCGCCTGTGCCGCAACGGCGTGCCGCGCGCATGTGAAAAGAAATCCGCAAAACACGCGGGTTTCCTGCATGACCGCGGCGTTCGTGCACGCCGCGCGCGTAGGACCAAAGCAGTCCAGGGTCCGGTTTGGTCGGGTGAGTTGGGGCGGGGTCTCGTCGTGCCTCGCCGCGTGTTCGAGTGCCAGCGCGGGCGCGCGCCGAGAACCGCCCGCGGCCAGCCCGTTGCTCCAGCCGCGGCGGGCGCCACCGCGGCTTTGCCCACCCCAAAATACTGACGGGGCTGCCCCCGAGTTTTGGCTCCCCGGGAGCAGCCCCGCCATGGGTAGAGGCAGAAGTAGGAGGACTACTTCTTCTTAGCCTTCTTTTTCCGCTTGGCCTTCTTCTTGGCCTTTTTCTTCATAGCTGCCATTTGGCTTCCCTCTTGTGACGGGTTGTGCATCGGCCTATCCAATGCATCACCCAGCGTCAAAAAAACTAACATAATTTCAATCAATGGTGTAGGCGGAATGTCGCGCCGCTATACCTTGGGTACGTAAAACCAAGTTGGAAAGAAAATTTCCGGATCGAAGCACCCGCGCGAGAGAGAATGCAGCCCGGGCGCGGCCGCGACTTCCAAGTCGCGGCAAATAATTCAGGGCGTTCGGCGCATCAAATCGTCGATGCGCTCCTGAAGCTTTTCCTCGGCGCCCATTTCGGCCTCTGCATCCTTGTCGGCGTGACGCTCGGCGGCGGCCGTGGGGTTGCCGGCGGCACGGTCGCGTTCTTCTGCGGCGCGGCGCCGCTCGGCTTCGGGATCGCGTTGCTTCTCTGTCTTGGGCTTGCGCGCCATGGCGGCCTCCTCGCAATTGCGACGGTGTGCGGCCGAGATTAGGCGCCGCGTGGCGGAACCGGCTTGATCTGGCTCAACCGCGCGGCTCGCAAGCCGCTCAGTCGTGACCGATGAGCTGCGCGATGCGGCCGACGTAATGCTGGAACGCGGCGGTCTGCTTCACGTCCGCTTGGCGCGGGCGCGGCAGGTCGATGGCGATGATGTCGCGCAAGCGGCCCGGGCGGGGCGATAGAACCGCGACGCGATCGCCCAGCAGGATCGCTTCATCGATCTGATGGGTGATGAACACGATCGTCGTGCCGGCGACGGCGGCGATGCGCAGCAATTCGCGCTGCATGGTTTCGCGCGTCAGCGCGTCGAGCGCGGCGAAGGGCTCATCCATCAGCAGGATGGCGGGCTCGATCGCCAAGGCGCGGGCGAGATTGACCCGCTGCCGCATGCCGCCCGACAATTCATGGGGGTAGTGCGACTCGAATCCCTTCAAGCCGACGAGCTCGATCATGGCCTGCGCGCGGGTCGCGGCCTCGCTCTTCTTGATGCCTTGGATCTCGAGCCCGAAGATGACGTTGCGCGTGACCGTTCGCCAAGGATAGAGCGCATCGTTCTGAAACACGAAACCGCGGTCGATCCCGGGCCCGGTCACGGTCCGCCCGCCGATGCTCGCGCGGCCGCCCGTTGGCTTGGCGAGGCCCTGAAGAATGCGCAGGAGCGTGGTCTTGCCGCAGCCCGACGGCCCGACGATCACGAAGAACTCGCCGGGCGCGATCTGAAGGTCGATGCCCTCCAGCACCTTCTGGCGCCGGCCGCGCGCGACGAATTCCATGTCGAGATGCTCGACCGTGACGCCGGCGGGATTGAGCTCCATGCGGGTCACGCCGCCAAAACCGCGCGGCGCCAGCGCAAGGCGCGGCGCTCGACGAGCTCCGCCGCCAAGGTCAGCCCGACGCCCATGATCGCGAGCGTGATAATGCCGACGAAGAGCGCGGGAACGTCGAAGGTCTGACCCGAGGTGAAGATGAGGTAGCCGAGGCCGGCGCGGGCGCCGAACAGCTCGCCAACCACGACGCCGACGATGCCCCGGCCGATGCCGAGGCGAATCCCCGTCAGCATGAAGGGCACGGAAGCCGGCAGCATCACCTTGGCGATGACCTGTCGCCGGCTCGCGCAGAAGCTTTGCGCCACTTCGATCAGCTGCGCATCGGTCGCGCGCACGCCCGAGGCGGTGTTGATGAGGATGGGAAAGACGGCGGTCAGGAACACCACGGCGGCCTTCGAGACGACGCCGATCCCGAGCCAGAGAATGAGCAGCGGCGTCACCGCGACCAGGGGCGTGGCGTAAAGCGCCGTGATATAGATTTCGACATACTCACGGGTGCGCTGGCTGATGCCGACGGCGATGCCGGCGGCGATGCCGAAGGCGATCGCGACGGCCACGCCCTCGAGCAGCTCGCTGAAGCTGACCCAGATATGGGTTTGCAGCTCGCCGGCGCGCCACAAATCGACCGCGGCCACCGCCACCTCGGAGAGCGGCGCGAAAAACAGCCGGTTGGTCAGGACATAGCGGCCGATCAGCTCCCAGCCGACCAGCAGGATGACGAGGGTCGTCAGCGGGCGCCGCCA
>DATEKH010000119.1:0-4266 GCA_035277525.1 Allostellaceae bacterium
TGGTGCGTCTTTGGCGCGAGCTCTTGTCAGGCACGACGGCGATGCAAACGAAGCTCGAGCTCGCGGTGTCGGCCCCGCAAACGGGTGCGGCTTTGTGGGACCTGGCGCGCGACCATTTCGGCAGCCACACCGCGATGACGCCGCTGCGCTCGGCCGGCGAGGTGGTGAGCGCCGTGATCGAGGGACGCGCAAGCCTCGGCATCGTGCCCGTCCCGGGTCCGCGCGAGGGCGATGGCTGGTGGCGCCGTCTGATGGGAGCCGATCCGCAGAAGCCGCGCGTCATCGCGCGGCTTCCTTTCGGCACGCGCGGCAATGCGCGGCCGGAAGACGCCGATGCCTTTGTCATCGCACGCATCGAGCCCGAGCCGTCGGGCGATGACGTAAGTCTCTACATCATCGAGACGGGCGAAGGCGTGAGTCGCACGCGCGTCATCGCCGCGCTCGCCGAAGCCGGGCTCGAGGCGGCGCGGCTTGCCGGTACCGAGCCAGGAGGCGCGCGCGATGCGCAGCTCGTCGAGCTTCAGGGCTGGATCGCGCCCGAGGATGGGCGCTTGCAGGCGGGCGCGAGAGCGATTGGCGAAAAGCTCCTCGGGGTTTCTTCGCTGGGATTCTACGCCCGGCCGCTCAGCCCCGCCGAGCTTCAAGGCCGCGCGCCGTGAGCAACTCCGCGACACCGCAGCCGCGCGCGAGCATCTTGAAGATCGCGCCCTATGTCGGCGGCGAAGCGAAGGTCGCCGGCATCGAGCGGCCCATTCGCCTCGCCTCCAACGAAAGCGCGCTGGGGCCGAGCGCCAAGGCGCTCGCCGCCTATCACGCCGTCGGGCCGGAGATGTTCCGTTATCCCGACGGGCATTCGACCGCGCTGCGCCAGGCGCTCGCGCGTCATCACGGCATCGAGGCCGAGCGCATCGTCTGCGGCCTCGGCTCGGACGATCTCATCCATCTCATTGCCGAGGCTTATGCCGGCGAGGGCGACGAGGTGATCTATGGCCGTCACGGCTTCTCGATCTATCCGATTGCGGCCATGACGGTCGGCGCGACGCCCGTAGCCGCACCCGAGAAGAACCTGACCTTCGATGTCGATGCGGCGCTGGCGCTTGTGACGCCCAAGACCAAGCTCGTCTTCATCGCGAACCCCAACAATCCGACCGGCACCTATATTCCGCGCGCCGAGCTCGAGCGGCTCCATGCCGGGCTGCCGCCTTCGGTGATCCTCGTCATCGATGCGGCCTATGCCGAATATGTCGTGCGGAGCGACTACGAGTCGGGGCTCGCGCTCGCCGCGCGCGCGCCCAATGTGGTGATGACGCGCACCTTCTCGAAAATCTACGCGATGGGCGGCTTGCGGCTCGGATGGTGCTACAGCAGCGCCGCGATCGCCGATGTGCTCAACCGCATCCGCGGCCCGTTCAACGTCAACATCGCGGCGCAGGCCGCCGGCGTGGCCGCGCTCGAGGACGTGGCGGCGACCGACCGTGCGCGCGAGCACAACAATCTCTGGCGGCCTTGGTTTGCGCGCGAGCTCGAGGCGCTGGGGCTGGAGCTCACGCCGTCGGTTGCGAATTTCGTGCTGGCGCGCTTTCCAAAGCCACCCAAGCACGCCGACGCAGCCTGGGAGTTTTTGCGCGCGCGCGGCATTCTCGTACGCAAGGTCGGGGTCTATCACCTGCCCGAGCATTTGCGCATCTCCATCGGCACCGAGGCCGAGCTGCGCGCCGTGGTCAAGGCGCTGAAAGAGTTTCTGGGGCAAGCATGAGCGATCTCTTCTTCGAGCGCGTCGCCTTCATCGGCATCGGGCATATCGGTTCGTCGCTCGCGCGGGTGATGCTGCGCGACAAGCTCGCGGGGAGGATTACGGCGTGCGCCAACCGCGCCGCGACGCTCGAGGCGGTGAAGCGGCTAAAGCTCGCCGATGCGGTGACGACCGACCCGGCCGCGGCGGTCAAGGACGCCGATCTCGTCGTCCTCGCGACGCCGCTTTCGGCCTATCTCGCGGTTGCCAAGGCGATCGCGCCGGCGCTCAAGCCCGGCGCCATTCTCACCGATGTCGGCTCGGTCAAGTCGCTCGTGTTGCGCGAGGTGAAGCCGCTGCTGCCGCCCAGTGTTCATCTCATCCCCGGTCATCCCGTGGCGGGCACCGAGAATTCGGGCCCCGAATCGGGTTTCCCTGAGGTGTTCCGCGGCCGCTGGTGCATCCTGACGCCGGTGCCGGGCGGAGATGCCGCGGCGCTCGACAAGGTGACGCGGCTGTGGCAAGCGGCCGAAATGCAGGTCGTCACCATGGATGCCGAGCATCACGACATGGTGCTCGCCATCACCTCGCATCTGCCGCATTTGATCGCTTATACCATCGTCGGTACCGCGACCGATCTCGAAGACACGCTCAAATCCGAGGTGATCAAATTCTCGGCGAG
Organism: Allostellaceae bacterium; assembly: GCA_035277525.1. Lineage (GTDB taxonomy): Bacteria > Pseudomonadota > Alphaproteobacteria > ATCC43930 > CGMCC-115725 > CAIKMD01. The sequence goes on from DATEKH010000119.1 coordinate 2,415, forward strand.
CGGCTTTCGCGACTTCACCCGCATCGCCGCCTCCGATCCGGTGATGTGGCGCGATATTTTCCTCAACAACCGCGAGGCGGTGCTGGCTGTGTTGCAGCGCTTTAACGAGGATTTGACCGCGCTGCAGCGCGCCATACGCTGGGGCGAAGGCGACAAGCTTCAGGAACTCTTCACCCGCACCCGCGCCATCCGCCGCTCGATCATCGAGGCGAAGCAGGCGTAAGACCAGTTATCGCGCTGGCAAGGAGAGCATGATGTTCGTTGTCGTCTTCGAAGTTCAGCCCAAACCCGGTCGCGAGCGGGATTATCTCGACCTCGCGGCGAGCCTCAAGCCCGCGCTCGAGGAGATCGACGGGTTCATCTCGGTCGAGCGCTTCCGCAGCGTCGCCGCGCCAGAGAAGCTCGTCTCGATCTCGTTCTGGCGCGACGAGGCGGCGGTGAAGCGCTGGCGCGAGCACAACCGCCATCATCTAGCGCAGCTCTCTGGCCGCACCCAAATTTTCGCCGATTACCGCATTTCGGTCGCCGAGATCGAGCGCCAATACGGCATGTTCGAGCGCGCCCAGGCGCCGCAGCAGATGCCGGAAGTTTAGTTTTTCGCGCATTGTCGAGCCGGATCGGCTAAGAAGCGATGCCGCTGCAATAGCGTCCACGCGTCCTTCGAGACGCGCCCTGCGGGCGCTCCTCAGGACGAGGTGGATTTGATTACGGCATCGACCATTGATGCCACGATGGTCATGCAGCCTTACAGCGTTTCGGTGGCCCCATTGCGCGCAATCATTCCCAAGTAATCCGCGGCAGCGGCGCGATCGCGGCAGGGCCGAGAAAGACGCGGTCCTGCTGCACCGTCAAGGGCACGGTGATGGCTTTCTCGCCATTGGGTCCGGGCTTCGCCAAAAGACCCAGCACCGTCTTTGCTAGCACCGCGTCACGCGGCTGTAACGCGCCCGAGCCGACGGCGAGATCGACCGCCGCGTCCTGGCCGGTGATCTCGGCCGAGAACGCGCCTTCGGGCTGCAGCGCATCGTCGAGCGCGAGCGTGCCGTTGGCGTCGAGCAAAACGCCGCCCCAGCGCAGCCGGAAATAGCGCAGCTCCAGCGTGCCGCCTGAATCGCGCCAGGCCGAAAGCGCCGGCGCGAGCCGGCCCGGCGGCAGGCCGCCCTTGAGATCGGCGGAAAACGCGACATCCCCAACCGTGTCGCCGAAGCCGGGGACGGCTTGCGGCAGCGTCACCGCGCCGAGATCGATCACCGCCGAGAGCGCCGTGTCCTGATGACTCTTCGGCGGGCTCGGCGGCACTTCGAGGTGAACGCTCGCCTTGCCGATGCCAAAGCCTTGCGCCAGGCCCGATCCCCTGGCCCCGGCGATGCCGAGATCGAGGATAAAGGGCCGACCCTCGTCCAGTAGCGCGCTGCCGTCGACGTGATCGAGCGTAACGCCGAGCGCGCCCAGAGGATCGGCGAGTCTTGCCGCTTCGCGTGTGCTGAGGTGCCAGCGATGCAGATTCCACGGGTTTGCCCAGACATCGAGGCTCGCGACGTTGGCCTCCGCCGGTATCGGGCGCTCGGCGCTCAAATGCGCGTCGGTGAAACGGAAGCGGAAGCGCAGCGGGAAGCCGCCGAGCGCGACCTTGCTCCAGCGGAGCGTGATGCCGTCGGCCTGGCGCGCCGCGGCCCAGGGGCCGAGCCCGTCTTCGAGCTTTTGCGCCATGACGTGCCAATAGGCGCCATAGGCGGCAAAAGCGAGCACGAGGACGGCACCGAGGATGAGCGCGGCACGGCGCAGCGTGACGAGGAGCGGCATGGCACCAAGTCTAGGCGAGCGGCGGCTTCCGGTCGATGCGGCAATCTCA
>DATEKH010000120.1:0-24590 GCA_035277525.1 Allostellaceae bacterium
CGCGCCCAACAATGGACCGCCCCGCAACATGCCGGTTCATAACGCAGCGCCCAATAATGCAGCGCCCCACAATGTGCCCCACAATGTGCCGGCTCAGAACGGTCCGGATCGTCATGCGCCGGCTCACAACGCAGCGCCGCACGCGGTCCATCCGGTCAATGGACCAGCCGCCCATGGGCCGGCCGGTCCGGAGGCGCGGCGTAGCGGCCCGCCGCACGGGGCAGCGCCGCAGCACCAGGGCGGACCGCAACGCCAAGCCGGGCCGCATGGCGGCGACGGCCATGGCGGCGAGGCGCATGGCGGTCCTCCGCCAGGACGTGACCGCGGCGACCACAACGATCGCTGAGGCGCTTGCACCGCGTTCTTGAGTGCGCGCGGCGGACGGGCGCGGCGCTGGCGAAAGCGCGCCCGCTGCGCCAGAATAGCGGAATGGCCGGGCAGAGGCTCTCCAGCGCCGAGATGATGCGGCGGCTCGTCGGGTATGACACGACCAGCCGCGAGTCGAACCTCGATCTGATCGAATTCGTCCAGGATTATCTCGACCGTTGGGGCGTCGAAAGCGAGCTCGTCCATGACGTGACGCGCAAGAAGGCCAATCTTTACGCGACGCTCGGCCCGCCGGATCGCGGCGGCATCATGCTCTCGGGCCATACCGATGTCGTGCCGGTCGATGGTCAGAGTTGGGACAGCGATCCGTTCGAGCTCGACGAGCATGAAGGCAGGTTCTACGGCCGCGGCAGCGCCGATATGAAAGGCTTCATCGCCGCCGTGCTCGCAAGACTGCCCGATTTCCTCGCGCAGCCGCTCGAGACGCCCCTTCACCTCGCGCTCACCTATGACGAAGAGGTCGGCTGTCTCGGCGTGCGCACGCTGATCGCCGCGCTGAAGCGCCGGCCGGTGAAGCCCAGGCTTTGCATCATCGGCGAGCCGACGCTGATGCGGCCGGTGATCGCGCATAAGGGCAGCCGGCGGCTGCGCTGCCGCGTTCATGGCCTCGAAGCGCATTCCTCGCTCACGCATCGCGGCGTCAACGCGATCGAGACCGCGGCCGAGCTGGTCGCCTATTTGCGCGGCGTCGCGCGCCAAAAGCGCAGCGCGGGACCGTTCGACCCCGCCTTCGACCCGCCCTACACGACCATCCAGACCGGCACGATCGCGGGCGGCACCGCGGTCAACATCGTGCCGCGCGACTGCCATTTCGATTTCGAGATGCGCTACCTCCCGTCCGACGACCCGGGAGCGATCGTCGCCGGGTTGCATCGCTGCGCGGAAAGCCTGTTGCCCGAGATGCGGGCGATCAGCGCCGAAACCGCCATCGCTTTCGAGGAAACCAACGCGGTGCCGGCGCTCGCCGCCGCCGAGGGCGACGCGGTCGTGCAATTGGCGCTCGCGCTGTCGGGCGCCAACGGCACCGGCAAGGTCAGCTTCGCGACCGAGGGCGGACTCTTCGCCGAGGGCGGCATTCCGACGGTGATCTGCGGCCCGGGCTCGATCGAGCAGGCGCACAAGCCGAACGAATTCCTTGCCCTCGATCAGCTGCGGCTGTGCGAGGAATTCCTCGACCGCCTGATCGAACGCGTCAGGCGCTGAGCGGCGGCGATGGATTACTTCCTCCCGCCGGTCGAGATCGATCCGCCTGATCTGTCGGCCTATCGCGACGGCAATCAGGGCGTGAGCTATGTCTGGAGCTACCAGGCCGCGGCGCCCGGCCCCCATGTCGTGCTGAACGCCTTGATGCACGGCAACGAGATTTGCGGCGCGATCGCGCTCGATCATTTGCTGCGCCGCGAGCTGCGGCCGGCCCGGGGCCGCCTCACCTTCGTCTTTTGCAATGTCGCGGCGTTTCAGAGCTTTGATCGCAGCGATCCCACCGCCTCGCGCTATCTCGACGAGGATATGAACCGCGTCTGGCACGAAAGCGTGCTCAACGGGCCGCGCATCAGCCGCGAATTGGCGCGCGCCCGGGCGCTGCGGCCGTTCTTCGACAGCGCCGATCTGCTGCTCGACATTCATTCGATGGTGCATGCCAGCACGCCGCTGATGCTGACCGGCATGGCGGACAAGCATTTGGCGTTCGCCCGCCGCATCGGCATGCCCGGCTTGCTCGTCCGCGACGAGGGCCACACCGCCGGGCGGCGGCTGCGCGATTACGGGCGGTTTGGCGATCCGGAGACGCCCGCCATCGCGCTCTTGATCGAATGCGGGCACCACTGGGCGCGCGGCACGGCCGAGACAGCGATCGAGGCCGCGTGGCGCTTCCTCGCCGTCGCGGAAATCCTCGCCGAGGGCGACGCCGTCCCATGGCGCGCACGCCCCGCCGCTCCGCAACGCACGATTCTGATAACCCATCGCGTGACGGTCGGTTCGGACAATTTCCATTTCCTCGGCGACTATGGCGGCGTCGAGGTGATCCCGCGCGCCGGCACCGTGATTGCACGCGACGGCAAGACCGAAATCCGCACGCCCTATGACGACTGCGTCCTCATCATGCCGACGCGCCGGATTTCCCGCGGCCAGACCGCCGTGCGTCTCGGCCGTTTCGAGCACTGAGGGAGGCGCCAATGCGCGAGCGTCATCGAGAGAATGCGCCGGGCGCGTGGTATGTCGATCGCGACTGCATCAACTGCAAGGCGGCGCAGACCGTGGCGCCCGGCCTCATCATCGAGCGCGGCGGCCAATCGGTTTTCGCGCATCAGCCCGAAAGCGCGAGCGAGCTGATTGCAGCCTGGCGCGCGCGGCTCCTCTGCCCGACTGCTTCGATTCATGCCGAGGGCTTGAGCGATCCGCCACCCGATATCTTCCCCGAGCCCATGACGGATGGCGTGTTCCGCCTCGGCTTCAACGCGCGGCATTCCTGGGGCGCGCATTCCTTCTTCGTCACCCGGGCGCGCGGCAATGCCATGATCGACGCGCCGCGCTGGACGAAGCACGTCGTCGAGGCGATCGAGGCCCGCGGCGGGCTCGCGATGGTGCTGCTGACGCATCGCGACGATGTCGCCGACGCCGAGCGTTATGCCAGCCATTTCGGCGCGCGTGTTTTCATCCATGACGATGATCGCGCGGCCGCGCCCTATGCGAGCGACATCTTCAAAGGGCGCGAGCCGATCGCGCTCGACGATGATCTCCGCGTCATTCCGCTCCCCGGCCACACCAAGGGCAGCGTCGGCTATCTCTTCGACGAGCGCTGCCTCTTCAGCGGGGATTCGCTCTCCTGGAGCTTCGAGCAGAGCAACCTGCGCGCCAGCAGGCAGGTCTGCTGGTATTCCTGGCCCGAGCAGATCGACTCGCTGCGGCGGCTTGCCGAGCAGCGCTTCGAATGGGTGTTCGCCGGCCATGGCGGCAGCATCCATTTGGCCGAGGCGGAGATGCACGCGCGTCTTTTGGCGCTGGTCGCGCGCATGGAGCGGGAATAGGCCTGATCGCCTAACGCGCGGCGTCGATCAAGACGAAGCAGATGCGGGCGACCCGATCCGAGCGGTTCGCCCAGGCGTGGTTGGTGCCGCGCTGGACGAGAATATCGCCCGCGCGCAGAACGGTCTCGCCGTCGTCGAGCATCGCCACGATCTCGCCCTCGAGCACGATCGCGTAATCGACCGTCAGCGTCCGGTGCATGCCGGGATGCTTGTCGTCGATGTGATGCTCGGCATCGGGATAGAGCGCGCCGAAGGTGGCGGCCAATTGGCGCCGGCGCTCGGCCGGATCTTTCGCATCGGGCGGATAGTCGATGACGCGCAGGATGGTGCCGCGCGGCGGCGGCGCGATACCGCGATGGCTCGGCACCCGATCGGGCGCAGCGATCGCCGCCGGCGTCTCGGCGGTCACCCAGATATTGCTCACGCGATAGCCGGGCCGCGCGGCAACGGTGAGCGCCGCCGCGGCGCCATCGTCGACAATGCGCGACCGCCCCTTCCCGTCTTCGCCCGTGATCACGCGCCGAACCGGCGCCAGCTGTTGCGACATCACGCACTCCTCGAAATCTTGCCCCAGCGCGCGAGCCTCGCCGCGGCTTCCTCCTGCCCCGCCTCGTTCTTCTCGCCGAGCCTCACCGCGACATGGCCGTTCTTTTGCGCAAAGCCCAAATAGCGATAGGTAAAGCCGCTCTCGCCCAGGAATTCCTGAAAGGCGCGCCATTCATGGCGCTGCCAATTCGGATAGTTGAAATACTCGTCGAACACGATGACCGATCCGGTCTTGAGGCGCGGAGCGAATGCGCCGAAGACCGTGGCGGTGGACGAATAGATGTCGCAATCGACATGGAGAAAGGCGATCTCGTCGCGATGCGCCTCGAGGAAGGGCGGCAGGGTTTGCTCGAACCAGCCCTTGTGCAAGGTGACGTTCGCCGGAACCTCGGGCAGACTCCCGCCGCGGCCAAACTTTCCCTTGCGCTCGAAGGTGCCGGACCAATGCTCGGGCAAGCCTTCGAAACTGTCGAAGCCGTGAAACGGCCTCGCGCTTGCGCCGGCGAGGTGGCGCAGGCTCGCGCCGTCGGCGACGCCGCATTCGATCATAAGGCCGGTCTCCGGCGCTTCGCGCGCGGCAAAGCTCAGCAAATCCCAGCGATCCTCGAAGATCAGCGCGTCGCTCATCTCGGCGGCGATGTAATCGAGGCTTTGCTGCTTGGCCCGCAGCTGCAGATCGGTGATGAGATAGCGGCCGTGATATTTGAGGAAGAAGCGGCGATAGAGCCGCTCGCTCCAAGGCATCGGTCTCGGGTCGCCGCGGCGGCGAAAAATCGTCACGGGTCGCGTTCTCCTGTTCTGTCGGCGCGCGGTTGCCGCGTCGCGACCTTCAAATAGATGAGCAGCGGATAAAGCGCCGAGAAGGTGGCGAGCGCCACGCCATAGGCGCCCTCGCGATAGCCTTTGCGCGCGACATAGGCTTTCCAGCCGCGGCTGAAGACGCGGCGCAGCGCGCCCGCGAGCGCGGGCGCATTTCCGGCATCGAGCGCATCAAGCGCCGCCAGATCCGTGTAGCGGTTGAGCCGGCGGATCATGTCGGCGATGTCGCGATCGACGAAATGATCGAGGCGCTCCTGCAGCGCGCCGCGCGTGCCCCGAAGGCTCACGCGCGGATGGACGCGGCCCTCGCCCCAGCGCTTTGCGCCCTTGCGGAACAGCACCGGCTTCGCCGCAACGCCGTTATAGGCGCCCCAGCCATGCATGATAAGACGGTCGCCGATATGGTTGGCCATCGGCACGAGAAAGACGTCGTCGCCGCCGCGCGCAATCGCCTTGCGGATTTCCTGGGCCAGTTTCGGCGTCACGCGCTCGTCCGCATCGACCTCGAGGATCCAGTCGCTGGCGCAGGCATCGAGCCCGGTATTGCGCCGCGGACCCTCGAGCTCCCAGGCGCCCTCGATCACCCGCGCGCCGAAACGGCGCGCGATCGCCGCCGACTCATCGCTCGAGCGGTCGAGCACCACGACGATCTCGTCGGCAAAACGCAAGCTCTCGAGGCAGGCGCCGAGCTGCGCCGCTTCGTTGCGCGCGATCACCACCGCCGCGAGGCTGGGTCCCGGGCTTCCCGCTCCGTCCGACATGGCCGACAAACTCGGGCATGGCGCCGGTGAAATCAAGGCTGGCGGCTTGCTTGTGCCGCCTCGTCTCCTGCTGCGGCACAGTGCCGGGGACGCGAAAGCGGACGGGTATGCGCAGCCGGCGCTTGCCCTCGGCGGCAGAAAAGGCAAGCATGCTCCGTGATTTCGGGGAGGAGGAAAATGCCAAAGAAAATTCTCGCCGCCGCCGCGGCGGCGCTGTGCATCGTGGCCGCCGTGCCGGCCCAGGCGCAGCAATTCATCAACGTGCTGACCGGCGGCACGAGCGGCGTCTATTACCCGCTCGGCGTGGCGCTGTCGAACATCTTCGCCAAGGCCATTCCCGACGCCAAATCCTCGGCCCAAGCGACCAAGGCATCGGTTGAGAATCTCAGCCTCATCGAAGCCGGCCGCGGCGAGATCGCCTTTACCTTGGGCGATACCCTGAGCGATGCTTGGCGCGGCAATACCGAAGTCGGCTTTGCCAAGCCGCTCAAGAAGCTGCGCGACGTCGCCGCGATCTACACCAACTACATCCAGATCGTCGCCACCGCCGATTCGGGCATCAAGTCACTGGCCGATCTCAAAGGCAAGCGTCTCTCAGTCGGCGCCGCCAAATCCGGCACCGAGCTCAATGCGCGCGCCGTGCTGAAGGCGGCGGGCCTCGCTTACAGCGATCTGGGCAAGGTCGAATACCTTCCCTTCGGCGAATCCGTCGATCTGATGAAGAATCGCCAGCTCGACGCGACGTTGATCTCGGCCGGACTCGGCGTTTCCGCCATTCGCGATCTCGCGACCTCGGTGCCGATCGTGATGGTGCCGGTGCCGCCAGCGACCGTCGCCAAGATCGGCGACGCCGCCTATCAGCCGAGCGTCATCCCCGCCAAGACCTATGAGGGTCAAGACCAGGACGTTCCGGCGATCGGCATCCAGAACTATCTCGTCACCAGCGCCGACCTCAAAGACGATCTCGTCTATGCGATGACGAAGGCGATCTTCGATCATCTCGATACGCTCGTCGCGGCGCATTCCGCCGCGCGCGACATCAAGCTCGCCAATGCGGCCAAGCCGGGGCCGGTGCCGCTTCATCCCGGCGCCGAGCGCTTCTACAAGGAAAAGGGCGTGCTGAAGTAGAGAAGACGGCTTCGCTGCGATGACATCCAGCGCCCTTCGACTTCGCGAAGTTTATCCTGAGCGCCGCCTGCGGCGGCGAAGGGCTCCGCTCAGGGTGAGGAGATATTTCTCACGGCATCATTTGCTGGAGGATGCCATAGACATTTTTCCCCACCCTGAGCCTATCGAAGGGGGCTCGATGCTCTTGCAGCCGGAAATAAGTCTCGGCGAATGACCATCGAAGCCGTCGCACCGACCGCCCAGCAGCTCGTCGATCCCGAGAATCCGGCGGCCGGTCTGACCGCACCCGGACTCTCGGGCAAGGCGATCTATGTCATCGCCGTGATTTTCAGCCTGTGGCAAATCTACACCGCCGCTTACGCGCCGTTCTCGAGCATCGTCATCCGCTCGGTTCATGTCGGCTTCCTGATGCTGCTGACTTTCGCGGTGATCCGGTTCCGTTCGGCCGATAACGGCAAGGTGGCGGTGCCCTGGTACGATTGGTGCCTCGGCGGACTCGGATTTCTGCTCGGCCTTTATCATTGGGTGTTCGAGACCGCGCTGATCGAGCGCTCGGGCGAACCGTCGATTATCGATCTCGCCGTGGGCGTGGCAGTACTGCTGCTGCTGCTCGAAGCGGCGCGGCGGCTGATGGGCTGGGGTCTGCCGATCTTTTGCGCGGTCTTCATCCCCTACGCCCTGTTCGGCCGCTCGCTGCCGCCGCCGCTGCTCAACCGCGGCTTCGGTGTCGATCAGGTGATCGATCAGCTCTATCTCGGCACCGAGGGCATCTACGGCACGCCGACCTTTGTTTCCGCGACCTATATCTTTCTCTTCATCCTGTTCGGCGCATTCCTCGAGCGCGCCGGCATGATCCGGCTCTTCAACGATCTCGCCCTCGGCACCGTCGGGCATACGCAAGGCGGGCCCGCCAAGGTCGCGGTGATCTCCTCGGGCCTTATGGGCACGATCAACGGTTCCGGCATCGCCAATGTGCTGACCATCGGGCAGTTCACGATTCCGCTGATGCGGCGCTTCGGCTACCGCCCCGCTTTCGCCGGCGCGGTCGAGGCGACCGCGAGCATGGGTGGCCAGATCATGCCGCCGGTGATGGGCGCGGTCGCCTTCATCATGGCCGAGACGCTCAACCTGCCCTATTCGACGATCGCGATCTCCGCCGCGATCCCGGCGATCCTTTATTACGCCAGCGCATTCTGGATGGTGCATCTCGAAGCGGGCCGCGCGCACTTGACCGGCCTGCCGAAAGAGCAGTGCCCGAGTGCGATCGGCGCGCTGAAGCGCGACTGGTATCTCGCTTTGCCGCTGGGCGCGCTCGTCTACATGCTTTTTTCCGGCTATACGCCGCTTTTCTCCGGTTGGGTCGGGCTCGCGCTCACCATGATCCTGATCCTCGGCAAGGCGCTGGTCTCGCCGCTGGGCGCCGCGATGATGCGCGCGGGTTTCTGGATCGCGCTCGGCCTGGTCGCCGGCGCGCTGGTCATGAGCCACACCCTCGCGCTCGAGAGCACGCTTTTCCTCGTTATCGCCAGCGCTGGCGCGTTGTGCTTCTTCGCGCCCGATCGCGGCCGCACCGTGCGCCTGCTCGTCGATGCGCTCGCCGATGGGGCGAAGAGCGCGCTCGGCGTCGGCATCGCCTGCGCCCTGGTCGGGATTCTCATCGGCATCGCCACCTTGACCGGATTGGCGGGCGAGCTCGCGCGCATCGTCCTCGATCTCGCCGGCAACAGCCTCTTCCTCGCGCTGGTGATGACCATGATCATGGCGCTGGTCCTCGGCACCGGGCTGCCGACGATCCCCACCTACATCGTTTGCAGCGCCATGGCCGCACCGGCGCTATTGCAGTTCGGCGTGCCGCTGCTGCTCTCGCATATGTTCGTGTTCTATTTCGGCATCATGGCCGATTTGACGCCGCCGGTCGCGCTCGCCGCGCTCGCCGCCTCCTCCATCACCAAGACCGGCTTCAACGAGATCGGCTGGATCGCGACGCGCATCGCGCTCGCCGGCTATGTCATCCCCTACATGTGGGTTTACGATCCCTCGCTGATGCTGCAAGGCCATTGGACACTGATTTCCGTCGCCTACATCGTCTTCAAAGCATCGTTCTCGATCATGCTCTGGGGCGGCGCGGCGACCGGCTATCTCTTTGGCCCGATGAGCTGGGCCGAGCGGATCACCGCGACCGCGGCGGCGTTCCTGGTCGTCGCCGCGATCCCTTGGACCGACGAAGCCGGCTTCGCGCTCGGCACTGCGCTCGTGCTCTTTCATCGCTGGCGCAACCGCCGCCTCGTCGCCGCCGCGTCATGAGCCTCGCGGCGGCGGCGATCTGCCTCGCGCTCGGCGCCAAGACCGTTGCGCTGCCGACCGATCATGTGACGCTCGCCTGGCGCCATTCGGTCGAAAAGAGCGGCTGGCAGGAGGATTACGTCCTGCGCGACCGCCGCCTCGTGCTCGAAGAGGCGCGGATCGAAGCCACCGGCGCCGGCATGGAGCCGCCGCCGGACGCGGTCTTGCGCAAGGGCTGGTGGCACTATGTGCCGCGACTTCCGCCTTTGCCGGAAGTGCGGCTAACGCTTTCACCCTACACCGCAGATTATCGCCTGTGCTGGAGCGGACGATGCCGCGCCTTGGGGCAAATCCTCGGCGCCACGGGTGAGACGGCGGTCGTGACCCTCCGCGCCTGCGGCGATGGGTCGCCAGCAACGGCGATAAAGTGATCGCCGCCCGGTTGTCGCGTCGGTATGACGAAGCGGCGGAATCGATTATAGTACCGGCGTCAGCCCTGGCTCCCTTACCGATGGTCTAACCGCGTCATGCGTCTGCTCAACCTCGTCGCTTCGGCCGCGCTCATCGCCTTTATCCCGCTCGCCAGCTCCGGTGCCGCGTCCGATAGCGAGAGCGGCATCAATTTCAACATGATCCGCGAGATCTACAACCAGGTGAAAGCGAGCTATGTCGAGCCGGTAACCGACAAGCAGCTGATCGAGGGCGCGGTCAAGGGCATGCTGAGCTCGCTCGATCCGCATTCCAGCTACATGGACGCCAAAGAATATAAGGAAATGATGGTCCAGACCCGCGGCGAGTTCGGCGGGCTCGGCATGCAGGTGACGATGGAGAACGGGCTCGTCAAGGTGGTCTCGCCGATCGATGACACGCCCGCGGCCAAAGCCGGCATGAAGCCCAACGATCTGATCGTCGCGATCGACGGAGCGGCGGTGACGGACATGACCTTGTCCGAGGCTGTCGACAAGCTGCGCGGGCCGATCGGAACCCAGGTCAAGCTCACCATCCGGCGCAAGGACACCGAACCCTTCCAGCTCACCCTCACCCGTGCCGACATCAAGGTCGACCCGGTCAAGGCGCAGCTCAAAGGCCACGACATCGCCTATCTCCGCATCACGAATTTCTCCGAGCGCACCGATCGCGCGCTGGAGCAGGCCTATAAATCCCTGGATCAGCAATCGGGCAACAAGCTCACGGGCGTCGTGCTCGATCTGCGCAACAATCCGGGCGGGCTCTTGGATCAGGCCGTGGCCGTCGCCAACGACTTCCTCGATTCCGGCGAGATCGTTTCGATCAAAGGGCGCCAGCCGCGCGACAACCGCCGCTACGACGCGCAGCGCAACCGGGACATCACGCACGGGCTGCCGATGGTCGTGCTGATCAATGGTGGATCGGCCTCGGCCTCCGAGATCGTCGCTGGTGCGCTCCAGGACAATCACCGGGCGGTTCTGCTCGGCACGCGGTCCTTCGGCAAGGGTTCGGTACAGACCGTGCTTCCGGTTCAGGAAAGCGGCGGCGCCATCCGTCTGACGACGGCGCTTTACTACACGCCCTCGGGCCGCTCGATCCAAGCCAAGGGAATCGAGCCGGATGTCGCGGTCGAGCCGGCGCGCATCGAAGCCTTGAAGGAGCCTCAGATCCAGCACGAGGCCGATTTGCCCGGCGCGCTCAAGAATACCGGCCCGGAGACCACAACCCCGGCGCCGCGGCCCGCCAGCCCAGCGCCGCAAGGCGCCGCGCCGGGGGCCAAAGCCAAGCCCGCCGGTGCAGGTAATCTGCCGCCCGGTGCGACGCCGGTGGTCCAACCCAGCGAAGCGGCGCTCAACGCGAACAGTTTCGGCTCGGACCAGGATTACCAATTCGTCCGCGCGGTCGATCTCTTGCGCGGCGTCACGCTGTTCAAGCGGATGGCGGTTCAGTAGGGGCGGAAGCCTCAGAGCTGCGAGATGACGGCGCGGGCGGCGTTGGTGATGGTGACATCGGTCGCGGTCGTGCTGGTCGCCTCGGCGTACCACTGATCGACCGCCTGCGACAGCAGCAGACTGCCGCGCTTGCGCAAATCGGCGCCGAGAATCGCCTCGAGCGAGCGGATCCTGGCGAAGAGCTTCCGTGTGGCCGCCTTCCGCCTCTCCTCGGCTTGCTGGGCGGTCGCGACTTGGCCCGCGCTTTGCGGCCGGGGCGGCGGTTTCGCCGGCGCCGGTGCTTTGGTCAGCGCCGCCGTCATCGGCGCGGCCATCTGCGCCGGGCGGGCGGCAACGGAAGCGGAACTCCCGGCTTTGCGCGCCGATGTCGCCGCGGCTTTTTTGGCCGCGCCGGGCCTCTTTGCCGGGGGTTTTGCCGGCCTCTTCTTGGGCGCCGCTTTCGCGCGGGTAGGCATCGTTTTCCTCCGAATGGCCGCTTGGCCCTTAAGCCAGTTTCTATACCGCAACTTGAAACTGGGACAGGCTTTCGGCAAGAGAAAAGCGCTCAAACTCCAGGATTCGCCTCAAGAATTTCGCTTCGCTGGACCCGCCGCCCGACCGCGGGATTTTTTCGATCTCATAAAATACATTACTATTGGTCTATAATATGATGATTTTATTACATTATTGTTTTGAAGCACTGCCGCACAGCTGGGCACGCCCGCGACGAAGTTTTTCTTTCTTTGTCAGGATATTGGAAAATAATTCTTTTTAAACATAGAAGAATAACGACGCAATCATTTGTTTTTATAATATTTTATCGTCAATTTACTGCCCCCCATGCCGCTCGGCCGCACCTCACTCATGCGGCGGCGGACGCCTTGCGGTTCCCCATGCTGCCCGAGAGCACGGCTTTCAGGACCTGCAAGAGCGGCTCCAGATGCTCGGAGGGCAGCCGCCGGTTCGGGAAGGTGCTCGTGATGATGTCCCAGCAATTGACCGCATGGCTGATCTTGCTCAGCGAATCGCCCATGCGCCAATAGATGCTCTTGGCGCCGCGCAGGAAAGCAATGAAATTCGCCGGGTCCGAGCTTTCGGTGAATTGGGCATAGACACTGTCATATTGCTTGGCGTTGGCTTCGACATCCTTCCAGTGGTCGCGCAACCGCTCGACGATGGCGCGGCGGGTCTGATCGATCATGTCGTGCTGCGCCTTCGGCACCAATTCGCGCTCTTGAGCGCCGTCCTTGAGCCAGCGCGCGAAATTCTCGCGGTTTTCGCGGGTACGCGCATATTCATAGCAATAGAAGATGATGCCCTTCCATGACGCAAAGATGGCGGGCGCATCCTCCGTCGGGATGCGGAAGGCCTTGATGAGGCTGTCGAGCGCGGCCGTGTCCCTGGCTTCCCAGATCTTGTCGACGAGCTGCGACACGCGCTGGCCGACCGATTGCTCGCCGCCATAGGCCGCACGCACCATGGGCTCGATCTTGCCGCGGATGAACTCCTGAATGGCGCCGCGCTGGGCTTCCTCGATCTCGAAATAGCGCTGATTGACGGTGAGCCCGTCGAGCTCCAGCGCGTCGCGCATGAGGAACACGTCGAGCGACGGCAGCTTGTCGAGGACGCTGAGCACCTTCAGATCGCGGTCGAGATCCTCCTTGGGGAATTTCGCGCTGTCGAAGCCGAAATGCTGGTTGAGAACATCCATCAGCTGCTTGCTGTGGCAGAAGACCGAGCGCCCGCCTTCATAGACATTGGCGTCGTTATAGGGGATGTAGAGCTTCGTCCCGACCGCGAAGCCCGAAGGATGCGGCTCGACGCGCTCGTCGGTGAGCGGCTCCTTGAGGAAGACCAGCGTGTTCATGCTCGGATTCTTGAAGAAGTACCGATCTTCGGTCTTCTGGCGCTCGAGCCGGCGCGCGATGTCGTTGCAGTTGAACACCCGGGAGGACCCGACATCGAGTTCCGGTCGAAGGTAGCTGCCCGACTTTGCCATCGCCCCTGTCCTTGCGGCGGTCTTCCGCCCCGCAACCGCGCGGGGCAGGCATGATCTTCACGCGATCGCAAAGAGCCTACGGTCAAGTCGTTGTCAAAGGACGAATAAGGATTAAGCGCCCATTAACGTTGCGACCGCAGAATTCACCATCGCCAGTTGCCATGGAAGGTAGGGCGCCACTTTGCCTGCAATGCGAGAACAGCGGGACCGCGCGCCAAAGCCCGGGCCTTGGTGATGACCATGACCCTGCCCTCTCACGATTCCGCGCCGCCTCCTCGAAAACGGCCGCGCCGGCGGCGCGGCTTTGGCATGGGGATCGCCGCCGCAATCATGCTCGGGCGGCGTGCAATCGCTCAATCCCGCGAGCAGCGCGCGTTGCGGCGCGCCGTCGCGCAAAGCGAGGCCGCGCTGCGCGAGCTGCGGCAGAGCGAAGCGCGCTTTCGCGATGTCGCCGAGGTCGCGGCCGAGCTGATCTGGGAAACCGACGAGCATCACCGCTTCGTCGCCGTCACCGGTCATCGCGAAAGCCTCATCGATCGCGATGGCACGCAGCTCGATGTGCCGCTGGGTAAGACCCGATGGGAGCTTGCCGGCGCCGATCCTGTCACCGATCCGCTCTGGCGCGAATACAAGGCCATGCTCGACGCGCACCGCCCTTTCCGCCAATTCCGCTACAGCTGCTTGAAGCCAAGCGGCCAGAGATTTCACTTCGCCGTCAGCGGCAAGCCGGTGTTCGACGAGACCGGCCGGTTCACGGGCTATCGCGGCACCGCGACCCTCGAGAACGAGATCGTCGCGGCGCAGGCGCGGGCACGGCGCGCCGAAACCTTGCTGCGCGACGCGGTCGGCAGCATTTCCGAAGGCTTCGTCATCTACGACGAGGACGATCGGCTGTTCTTATGCAACGATGCCTATCTGCGCCTCTATCCGGGAAGCGCCGCAGCGATGGTTCCGGGGACGCGCTTCGAAGCCATCCTTCGCGCCGGGCTGAATACGGGCCAATACCCGGAGGCCAAGGGGCGTGAGGAGGAATGGCTGGCCGAGCGGATCGAGCGGCACCGCGAGCCCGGCGCGCCGCGCGAGCGGCTCTTACCCGATGGGCGCTGGGTGTTGATTACCCAGCGCCGGATGCCGAATGGCGGAACGGCGGGGCTGCGCATCGACATCACCGCCTTGAAGAAGATCCAGGTCTCGCTGCGCGAAAGCCAGGCGCAGCTCAACGAGGCGCAGCGCGTGTCGAACACCGGCAGCGTGGTGCGCGATTTCCGCAGCGGCGAGATCGTTTGGTCCGACCAGCTGTTCCGCATCTTTGGACTTTCGCCCGAGAACGGCGCCCCCGATTTGAAGACGGTCGTTTCCCGCGTCCACCCCGAGGACCGCAAGCGTGTCACGAGCGCGATCACCGCGGCCCTCGCCGGCGATGATTCGCCTTCGCTGCAATACCGCATCGTGCGGCCCGACGGTGCGGTCCGCTGGGTTCGGCGCGAGGCCAAGATCAGTTTCGCCGACGACGGAAGCCCGTTGCTGCTGACGAGCACCTATCAGGACGTGACCGAGCAGCGCCTCGCCGAGCAGCGCGAGGCCGAGCTCGAGAACCAGCTCCGCCACTCGCAGCGGCTCGAGGCGCTGGGCACGCTCGCCGGCGGCATCGCGCATGATCTCAACAACACGCTGGTACCCATTCTCGCGCTCTCGAAGCTGGCCTTGCGCCTGCTGCCGCCGGACACTCCGGTGCGCAAGGACATGTCGACGATCGTCGCGGCGAGCGAAAGAGCGCGCGGCCTCGTCCGCCAAATTCTCGCCTTCAGCCGCAAGCAGGAGCTCGACAAGCGCGAGATCGATCTCCGCGCCGTGCTTGGCGAGGCGCTCGCGATGCTGCGGGCGAGCCTGCCCGCGACGTTGCGCCTGGTGGAACGCCTCGACGCGGTGCCGCCGATTTTCGGCGACGCGGGCCAGCTGCAGCAGGTTCTCGTCAACCTCGTGACCAACGCCGGGCACGCCATCGGCGAGAGGCCCGGCACGGTGACCGTCGCGCTCGGATCGGCCGCCGCGACGACCGATGCGGCCCGCCCAATGCTGCGCCTTTGTGTCGCCGATACCGGCTGCGGCATCGATCCCGCCCATCTCGACCGCATCTTCGAGCCGTTCTTCACCACCAAGCCGGTGAACGAGGGCACGGGGCTCGGCCTCGCAGTCGTGCACGGCATCGTCGCCGCCCATGACGGCACGATCGAGGTTCACAGCCAGCCGGGCAAAGGCTCGGAATTCGTCATTCTTCTGCCGGCCGTCGAGCGGCTTGAAACCGCCGCGGCGCGCGATCGAGATGTGGCGTAAGGCGCGGTGTCGTCGGCATCGGGCAAGCGAGGAAGCATGAAAAAAATTCTCATCATCGACGACAACGACGCGGTTCGGAGCACGATGGCACGCATCCTCGATCTTGCCGGCTACGAGACGGTCACTGCAGGCGACGGCAATGAGGGGCTTGCGCGGATGCGCGCGGAGCGGCCCGACCTCATCATCACCGACATCATCATGCCGGAGAAGGAAGGCATCGAGACGATCCGCTCGATCCTCGCCGAGCAGCCCGACGCCAAGATCGTGGCGGTCTCGGGCGGCGGGCGGCACGGAACGCTCGATTTCCTGAGCGCCGCGCGCAAGCTCGGCGCCGCCGAGGTGCTGCAAAAGCCGTTCGAGCCGGACGAGCTCGTAACCAGTGTCGCGCGCTGCCTCGACGCCGCTTGAGGGGCGGCACCGCGCTTCAGGCGCCCGTTAAGCGGAGGCGCCGAAGGGCTCAGCCCTTCATGCGCCGCAACTCTTCCTGCGCGGCGTCATGTTCGAAGATCGACGGCGGACAAACCTGCGTCGCGGTCTCGAAGGATTGATGCGCGGCGGTCCGATCGCCTTTCAAGAGTTGATACTCGCCGATGTAGAGCGGAAGCTCGCAGGCCTTCACCGCCCGGGCATTCGCGCTGCCCACCACCGCGACGCTTTGCACGCCGGGCACGCTGCCCTTCCCTTCGAACAGCGCAATGATCGGCGCCGGCCAAGCCGTTGAATTGGTTTTGGCCGCATTGGCTGCGAGCGCTTGCGGGTCGGGCTTGCCGGCTTTCGCCTGCGCGAGATAGAGCCAGATGACGGTATAGGGCTGGTTCGGAAACGAGCTGAGGCTGCGCGAGAGGTCCTGGGCTGCGCCCGCGAAGTCGCCGAGCTGGTATTTCGCCCGCCCGCTCTCATATCCGACATTCGGATCTTTGGGGTTGAGACGCAATGCGGCGCCGTAATCGGCCGCGGCCTTGCGATAATCGCCGAGCGAGCGATAGGCCGTGGCGCGGTTGCGATAGGCGGCGAAATCCTTGGGCGAGAGCTCGAGGGCCGTGTCGAGATCGGCGATGGCTTGCTTGTATTGCCGCTTGACGATGTAGGCGAAGCCGCGATTGACATGGGCGGCGACGTCATGGGGCGCGAGCTGGAGCGTCTTGTTGTAATCGGCAATGGCGCGGTCGATCTGGCCGGTCCCGGCATAAGCGGTGCCACGCATATCGTAGGCGGCAGCATCGGTGGGCTGGAGCTGGACCGCGGCGCTATAATCGGCAAGCGCTTCTCTCTGCTTGTTCTCGCGCTGATACATCAGGCCACGCGCCTTCAGCGCCTGTTCCATATCGGCCGGCGAAAGCTCCTTCGCGTTGATCGCCATGGTCAGGAGGCGGATGCCATCGTCGAAATGGCCGCGCTGCGCGGCCTCGAGACCGGATTGCAGATCGATCGCCGCCTCGCTCGCCAAGGCCGGCCCGACCGCAGCGATCAGCCACGAAGCCGAGATCGCGAGCATCCAGCGATTCATGATCATTACTCCTCAGGACTGACTCTTAAGAGCCGCGCCGGTGCGGCCGGCGCGGCGAAGATTGTCATAGGCGTGCGACCAGAGCAACGCTGCGCCGGCAGTTCCCGTCAGTGACGCTTCAGGATGTTAACCAGCGCCGCCTGGGTCGCCGCGTTCGTCATATCCTTGACCAGCCTCGCGAGCGCCGCGCCGCTCAAGGCGGCATCGACGGTCTGCAAGGTCGAGAGATTGGCGTTCGGCTGGCTGTTCTGGATCTGCGTGATGATCGCGCTCGAGGTCAAGAAATTGCCGACCGCGGTCGATCCCCCGCCGGCCCCCGCAAGACTCGTCACATCGATCGTCTTGTTGAAATTGTGGTTGTTGACGTGCCAATTCCCGCCGTCATTGTCGATATGCATGCTCGCGATCTCGTGGCCATTCGCGAAGCTGTGGATGTCGAGATCGAGACCGAAGGGAATTAATTGACCGCCGTGATTGAATCCGCCGCGCATCTGGGCGAGCGCGCTATCGGGCACGAGCGCCGCGCCGCCAAAGGGCGAGGGGTTCATGATAGCGGCATCGGCGCCGCGAGTCGGAATCAACATCAGCGCTCCGAGCGCGACGGAAGCGGCTAAAAGCGCGCCCATTCCAGCCTTTTTCATTCTCCGGGCCCTCTCAGAAGCTCTGTGCGCTGGGCAGCAGCAAGGTCATGCTCGCCAGGCTTTCGCGGCTCATCGCCCAGCCGAGCGGCGCCGAAGCCTGCGCGGCCCAGTCGTCTTTGCGGTTGAATTCGGCTTTGGCCTCTTTGACGTCGCTCGCGACCGTGAAAAACACGCCGGTCCAGATCTTCTCGACGTCCTCGCGCGTCATCAACTTCGCGCCGAGCGCGGGATCGCCGATCAGGACCTTGTCCCCGCGTATTCCTTTCAAAACGACGAAATGCGAATAGCCTTTCACGTTGACGAGGATGATGCCGGGTATGCCGACCTCGGCGATCTTGTCGAGCGTAACGCGATAGCCCTCGCCATCGAGACCGATCGAGGCGAGATAACGCTTCATGTCGAGCAGCGAGAAGCCTTCCTTGCGGATTTTCGCCTGATCGCCGTGCTCGAACATCCATTTGAGCGCCGTGCTCTCGAGCGTCGGGCGCTCATAGTGATAGGTGAGGAGCGTCGCGAGCGCCGCCGAGCCGCAGCTGTAGTCGTATTGCTGATGCACGACGCGGCGAAAATGCATTTCCTTGAACGTCGTGATCGGCACGTTGAAGCTCGTGCCGGCACTCTCGATCGGGACTTGCCCGGCCGATGCGAAGCCGGCCGAGGCCAGAACCAGCCAACCCGTCGCACCCAACAGCGCCAAGCCGCGGCAAATGCTCATCGATGGTCTCTCCCCTGGCCCGGCGCTCAGTGGATGCTCACATTCACCTGCGTCGTGTTCTGCAGCAGGGCGTTATTGCCGGAATTCTGCATCACCGTGAAAACGCCGGTCGCGCCGGCAAAGGAGCTCAGGCCGACCGTGTTGGCGCCGCTGACGCAAACGACGCAGCTATTGCCCGAGCTGGTCGCGTTCTGGTCCGAAATCTGCACCGGCGAATCGCCGCCGCGAAGATTCGACATCGCGTCCTCGGAAATCGCCGCGCTGCCGAACGGATTTTGACTTACATGACGCTCCGCGGCCTGCGCCGCGTAAGCCGCCACGGCGACGCACGCGAACGCGGCTGCCGCCAAGAAAGAACCCTTCATCATCCTACCCTCCCAATAATCCGCCGTTCCGCCTGGTTATCGCCGGGCGAGATAGAGCCGGCGGGAAGGCTTCGCGCCCTCCCGCCGGTTAAGCGGATTAATGAGCGGTATTGACGACCGCGCCGATCGCCATGCCCTGCTGCACCGAGCTGTTCAAGCTCGCGTTCTGCAGAACGTTGAACGCGCCGGTCGCATGCTGGAACGAGCTGTCCGTGATCACGTTGTTGTTCGTGAACGAATCGAACAGGTTCGGCAGGGTCAGCGTGCCGCCCGCGTGGTTCCCGACGACGTCCGCGCCGAGAGCCGACACGGCGAGAGCCGTCTGATTGCCAAAGGTATTGGCGTCACGGCCATCCGTGTTGACCACCGCGCCGATCGCCATGCTCTGCGACACGGCGCTGTTCACGCTGCGGTTCTGCAGGATCTGGAACGCGCCCGTGGCGTATTCGAACGCCGCGTTCTCGATCTCGTTGCCGCCGCCCAGGAGAGTAAGGCAGGCGTCATTGCAGCCGACGAAGTTGTAGCCGCCCGCGGCTGCGAGCGCGAGTTCGTTTGAGCCTTCCTTCACGGTGTCGCTGCCATCGGTATTGACGACCGCGGCGATCGCCATGCTCTGCTGCACCGCGCTGTTGATGCTGGCATTCTGGCCGATATTGAACGCGCCGGTGGCGTTGGTGAAGGCGTGGTCGTCGATCTCGTTGTCGCCAAGAATGGCGTTGTAGACCGCGCCGTTGCCCACGACGCCCGCACCCGTGAACGCGCCCGCGATCGCCGCCTCGGACTTCGCGTGGTGATGATCGTTCGCCTTCGCCACACCGCCCAGCGCCAGGACGAGAGCCAGGGCCGAGACGGTGCCGTACATAACCTGTTTCATCGAAATTCCTCCAAGAGTTGAGCCTGAACCATCCGGTCACCCGAGCGAACGGACCACAAGACTGTCCTCCCTGCCCCACGCACCGGCATGGACCTGGTTGCAACCGCCGTGCCACCGATCAGTCACAGCGTTTACGCTTTGGTAAGGAATTGAAACTCCACGAGGCTCGGCGTCGCGCGGCTCAGCGCAAGACCCGTCGCAATCACCGTCTCGCTGTCTCGGCGCTGTGACACTGAGACAATTTGTGTGACATTTGATTCAATTTCTCGGATGTCATAGATGCTTAATCTTAATTGCGGAGATCCTTCACGAATTTCCCATCATCGTGTCGGCGCATCGCGTCTGGCATGGGGATTGCGTTTTGGTCGAGGAATTCGCAAAGCACAGGAGCTTTCTGCGAACGAGAGAACGCGGGAGCGGCGGCTATGACCACCCGATCGGCAGCACATTCCATGATCGCGTCTACGTATCGGGCCGCGTCGCGCGTCTTTTCCCTGGGGCTCGTCCCGGTTGTGGCTGCGCTCGGCCTCTGTGTCGGCTGCGCGCGCCCGGCCGTGGCGGGCGCGGAACAGGTCTCGTTGCAATGTTCGAGCTTTTGCAGCCCCTTGGATGCGCATCAGCTCGAGGGCTCGCGCGCTGAAGGCGCGGCCCCCGGCGCTCCCAGCGGCACCTTGCAAATGAGCGTCATTCTGTGGGACGAGAACCGGCGGATCGTGCCGTCCTCGGGCGCCGGAAGCGTGCCGGCCAGCCCGACCGCCACGCCCATGACCGTCACCCCGCCAAACACGACGCCGGCCCCGGTTCCGGTCCTCGTCCACTAGATTTTCCGAGACTTTGCCAGCCTTAACCTTGCAATCCCTGATTGAAGTTATGAAAACCGTCCACCAAGCCCGCGATCCCTATCAACTTCGCATTTGGGATGAATTTAGTTGACCAATTTGTAACAAGGGCCGATACATTCTCGCGTTGGTTGTTACAGACTACGCGTCTCGCGGAACGATAGGGCGAGACACGGGAACGGGGTAGGGCAGCAGTCAATGCCGGCGGATCTGGCGGGGGAGCATTCTCCGGGGCGGCGAGCGCAGCCTGCCTCCGGCGAAGTCGGGAAGTTCGCCGAAAAGATCGCCGGCATCGATCATCCGCACGCTGCGGACAAGCCCGGCGCCACGGCCAAGCAAAACGCGGCGCTGCGCGCGAAGCTGACCGGCCTCGACGTCGAAACTCTCGCCGATCTCCTGCTGGTCGCCGCCTCGCGCCTCGGTACCGATGTCGAGGCGCTCTTTCCGCAGCTCTGGTCGCAGGCGCCCCTCGCCGACGCCGCGGAAAAGCCGGCCGAGGAGCCCGAGCCTTTCATGGTCGGCAACAGCCCGGCGATGCAGCGCGTCTACGCCGCAATCCGCCGCTACGCCGCCACCAAGGCGCCAGTGCTGATCACCGGCGAAAGCGGAACCGGCAAGGAGCTGGTGGCGCAGGCGATCCATGAGCGCTCGGCCTTTCGCAGCGGCCCGTTCGTTGCGATCAATTGCGGCGCGCTGCCGCCGACGCTCATCGCCAGCGAGCTCTTCGGCCATGAGAAAGGCGCCTTCACGGGCGCGGCGCAGCGGCGCATCGGCCGGCTCGAATCGGCGAGCGGCGGCACGATCTTTCTCGACGAGATCGGCGATCTGCCGCTCGAGCTCCAGGGCCATCTGCTGCGCTTTCTACAGGAGCACACGATCGACCGCGTCGGCGGCACGCGGCCGATCGAGGTCGATGCGCGCGTCATCGTCGCAACCAATGTCGACCTCGCCCAGGCGATCGGCCAGGGACGGTTCCGCGAGGATCTGTTCTATCGCTTGAACGTCCTCAACCTCCCGCTGCCTCCCTTGCGCGAGCGCGGCGAGGACATCGAGCTCTTGGCGACCTTCTTCCTGCGCAAATTCGCCGCCGAACATGGCCGCGCGATCACCGGCTTGGGCGAGGAGGCGCGGCAGATGCTGCGCGAGCACCGTTGGCCCGGCAATGTGCGCGAGCTGATCGGCAGCATGCGCCGCGCCGTGGTGATGGCGGATTCCGCGTGGATCGGGCCGCACGATCTCGGCTTGAGCCGGACGACGCTCGGCCGCGCCGTGGCGGCTTCGCCCGAGAGCCATTCGAGGCCGCGCGACGTTGGCGAGGCGCAGCTGCGCGCCGCGCTTGCCGCCCATGGCGGCAATGTCAGCCGCACGGCGCGCGCGCTCAAAATCTCTCGCATGACGCTCTACCGCTACATGCGTCGCTTCGGACTCAATCCGCAATCACCATCACGCTGACGGGGGAAACGAAAAATGGTTGGTCGTCGCCTCGCGCGAAAGAAATTCGCGCGCTTCGTCGTTTCGGCCGGAACGGCCGCTTTGATCGGCACGGCACTTCCGGCCCACGCCGATCCGGCCTCGGCCAGCGATATCGACCAGGTCCGCGCGACGCTTGCGGCGCAAAAAGCCAAGCTCGACGCGCAGGAGAAGCTCTTGAAGGCGCAGATGCGCCAGCTCGACGAGCAAAGAAAGGCGCTGAGCGAGCAGCAGCAGCAGATCGACGTGCTGCGTGCGCGAGAGACGCAGACGGCGCCAGCCGCAGCGTCTGCCGCGCCGGCACAGCCGCTCGGCGCGAAGATCCTCGGCACGCTGCGCGGCGCCGGCACCGGCGGCGAGGTCGCGCAGACGCAACAGCCGGTCGGCCAGGCGCCCGCGCGGCCGGAGCGGCCACCCGAGATCAACGTGCTGCCGGATCGCGGCGGCGTGCTTACGCCCAGGGGAGCGCTGGTTTGGGAGCCGACATTCGAATTCGCGCATAGCACCGACAGCGAGGCGATCATCTCGGGCTTCACCGTGCTGCCCCTTCTCATCGGCACGATCAACGTCGAGTCGGTCAATCACAACACGCTGCAATTCCTCAACACCTTCCGCATGGGGCTGACCGACCGCGCCGAGGCCGAGGTGCAGATCCCCTATGTCTATGCGACGCAGGAGACCACCACCCGGCCGGTGAGCGGCACGGCGCAGGAGACCACCTTCAACACCGAAGGCAGCGATCTCGGCGACATCGTCCTCGGCGGCCACTATCAGTTCAATGCCGGCGAAGGCGGCTGGCCCTATCTCATCGGCAACGCGCTGTTCAAGACGCGCACGGGCTCCGATCCCTTCTCGGTGCCCGTCAACACCAATGTGAGCCCGCCGCTGCCAACGCGGGTTGCAACCGGCTCGGGCTTCTACACGCTCGAGCCGAGCATGACCGCGATCTATCCGAGCGACCCGGCGGTGTTCTTCGGCAGCCTCGGCTATCTCTATACCTTCGGCCGCAGCGTCAATTCGCCGCTCGTCGGCGGCGCCGCGAATATCAATCCCGGCGGCGCGATCCACGCTTCCTTCGGCCTCGGCTTTGGCATCAATGAGCAATCCTCGTTCAGCCTCGGCTACGACTACGAATCCTTCTTCAAGACCACGATCAACAGCGTCGCGCAGCCTGGGACGGACCTTCAAGTAGGGCAGGTCCTGATCGGCTATTCCTATAAATTCAGCGACCGCATCTCGACGACGCTGACGACCAGCATCGGCGTGACCCATGACGCGCCCAATACGCAGGTCATCATCCGCGTGCCGATCAAGTTCCAGATCTTCGACAACAAATAGCAGTCGCGCTCCCTCTTCCGGCAGGTAGTACCAACGCATCGCGTTGGAAATCGGCCATGCATCCCTCGACTTCGCTCGGGATGAGGTGGTCCTTGAATGCCATCACCTACTGTTCCTCTCCCCGAGCGGAGCCCTTCGCCGCCGCCGGCGGCGCTCAGGATAAACTTCGCGTCGTCGAAGGGCGCACGCCTGCTCATGCAGCGTCATGTGTGATTGCCTTCTTTCGGCCGCGGGGGCAAAGGGATGGCCGCCGCCATAACTGCGCGGTTATGGCGCTAGGCGAGGGAAGAACTTCCGCCGCAGCGCGAAGCGTCCTAGCCTGATGGCGGGTCGTCATCACCGCGAGGTATCGCCATGCTGACACGCGAAGAAAACGAGCTGCTCTGCCGCATCGGACCGCAAGCGCCGATGGGCCGGATGATCCGCCGCTACTGGGTCCCTGCGCTCATGAGCGAGGAGCTCGAGGCCGACGGCGATCCCAAGCGTGTGCGCCTCCTCGGCGAGAGCTTCGTCGCCTTCCGCGACTCAAAGGGCCGGGTCGGCATGCTCGACGAGCTCTGCCCGCATCGCGGCGCCGCGCTCGCCTTGGGCCGCAACGAGGAATGCGGCCTGCGCTGCCTCTATCACGGCTGGAAGTTCGACGTGACCGGCCGCATCCTCGACACGCCGGCCGAGCCCGAGACGAGCCCGCTCAAGACCAATGTGCGCGCCAAAGCCTATGCGCTGCGCGAGGCCGGCGGCATCGTCTGGGCGTATCTCGGGCCGCCGGAATTGCAGCCGCCGCCGCTCGATTTCGAGTTCAATCGGCTGCCCACCTCGCATTGCGTCGTGGTCAAGGCGCGCATCGCCTGCAATTGGGTGCAATGCCTCGAAGGCGTGATCGATACCGCGCATTCGAACTTCCTCCACACCGACACCTTCAAGCCGGCCGCGGGGCTCGCGGTATCGGATTACAAGGGCAGCTCTCTGCAGGTCGAGCGGCCGTCGAATGACGGGCGGCCGCGGCTCGATGTCGAGGACACGCCCTATGGCTTCCGCTACGCGGCCATTCGCAAGCCGATGATCGAGCCGGAGAAGAACGCCTATATCCGTGTCACCCATTTCGTCGCGCCGTTCTATGGCATCTTTCCCGGCCAGAAAGGCTGGGGAACGTTGCAGGCTTTCGTTCCAATCGACGATCACTCAACCTTCCTCTACTTCGTGCGCTACACGCCCGACAAGCCGATCGACGCCGCCGAGCGGCAGCGGCAAGTCGCATGGTCGGGGTTCCGTCTCGGCATCGACATCGACAAGAATTTCTCGATGTTCCGCAGCCGCGAGAACAACTGGCTGCAGGATCGCGAGATGATGAAGCGCGGCGAATCCTTCTCGGGCGTTTCCGGCGTGCAGGTCGAGGACGCGATGATCCAGGAGAGCATGGGCCCGCTCTATGACCGCAGCAAAGAGCATTTGGGCGTCGGCGATCAGGCGATCGTGCGCATGCGCCGGCTGATGCTCGCCTCGGTGCGCCGGTTCAGCGAGAGCGGCGAGGCGCCCCTCGGCCTGGCGCAGCCGATCGACTACGCACAAATCCGCGCCGCGGAGCTGATGCTGCCGCTCGGCACGCCGTGGCAGAAGGCACTTGCCGAGCGCGGCGCCGCCGAGCCCGCACGGGCCTAGG
>DATEKH010000121.1:0-9378 GCA_035277525.1 Allostellaceae bacterium
CCGGCATCACGCCAAGGAAGCCATGGCGATGAGCGGCAGCCACGAGGCGCAGCGCATGACGAGCGCCCTCAACCTGCTCGAGGCCAAGGGCTATGGCTCGTTCAACGATTTCAAGCGCGACGGCAAGGACTTCACCGCCACTGTCGTGAAGAACGGCCACAACCAAACCGTCCGCATCGACCCCGACAGCGGCCAGGTCACGAACCAGGGCTGATATCCCGAGAACGACGCGAACAAGGGCGCGGGGCATCTCCGCGCCCTTGCCATATGATGCGGGCGCGGTTATAAACCGCGCCTTCGAGCGGGTGGCTGGCTCAAGGGCATGCCTCGCCCCCTTTTCGCAAATCCGTCAAAAAGAGAGGACGAAATGCCCAAGATGAAGACCAAGAGCGGCGCCAAGAAGCGCTTCTCGCGCACCGCCACGGGAAAAATCAAGGCCGCGGTCGCACACAAGCGGCACCGGCTCATCTCCAAACCGAAACAGATGAAGCGCAAGGCGCGCGGCACCATGGTGCTGCGCAAGGGCGACGCCAATCTCGTCCTGACCTACATGCCTTATCTGAGGGGCTGAGCCATGGCGCATGTCAAACGGGGCGTTACCGCCCATGCGCGTCACAAAAAGGTCCTGAAGCTCGCCAAGGGCTATCGCGGCCGCGCCAAGTCGAGCTTCCGCGTCGCCATCGAGAAGGTCGAGAAGGGGCTGCGTTACGCCTATCGCGACCGGCGGGCGAAGAAGCGCAATTTCCGCGCGCTGTGGATTCAGCGCATCAATGCGGGTGCGCGCGAGGGCGGCTTGACCTACTCGCAATTCATCAACGGCTTGAAGCGTGCGGGCATCGAGCTGGACCGCAAGGTGCTGGCCGACCTCGCCGCGCGCGAGCCCCAAGCGTTTCAAGCGATCGTGGCTCAGGCACAAGCGGCGCTCGCCCAGGCCTGAGGGCCGGCGGCGATGGACAGTCTCGACAGCACGCGCGAGGAATGGCTGCGCCAGATCGCGGCGGCGCCGAGCCTTGATGCGCTCGAGCAAATCCGCGTCTCGGCTTTGGGCCGCAACGGTGAAGTGACCGGGCTATTGAAGGGTCTGGGCGCGCTGCCGCCCGAGGAGCGCAAGGCGCGCGGCGCCGCGGTCAACACGCTCAAGGAAAGTCTCGAAGCCGCGCTTGGCGCGGCGCGGCAGCGGCTCGAGCGTGCGGCGCTCGATCAGCGGCTCGTGCAAGAGCGCCTCGATGTGACCCTGCCGGTCAAGGCCGAGAGCGACGGGCGCATCCATCCGATCAGCCAGACGATCGACGAGCTCATCGCAATCTTCGGCGAGATGGGCTTCACGGTCGCCGAAGGGCCGCATATCGAAGAGGATTTCTACAACTTCACCGCGCTCAACATCCCGCCCGAGCATCCGGCGCGGCAGGAGCAGGACACCTTCTATTTGATGGGCGCCGCTGGCACCCGGCCCGAAGCGCGCAAAGTGCTGCGCACCCATACCTCGCCGGTGCAGATCCGCACCATGCAGGCGGAGAAGCCGCCGATCCGTATCATCGTTCCGGGCCGCACCTTTCGCAGCGACCACGACGCCACGCATTCGCCGATGTTTCATCAGGTCGAAGGCCTCGTCATCGACAAGCACATCCATATGGGCCATTTGAAGGGCTGCCTCATCGAATTCTGCCGCGCCTTTTTCGACATCGACGATCTGCCGGTGCGCTTCCGGCCGAGCTATTTCCCGTTCACCGAGCCTTCGGCCGAGGTCGATATCGGCTGCTCGCGCGAAGGGGGCGGGTTGAAGATCGGCGCGGGCGCCGATTGGCTCGAAATCCTCGGCTCCGGCATGGTGCACCCCAAGGTGCTCGCCAATTGCGGCGTCGACCCGGCCGAATATCAGGGCTTTGCCTTCGGCATGGGGATCGAGCGCATCGCCATGCTGAAATACGGCATCCCCGATCTGCGCACCTTTTATGACAGCGATCTGCGCTGGCTCCGGCATTACGGCTTCGCGGCGCTCGATCAGCCCTCGCTCATCACCGGCGCGCGATGAAGACGACGCTCGCCTGGCTCAAGACGCATCTCGACACCGACGCTGGGCTCGAGGCGATCGCTCAGACGCTCGTCATGGGCGGGCTCGAGGTCGAATCGGTCGAGAACCGCGCCAAGGATCTCAAGGGTTTCGTCATCGGCCGCGTTGTCGATGCCAAGCCGCATCCCAATGCCGACCGGCTGAAGCTCTGCCGTGTCGATATGGGCAAAGGCGAGGTCGAGGTCGTGTGCGGCGCGCCCAATGCGCGCACCGGTCTCGTCGGCGTGTTCGCGCCGCCCGGCACGGTCATTCCGCGCAGCGGCATGGTGCTGAAGGCCAGCCAGATCCGCGGCGTCCAATCGAACGGCATGCTGTGCTCGGGTTATGAGCTGAAGCTCTCCGAGGATCACGAGGGGATCATCGAGCTGCCGGAGGAGCTTGCGCCGGGCACGGCTTTCGCCACGGCAATGGGGCTCGACGATCCCGTGCTCGATGTGAAGGTGACGCCCAACCGCGCCGATTGCCTCGGCGTGCGCGGCATCGCCCGCGATCTCGCGGCCGCCGGGCTGGGGCGCTTGAAGCCGCTCGAAGCTGCGCCGGTCGCCGGGAAATATCCCTGCCCGATCGCCGTGCGTTTGCATGGCCCCGATCACAAAGCCTGTCCGCTGTTCCTCGGCCGCCTCATTCGCGGCGTTACGAACAGGCCAAGCCCGCGCTGGCTGCAGGACCGGTTGAGCGCGATCGGCTTGCGGCCGATCTCGGCCCTGGTCGATATCACCAATTTTCTTACCTACGATCTCGACCGGCCGCTCCATGCCTTCGATGCCGCCAAGCTTCAGGGCGATCTGGTGCTGCGCGGCGCGCTGCCCGGCGAGACGCTCGATGCCTTGAACGGCAAGTCTTACGCGCTCGATCCCGAGATGACCGTCATCGCCGATCAAGCGGGCGCGCAGAGTCTCGGCGGCGTCATCGGCGGCGCGCGCACCGGCTGCACGGAAGCGACGCGCGACGTCTTCATCGAAGCCGCCTTCTTCGATCCGGTGCGGACCGCCGCCACCGGGCGCAAGCTTGGTCTGCAAAGCGATGCGCGTTATCGCTTCGAGCGCGGCGTCGATCCGGAATTCGTTGGCCCCGGCATCGAGATCGCGACGCGGCTCGTTCTCGAGCTTTGCGGCGGCGAGCCGAGCGCGGTGACGGTTGCGGGCGAAGTGCCGGCATGGCGCCGGCGCTATCACCTGCGCGAGGGGCGGGTCGAGAGTCTCGGCGGCGTCGTCATCTCGCCGATCGATCAGCGGCGCATTCTTGAAGATCTCGGCTGCAAGGTCGAAAGCGCTGCCGACGGCTTCGCGGTCGAGCCGCCTTCCTGGCGCGGCGATATCGAAGGCGAAGCAGACCTCGTCGAAGAGATCCTGCGCATCCGCGGATACGATGCCATTCCCGTGGTGCCGCTGGTGCGCGACACCGCGCTGCCCAAGCCGGCGCTCTCGGCGGCGCAGCGCCGCGTCGCGCTGGTGCGGCGCAGCCTCGCCGCGCGCGGCCTCGTCGAGGCCGTGACCTTCTCCTTCATGGCCAAGGCGCAGGCCGAGCTGTTCGATGGCGGCGGCGCGCCGCTCACCCTCGCCAATCCGATCAGCGCCGAGCTCGATGTGATGCGGCCTTCGGTGCTGCCCAATTTGCTGACTGCCGCGCAGCGCAATGCCGATCGCGGCAGTCCCAATGGCGCGCTCTTTGAGATCGGGCCGCTTTACCGGGACGACACGCCCGAAGGCCAATGGCAAATGGCGACCGGCATTCGCGCCGGCCGCACCGGCGTCAAGCGCTGGGACGATCCCGGCCGCGCGGTCGAGGCGTTCCTCGCCAAGGCCGATGCGTCGGCGGCGCTCGCAGCGGCGGGTGTCGCCGTCGAAAGTCTTCAGGTTGCGAGCGAAGCGCCCGCCTGGTACCACCCCGGGCGCTCGGGAACGCTGCGCCAGGGCAACAAGCCCCTGGCGCATTTCGGCGAGCTGCATCCCGGCGTGCTCGATCGTCTCGGCGTTGCCGGCCCGGCCGTCGGCTTCGAGGTATTCCTCGATGCCGTGCCGGCGCCGCGCGCGCGTCAAAGCCGCGCCAAGCCGCTCTTGGTTCTCTCGCCCTTCCAGCCGGTCGAGCGCGACTTCGCGTTCGTCGTCGACGAGTCCGTTCCGGCCGAGACCGTGCTGCGCGCCGCGCGCGGCGTCGACAAGAAGCTCGTCGCCGAAGTGCGGCTCTTCGACGTCTATCGCGGCAAGGGCGTCGAGGAGGACAAGAAATCGCTTGCCATCACAGTCGTGCTGCAGCCCCAGGAAGCGACGCTGACCGACGAGACAATCGACGCCTTCTCCAAAAGGCTCATCGCCGCGGTCGAGAAGGCGAGCGGCGGCACGCTGAGGGGCTAGTGTCGTGGTTTCGAAGTTCGCCAAGTGCCGATATCGGTGACGTCGCGAACTTCGAAACCAAAACGACACTAGTATTCAATAAGTTGCTAGTGTCCTCTCGATTCCGAAATTCGCGAGGAGCCGATATAGAGATGAGGCGAATTTCGGAATCGGGACACTAGCCGCGGCTTGACGCCGGCGCGGTCGGTTGCACCTCAGGCGACCCGGCCCTATCTTCGACAAGGACCATGACCGACCTTCGGCATATCCGAAATTTCGCCATCATCGCCCATATCGATCACGGCAAGTCGACCCTGGCCGACCGGCTGATCGAGTTTTGCGGCGGGCTCGAGGCGCGTGAGATGCGCGCGCAAGTGCTCGACAGCATGGATATCGAGCGCGAGCGCGGCATCACCATCAAGGCGCAGACCGTGCGTCTCTCTTACAAGGCCAAGAACGGCGAGGCCTACGAGCTCAACCTCATGGACACGCCCGGCCATGTCGATTTTGCCTATGAGGTGAGCCGCTCGCTCGCCGCCTGCGAGGGCTCGCTCTTGGTGGTCGATGCGAGCCAGGGCGTCGAAGCGCAGACCCTCGCCAATGTCTATCAGGCGATCGATGCGGGCCACGAAATCGTGCCGGTCTTGAACAAGATCGATCTGCCGGCCGCGGAGCCCGAGCGCGTCAAAGAGCAGATCGAAGAGGTGATCGGGCTCGATGCCTCCGGCGCGATCGAGATCTCGGCCAAGACCGGGCTCAATATCGACCAGGTGCTCGAGGCGCTGGTCGAGCGCTTGCCGCCGCCGCAGGGCGATGGCGCGGCGCCGCTGAAGGCGCTGCTGGTCGATAGCTGGTATGATTCCTATCTCGGCGTCGTCATCCTCGTCCGCGTCAGGGATGGCGCGTTGAAGCCCGGCTTGAAAATCCGGCTGATGTCGACGGGCGCGGCGCATGCGGTGGAGCGCGTCGGCGTCTTCAAGCCCAAGCCCGAGCAGATCGAAGAGCTCGGCCCCGGCGAGATCGGCTTCATCACCGCCGGCATCAAAACCGTCGCCGACTGCCGGATCGGCGACACCATCACCGAAGAGCGCCGTCCGGCCGCCGAGCCTTTGCCCGGCTTCAAGCCGGTGCAGCCGGTGGTGTTCTGCGGCCTGTTTCCGACCGACGCGGCCGATTACGAGCGCCTGCGCGACAGCCTGGCCAAGCTTCGCCTCAATGATGCGAGCTTCGAATACGAGCCCGAAACCTCGGCGGCTCTGGGCTTCGGCTTCCGCTGCGGCTTCTTGGGGCTGCTTCACCTCGAGATCATTCAGGAACGCCTGACGCGCGAATTCGATCTCGACCTCATCGCCACCGCGCCCTCGGTCGTCTATCGCGTGCATCTGACCAACGGGCAGGTGATGACGCTGCACAATCCGGTCGACATGCCGGATCCGGTCAGGATCGACCATATCGAGGAGCCTTGGATCAAGGCGACGATCCTGGTGCCGGATGCCTATCTCGGCGGCATCCTCGCGCTCTGCGAGGAGCGGCGCGGCGTGCAGAAGGACCTCACCTATGCCGGCACGCGCGCGATGCTGGTTTATCAGCTGCCGCTCAATGAGGTCGTGTTCGATTTCTACGACCGCCTCAAATCCGTGAGCCGCGGCTATGCGAGCTTCGACTATCAGCTCGAAGACTATCGCGAGGGCGATCTCGTGCTGATGAACATTCTCGTCAACAGCGAGCCGGTCGATGCGCTCGCCCTCATCGTCCATCGCAGCCAGGCCGAGCGGCGCGGCCGGGCCCTGTGCGAGCGCTTGAAGGATTTGATCCCGCGTCAGCTTTTTGCGGTCGCGATCCAGGCCGCGATCGGCGGCAAGATCATCGCACGCGAGACGGTCAAGCCCTTGCGCAAGGACGTGCTCGCCAAATGCTATGGCGGCGACGTCACGCGCAAGCGCAAGCTCTTGGAGAAGCAGAAAGAGGGCAAGAAGCGCATGCGCCAATACGGCAAGGTGGAGATTCCGCAATCCGCCTTCCTGGCGGCGCTGAAGATGGGCGACGAATAGGCCTGCGGCTCAACGCCGCCGCCGGCGCCGCCGCTGTTGACGGCGGCAGGCCCGGATCAGAACGAGGCCCGCCGCGCCGAACACCGGCAGGGCCCAGAGCGCCACGGCGGGACCGATCAGCCAGGACCACAGCCACGGCGCGAGGCGGTTGATCCCGCCCTCGGCGGCGCGAAACCCCGCGGGATCGAGATCGCGCCAAAAGCCCGCGAGCGAGAGCAGCGCAAAGCGGTGCAAGTCGTGCCAGGCGAGCAGGTCGCGCACGAGAACGGCACCCGCGAGCATGAGAAAGAGCCAGCCGATCCACCGCCCGATCGCCATCATGGGAGCCGTCTGGAAGGCCGCGCTCCGAGCCTAGCCGGCGGCGGACGCAACGCGCAGAGGCCGGGTTCGCGGCAGGTCCTTGATCTGCGGATACACCTCGCGCGCGAACAAGGTCATGCTGCGCACGGTGCGCTCATGGCTCATGAAGCCGGCCTGGTCCATCATCAACAGATGATCGAAGCCGCCGACGCGCTCGTAAAAGCGCTTGATCTGCTTGGCCACCATGTCGGGTGTGCCGGCGACGAGAATGCCCAGCTCGCGCAGCTGGTCGAGCGGCGCGTTGCGGGTATTGACGGCGCCGCCGCGCTCGGCTTGACGGATCGCCGCGACATTGGCGGCGACCGGCATATAGCCGGGCGGATTGCGGAAATGCGGCTCGCTGCGCGGCGCGGTGAGATACCAGCGCAGCTCCTCGGCGCCTTTTTCGGCTTCGCTTTCGGAATCGGCCGTGTGCACCAGCGGCATATAGGCGAGCCCGCCGCCGCCGGGCAGCCCGTGCTCGACGAAGTGCGCGCGATAGGTGTCGAAGAGCGGCTTCACGCGGTCATAGGGCAGGAGGAAATTGGCGAACACCCAGCCGCGCTCCGCGACCCGCCGGGTTGTCTCCTTGTCGCTCGACCCGGTGATCCAGATTTGCGGATGCGGCGTCTGATAAGGGCGCGGCCAGACATTGATGCTGCGCCTGTGCCAGAACTTGCCTTCGTAGTTGAAGGGCGCATCGATTGACGCCCAGGCCTTGATCACAAGGTCGACGCCGGCCCAGAGCCGCTCGACGGTCTGCGTCGGGTTGGTGTTGGCGGCATAGACTTCGTAGGGCACGCCGCGCACGAAGCCGCATTCGAGCCGGCCGCGCGAAATGCAATCGACCATCGCCATTTCCTCGGCGACGCGGATCGGATCATTGCGATGACCGATCGGATTGCCGAGCAGGCAGATGCGCGCCTTCCTGGTCTGGCGCGCGAGGATCGCGGCCGAGAGCGGCGCGCAGGCATCGATGCAGCTCGGTGTCTGGTGATGCTCGTTGAGCATCAGGTCGAGGCCGAGCTCATCGGCGATCATGTGCTCGTCGAAATAGCGATTGTAGAGCTCGGCGCCGATCTTCGGGTCGAAGTGCCGGTTGGGCAGGTTGATGCGCGTCGCCGGCTCGTCCGGCGGGTAATGGGGATAGGGCATCTCGGTGAAGTGCCAGGCTCTCATGGCGCATCTCCTCCACCGGCGAGGTTGGGCACCCCAAGGAACGCCGCGATCGTATCGAGAAAGGCGTCTGGGTTTTCGAGATGCGGATAATGCCCCGCTTCCGGGATCACGCGCAGCGCGGCGCCGGGGATGAGCGCGCGATAGGCTTCGCCGTAGGCGGGCGCGACGATGCCGTCGGCCTCGCCCCAAACCAGCAGCGTCGGAACGCCGATCCGGCCGAGCCGGTGCTTGAGCTTCGGGTTGTGCATATAGGGTTCCCAGCAAAAGCGCGCGAAGGATTCGAGATTGCGAAACTGGCGTGCCAGTGCTTCGTCGCTCATCGCCGCGCTATCGCGCTTGGCTTTCGCCGGATCGCGCCATCTGAGCGCGGCGGTCTGTTGCGGCGAAAGCTGCCAGATGTCGGCGATGTCGCGCTCGCCCGGACCACCCGGCTTGATGCCATAGGGATCGACCAGAACGAGCCGCGACAACCGGCTGTCATCCTTTGTGGCAAGCTCTGCGGCGATCCAGCCGCCCAGCGAGCAGCCGATCATCACAATTTCGGCGAGCGCGAGCGTCTCGATCAGCGACAGATAGAGATAGGCGATATCGTCGGGCGTCGTGATCCAGTCCGGCCGGTTCGAGGCGCCGAACCCGGGCGGCGAGGGGATCACGACCTCGAAGTGCCGCGCGAGTACGTCGATGAGTGCGCCGTCGCCCTCGAGCATCTCCTCGCTGGGCAGCAGCATGAGGGGCTTCCCCCTGCCGCGCCTTTTGACCTCGATCTCGGCATCGCCGATCGTCACAAAGCCCGTCGTCCCCGGCATTGCCGCGCCTCGTCTTTCCCGCACTCCGCCACGGCATGCTCGATGATCGCGCGGCCGATGACAAGCGCGGCGTCGCTTCGGCGTGGCTCGGTTGCAGCCGAGTCGTGGCTCGGTTAGGCTCGCGCCCGCCTTGCAAAAATCCAAGGAGGGGTGGCCGAGCGGTCGAAGGCGCACGCTTGGAAAGCGTGTATAGGGGAAACCCTATCGTGGGTTCGAATCCCACTCCCTCCGCCACTTCGGAACAGAACTGCGAAAGTCAGCTTGCCTTGCGCGACAGTGTGAGCGGCAGGTCCAGCTCCACCCGATCGTGCATGACCTTGGGCGTGATCCGGCCCCGCTCGCCGCGTTCGAGGCGGACCAGGCCGTAGCCTTCCATGGTCCGCAGTGTGCGCGAGAGGTTCGACTTGGCCTTGCCGGTAATCCGGGCCAGCTCGTCGAGCGAGCCCTGAGAGCTGCGCGGCCTAAGCCGCAATGATTTATTTGAATCGATCCGCGGTTATAACGCATTCCGCAAAGCTTGAATCCCCTCTCGGTCCGCCACTTCAGAACAGAATTGCGAACGCTCAGCTTGCCTTGCGCGACAGAGTGAGCGGCAAGTC